>CAZFAK010000270.1:0-3322 GCA_964517045.1 uncultured Spirochaetia bacterium | reverse complement strand
AATATTGATTAAACTCGTTATTAACTGTGTAACCAGAAGCAGTAACATCGACACTATTTAACCAAGGCAAGTTTACTGAATGCTGAAACACACCACTAAACATAGTAAAACCCATTGTTCCATTAGTGATATCCAGTATATAGGATGGGGTTTACCTGAAAAGGAAAAAACGCTCAAGGATATTTTAAAAAACTATTTCAGCCGGATTAAAAAAAATGATAAGCTGGAAAAAATATGGAATAAATATATCCGCGGCATAAGCTATATGAATTATATGATGATGATCAGATAACTTTAAAGCTTCAGGTAGTATACTCGGCATTTATACGTACATAATCATAACTGATATCACATGTCCAGAATATACTCTCAGCTTTTCCCGCACCTGTATTAATATTTATAATAATATTTTTATTTTTCAGATAAGCCGCTGCCTTATGAATATTGGCAGGCAATACTTTATTGTCTTTATATAATATGATATTACCGAAACTGATAGCAACTTTCTCTTTGCGCAGCGGCACACCGCAAGCGCCCACAGCTGCCAGAATCCGTCCGTAATTGGGATCACTGCCGAAAACAGCAGTTTTCAGAAGTAAAGAGTTGGCTACCCGCGCCGCAATCCGGTCCGCATGCTCCTGGCTGCGGCAGCCGGTAACCCTGATTGTAATAAATTTAGTTGCACCTTCTCCATCGGCAACTACAGCCCGGGCCAGCCTGACAGCTATCTCTCTAAATACCTTTTTAAACAACTTTTTATAAGAAGCATATTTTACTTTGCTTAAGCCGCTGGCAAAAGCTATAAAAGTATCATTAGTAGAGGTATCTCCATCCACTGTAATTCTGTTAAAACTTTCAGCCGCAGTATTGCTGACAAGATACTGAAGCTGTTTATTGGTAACAGCCAGATCAGTGGTAATATAAGCCAGCATAGTAGCCATGTTGGGATATATCATGCCCGAACCCTTGGCGCAGCCGGCAAACCGTACCGGTCCCTGAGGTGTATTTACTTTAACAGCAAACCGCTTGCGTACAGTATCAGTAGTCAGGATACCGTCAGCAAACGGATAAGTTTTTATTTGCTTTTGACCGGATAAAGCTCTTTGGCTTATATTATTCAGGTTGGCTTTTATTTTTTGCCAGGGGAAAGGGACGCCGACCACCCCGGTATAGGAGACAAGAACATTAGCCGTCCCTATGCCCAGTTTCTGCGCCAGGCTGTTAATTATAATACGGTCAGTTTCAGCTCCCAGAGATCCTGTACCCGCATTAGCGTTTTTACTGCAGACCAGCAAAGCCTTGCATAAAGCATCTTTTTTACGGACAGCATTATCCAGGGAAGAGGAACGAAACCGGTTTTGGGAAAAAACCCCTCCCCAGTTTGCTCCGCACGGGCAATAAAGCAAAGCAGTGTCCGGATCCTTTTTCTTTAAACTGCTGTTTACAGCAAAAGCAGTAAACCCCGACGGATAATCCAGTCCGTATCTGGTGGTAAAATTTAGATGCATCTTATAAAACCGGTTTCAAACCAACTCTTATTCACTTGAAGCTGTTTCTGTTTTAGTTTGCTTCTGCTCCTTTTTTACAGCAGAGTCTTCCTTCTTTTTTATGCCCATTTTATCTAATACTTTTTCTTCTACCTCTTTATATATATCCGGATTATCCATAAGATACTGGCGGGCGTTATCACTGCCCTGCCCGATACGCTCTTCGCCATAGGAATACCAGGATCCGGCTTTATTTATAATATCATGATTAACAGCCAGGTTAAGTACCTCTGCTTCCCTGGATATGCCTTCTCCATAAAGAATTTCAAAAACAGCCTGTTTAAAAGGAGGGGCCATTTTATTTTTTACAACTTTAACTCTTACTTTGGAGCCGATCATATTTTCGCCTTTTTTAAGGGTTTCAATCTTTCTGATATCAAGGCGTACAGAGGTATAAAATTTAAGAGCGTTGCCGCCTGTGGTGGTTTCCGGGTTGCCGAAGAAGACGCCTATTTTCATACGCAGCTGGTTAAGAAAAAGTACAGTGGTACCGGTCCGGCCGATACTGCTGGTAAGTTTGCGCAGGGCCTGGCTCATAAGTCTGGCCTGCAAGGCCATCTGGGCATCGCCCATATTGCCCTCAAGCTCAGCCCGGGGAACCAGAGCAGCTACTGAATCAATAGCTATCAGGTCAAGTGCATGGCTGTTTACCAGTTCATCTACAATCTCCAGCGCCTGCTCACCGTTGCCGGGCTGGGATAGATAAAGATTGTCAACATCCACACCTATATCACGGGCATAGTTTACATCCAGGGCATGTTCAGCATCAATAAAAGCACATACCCCCCCCTGCTTCTGGGCCTGGGCAATAGCGTGCAGAGACAAGGTGGTCTTTCCTGAGGATTCCGGGCCGTAAATTTCAACAACTCTTCCTTTGGGAAGACCGCCTATACCGAGAGCGTGATCAAGAGCAATAGACCCGGTGGGGATACTGGCAACAGCCTGTATCGGTTTATCGCCCATGCGCATAATAACGCCCTTGCCGTGGTTCTTTTCCAGATTTTTAATTGTATTCTGCAAAACTTTCATTTTTTTTTCATTCATAATTTATACTCCATTTAAGATATTATACTCTGTATATACGTCAAAAATTGTCCAACTCTCACTTTTAAAAAATTTTTTTTACATTTTAGCAGGCGCCCCGATACCCAGCAATTTTAATCCCCGGGCCAGTACTCTCTGGACTGCTGCACAAAAATAAAGGAGCTGTGCGGATAAAGCAGGATCCTGCGGGTTAATGACCCGCGTTTTATTATAAAAGCGGTGAAACAGGGCAGCCAATTCATATAAATAATTATTTAAATGGTGTATTTCGTATGATGAGGCAATCTCTGCTATCTCGTCAGGAAATCGAAGTAAATGAACAGCGATTCGGTCCGTAGCCGCTGCAGCAATGGTACTGTAGTTAAAATCTGCTGCAGGGACGGCAGAGATATTTTCAGCCCGGGCTTTACTTTTTAACGAGCTTAAGCGGGCATGGCTGTATTGAATGTAATAGACCGGATTGTCAGCATTTTGCTGTTTGGCCAGCTCCAGATCAAAATCAAAAGCAGTAGAAGCACTGCGCATGGTTAAAAAATAGCGTAAAGCATCAACGCCTATCTCTTTAGCTACCTCCTTTAAGGTAATAATATCACCGCTTCTTTTTGACATCTTTACCGGAGTGCCGCCGCGGTAAAGGTTAACCAGCTGTCCCAGGACAATATCCAGGTGAACTTTATTTTCGGAGAGAAAGGATACTGCACCTTTAATTCTTTTAACATACCCGTGATGAT
>CAZFAK010000269.1:0-3582 GCA_964517045.1 uncultured Spirochaetia bacterium | reverse complement strand
CGCGCCACCATTACTAATATGGGCGCAGAACTGGGCGTAACTACATCTCTTTTCCCCAGTGATAATATAACCAAAAATTTTTTAAAAGCCCAGCAAAGGCTTAAAAGCTGGCGTGAAATAAAACCGGGCCGGCAGCCTGAATACACAAAAGTTATAAATATTGATCTTGGTAAAGTAGTGCCCATGGTTGCCAAACCTCACAGTCCGGATAATGTCGTGACTGTACGCTCTCTTGCCGGTAAAAAAATAGACCAGGTTTGTATCGGCAGCTGTACCAACGGCTCCTACAAGGATATGATGACCGCCGCCCGTATTTTAAAGGGAAAAAAAATAAATAATAATGTAAGTTTGGTTGTGGCTCCTGGCTCGCGGCAGGTAGCTGCTATGCTGGCGCAAAATGGTGCAATGGCGGATATGATCAATGCCGGTGCCCGGATCATGGAAAATACCTGCGGCTTTTGTATAGGCAATGGTCAGGCGCCATCCACCAATGGTATCAGTCTGCGCACTAATAACCGTAATTTTAAAGGCAGATCAGGTACGCAAAGCGGAAAGATCTATCTGGTAAGTCCGCAGGTTGCTGCTTTGAGTGCTTTGACCGGTAAGTTTAAAGATCCTTTGCAGGGGGGTAAAATAGCAGTTCCCCGGATAAGTGAACCGTCAGCTTTTTTAATTGATGATAATATGATAATTAAACCCGCCAGTCCTAAGGCGAAAACAACTATTTACCGCGGACCTAATATTGGTGATCCGCCCCGTAACAAGGCATTGCCCTCCGGTCTCAGCGGACGGGTGATGCTAAAAGCAGGTGACAAGATTACTACTGATCATATTATGCCGGCCGGCAGTAAACTCAAATACCGTTCCAATGTGCCGGAATATGCCAAATATGTGTTCGAGCAGCTTAATCCTGCTTTTGCCGAACAGTGTCTGCAAAATAAAAAAAACAATATTATGAATTTTATTATTGCCGGCTATAGTTACGGCCAGGGCTCCAGCAGGGAGCACGCGGCCCTGTGTCCTATGTATCTGGGCGTAAAAGCGGTTATTGCCAAGTCACTGGAAAGAATACATACTGCCAATCTTATTAATTTTGGTATTGTGCCGCTTGTTTTTGCTGATAAAGGGGATTATAAACGGCTTAAAAAAGGTGATCAGCTTGCTTTCCCGGATATAAAGCGGCAGTTAAAACATAATGAAAAAATAACAGTTCTTAATAAGAGCGGAAATTTTCAGATCAAACTTGATTACGCCTTAACGCCAAGGCAGAAAAATATTATTTTCAGCGGCGGCTTGCTGAACTATACAAAAAAAATAAACAGGAGTAAAAAATGAGCTCATTTGCTAAACTAACACCTCCGGCAGACGGAAAACCTGTAAAAGTGGAAAACGGTAAAATGGTTATACCTGATAATCCGATTATTCCTTTTATAAGAGGCGATGGTATGGGCCCGGACATCTGGAAGGCCTGTGAACTGGTTTTTAATGCAGCAGTTAAAAAAGCATACCAGGGGCAAAAAAAAATAGCCTGGATGCGGCTTTATGCCGGACTTGATGCCCTGCAGCAATACGGTCAGGATCAGATTCTGCCTGAGGATACGCTCAAAGCTATACGTACTTATCTGATCGCCATCAAAGGTCCTTTAACTACCCCGGTAGGAGAATATCCTTATGTATGTATGAGCTGCGCTCTTGAACAGGGAAGCCCTGATGCTCCCCGGCCGCTAAAATGTTCCCAATGCGGGTCAGAGTATATTACTAAAAAATTCCGTTCTATGAATGTAGCTCTGCGTCAGATGCTGGATCTATATGCCTGTGTCCGGCCGGTTAAATGGATAGAGGGTGTACCGTCTCCGGTTAAACAGCCGCAAAAGCTTGATGTAGTTATCTTCCGGGAAAATACCGAAGATGTATATGCCGGTATAGAATTTCAGAAAGGAGAAGAGGATACTGCTGCTGTTATCGATTTTATCAGTGATAAAATTGGCAGGAAGATCCGCCCTGACAGCGGTATTGGTATCAAGCCTGTAAGTGTCAGCGGCACCAAACGGCTGGTACGAAAAGCGATCAGTTTTGCCGTTACCCAACAGCGCAAGTCGGTTACCCTGGTGCACAAAGGCAATATAATGAAATATACCGAAGGCGCCTTCCGCGACTGGGGCTATCAACTGGCCCGGGAAGAGTTTCGTGAACATATAGTTACCGAGCAGGAGCTTTGGGATGAATATAACGGCAATATGCCGGCCGGTAAAATACTAATCAAAGACAGAATAGCAGACAGTATATTTCAGCAGGTTTTACTGCGTCCTGACGAGTATGACATTCTGGCCTGTCCCAATCTTAACGGTGATTATCTCTCTGATGCCTGTGCAGCCCAGGTAGGCGGTCTGGGAATGGCGCCCGGATCCAATATAGGTGATTATATCGGTCTGTTTGAAGCTACGCATGGAACTGCTCCCAAATATACGGGTATGGATAAAGTAAATCCCTCTTCCTTACTGCGCTCCGGTATTTTAATGTTTGAGTATATGCAGTGGCATGAGGCTGCTGCCCTGATAGAGTCAGCTTTAACCAAAACCATAAAACAAAAAAAAGTTACCTATGATCTTGAAAGACAGATGGAAGGCGCCACTAAAGTAAAAACCTCAGAGTTTGCCCGGGCCATAGTAGCCAACATGTAACAGGCATTAACCGGTATTTTAATGACCAATGTCAGCCTTCCCTACAATAATTCTGTTGTTAATATAAAAGTAGCTTCTGAAAATCTCAGCCGTATCATTGATCCCAATCCGGTAAAAACTACCAATGATGCTTATATTTTAAAACAGGCGCTTGGTGCTCCGTCCGGGAGTGTATCTTTCCGGGATTTTACAGCTCAAAGCGATAAACTGCTGCTTGTTGTTAATGACGGCACCCGGCCTACACCTACGGCCAGGGTTCTGGATCTTATTCTGCCCTTGCTGGAGTCCAAACAGGTAACCTTTCTAATTGCTACGGGTATTCACCGCGCTCCTTTGGCGGAAGAATACCAAAGGATTTTCGGTAAGCATTATGAGCGTTTTAAAAGTTCTATTATAAGCCATAACAGCCGTAACCGGGCAGATATGCAGTATAGCGGTACCACTCCTTACGGAACCAGGGTATATTTTAACCGGCTTTTGACCGAGGCGGAATATGTAATAGTAATCGGTTCTGTGGAACCGCATTACTTTGCCGGTTATTCAGGCGGCAGAAAAAGTTTTTTACCGGGCGTTGCTGCTTATGAGTCAATTGAAGCTAATCACAGTTTTGCTTTAAAACCGGGAGCAAAACCGCTGACGCTGACCCATAATCCCGTACATGAGGATATGGATGCAGCGCTGGATCTGTTAAAGGATAAAAATATATTTTCTATTCAGACAGTGCTGGACAGCGAGCATCATATTCATGCTGCGTCCTGCGGTGATATTCGCTGCTCGTTTGCGAGAGCTGTCAGCCGGGCCGCAGCATTATACGCGGTTCCGGTAAAACAGCAGGCTGATATAGTGGTTGCGGCCGCTTCCTTTCCTCTGGATATTAACCTGTATCAGTCCCAGAAGGCCT
>CAZFAK010000268.1:0-3917 GCA_964517045.1 uncultured Spirochaetia bacterium | reverse complement strand
TTTTTCTTATTTTTTTTTTATGCTGTTTAACAGCTGAACCCGTATTCAGAGGCAGGTTTTATCAGCAGTTTTTTACCGCTTTTAACAGAAGTATGCCCGGCACCAATACCAATTCTGCCGGCAGTAAATATAATGCTTTCAGCTCCTACAGTGCTTTGAATTTACTATTGCTGGCGCAGTCGCATGCAGCGGTTAAATTTAAAGGTGATATTCAGCTTGCCTATACCTGTCCTGCCGGCTCTTTTTTAACTGCAGCAACTGTTAATGATCTGCTCAGTATTAATACCCTGGCTTTGTATCTTAATCCTGGTGATTTTAAAATAAGTATCGGACGTTTTTTACCCCAGTGGGGGGTCAACAAGGTATTCCGTCCTCTTGATATTTTTCAGCCGCAAACCTTTCTCAGACATGCTCTATCTTTTACCGGTATAGATGCTCTCTCTGTAAAATATTATATCAATAATCTGTCTTCTGCGGAATTACTTATGATTCCGGCTGCTGACTGGAGCGACTGCAGTCTGGCCGCCCGGCTGGAAGCGCATATAGGTTCTTTTGACCTGGGAGTTGTCAGTGCTTACAGGGGAGCTGAGAATTATAAACTTCTCGGTTTGTCTTTCCAGGGTGATATACTGATCGGCTTATCAGGAGAGATCTATTACCGTTTTAAAAATCCGCAGGATTTTTTTAAAAGTAAAGATGTCAATATTTTTAAAAGTGCGTTCAGAGTTGATTACTCTTTTGCTAAATATTTTTTTATAGCAGCGGAATATTTTTATGACAGCAGCGGCAAAAAAAACTATAAAAATTACAGTGAGCTGTTATCTGCGGGTAAAGCGCGTATGACTCTGGCTGAACACTATCTGGCAGCAGATTTTAATATTCTTACCTACAACAAGCTTAATTTCGGGGTAAGCGGCATTGTCAATCTGAATGATAATAGTTTTATCTTTTATCCTTATTTTAAATATGAAATTTTAAACGGTTTGCAGGCTGGCTTCAGCGTTTATCTGTTCCAGGGCCGAAAGTACCGGGAATTTAATGCTGAACGCGCAGGCATGGGCCGGGTTTTATTGAATTTATACGGTCTGTTTAACTTTTAAGCAGGTATTTTATCTGATTTATAATTGGTAGTTTTTTTTTTATGGAACTAAAAAGCAGCCTGTTGTCTTAAAATAAAAGCAGCAAATTTATCAGCCTTGCTATACTGTTTAAATCATTATACCATATACCAGATCATTTAAGGAGTTGTATTTGTACTTTAAAGTTGTTCTTATACTGCTGGGGTTGAAAACAGCAGCTAAAATAATACTTGAATTAGTAAACCAGCATAATGTACAGTGTCATGCCGGTCGTTTACCCCGGGATTTAAAAGGGGTAATGAACAAAAAAACCTATCAAAAAGCAGTAAACTATACTCTAACCAAAAGCAGATTTGCTGTCATTAAAGAGATATATGACAGTATAATACTTTTACTTTTTATCTTATTAGCCGGATTTGCTTTTTTATATGATCAGGTCTTAATAAACCTGGGGGATACGCTTTTCAGCCGTGCTGCCTATCTTTTTATATTAGCTTTTATTTTTATGCTGCTGGAGCAGCCTTTTGCCTATTACAGCAAATTTGTCATAGAAGAACGTTTTGGTTTTAACAAGTCAGGCCTGAAATTATGGCTGCTTGATAAAGTTAAAATGATACTACTGGCTGTTATTATTGGTTATCCGCTGGTACTATTGCTGATCAAACTGGTAGACTGGACCGGTCAGTACTGGTGGTTATGGGGGTTTGCTGCGGTTATTATTTTTCAAATCATAATGCAGGTAGTTTACCCCTCCTTTATTATGCCGCTGTTCAATAAATTTACTGAACTGAAAAACAAAAGACTACGGCGCCGTCTGCTGAAACTGGCGCAGCGGGTAAGTTTCAAGACCCGCAACATATATGAGATGGACGGCAGTAAAAGGTCAGCCCATTCCAATGCCTTTTTCGCTGGCTGGGGCCGGATGCGGCGTATTGTCCTTTTTGATACACTTATTAAACAGTTAAAGGCGCCGCAGCTGGAGGCAGTACTGGCGCATGAGATCGGACATTATAAAAAGGGACATATATGGAAACGGCTGCTTTTCAGTTTTGTGTTTACCTTGATCATGTTCTATATTATAGAGTTGTTACTGCATTCCGGTGCTTTTTATAACCAGTTTTCCTTTACAGCTCACAGCGGTGCCCTGGTACCGGTCCTGGTTCTTTTTTCCATATTCAGTCCTCTGATAACTTTCTGGCTGGATCCTGTAAGTAATTATTTTTCCCGCAAACACGAATATGAAGCAGACCGGTATACTGCTAAGGTTATGCGCCGTAAAAAACCGCTTATTAATGCTTTGAAAATTTTATCGCGGGAAAACCTGACTAATCTTACGCCTGCCCGGGCCTATTCGGTTTTTTATTACTCTCACCCCACTTTATGGGAAAGGGAAAAACATCTAAAAGGAAAATAGATGGCTGTATTTGACTACGCTTTACCGGATTTAAAAAAATACCAGGGCCTGAATCCCAAACCGGAGGATTTTGATGAATATTGGGACAAAGCTTTGCAGGAGATGCAAGATCTGGACCCGCGGGTAGAAATCAAACCGGCTGCTTTTCAGATTAAAGGTATAAAATGTAATGATCTTTATTTTAGCGCTACTGGCGGTTCCCGGGTTTACGCCAGGTATTTACAGCCGCCGGCCGGCAGCAAACCGCAGCCGGCTATCTGTTTTTTTCATGGCTACGGCGGTCATAGCGGTGACTGGAGCAGGTATTTGCATTATGCTTTATACGGTTTTCATGTGTTTGCTCTTGATGTCAGGGGACAGGCCGGTCTCTCGCATGACACCCGGCCGGTCAGGGGAAATACTCTGCATGGTCATATTGTGCGGGGACTGCAGGCATCACCGGAAGATCTTTTTTACCGGCATGTTTTTCTGGATACAGCTTTACTGGTTAAAATTGCCATGGCTCAGGATAATGTTGACTCCGGAAAAATATACGCCAGCGGCGGTTCCCAGGGCGGCGGCTTGACCCTGGCATGTGCTGCCCTGGCACCGGCAGTAAAAAAGATAGCTTATAAATTTCCTTTTCTGGCAGATTATAAACGGGTTTGGGAACTGGATCTTTGTGAAAATGCCTATAAGGAGTTAAAGGATTTTTTCCGCTATGCTGATCCCAGACAGGAAAAAAGGGATGATATATTTAATAAACTGGGATATATTGATATTCAGCATCTGGCAGTACGTGTTAAAGCTGAAGTATTACATGGTATTGGCCTTGCCGATACTATCTGTCCCCCTTCTACGCAGTTTGCTGTCTACAATAAAATAACTTCTGTCAAGCAGATGCGCATCTATCCTGAATATGGACATGAGGAGTTGCCCGGGTTTAATGACGAAACTTTCAGTTTTTTCACATAATTAATTTTTTTACTTGAAATTCGTAATAAATTTACTATAATTTAGATATGTTCAGGCAACAACCCCATAACAAGGCTGCTTCTGTTTTAGTTGTTGATGATGAAGATAGCGTACGGGAAAGTTTCAGTCTTTTTTTAGCAGATAATAACTATAAGGTAATAAAAGCAGCTAACGGGCAGGAAGGCTTTGCGCTTTTAAGTAAAAACAATCCTGACATTGTGCTTTGTGATCTGTATATGCCGCAAAAGGACGGCTTCTGGTTTTTAGAGAATGTAAAAAAATACAGACCGGATCTGCCGGTTATTGTTATATCCGGTATCGGCGGTGTTAAAGAGGTGGTCAAAGCCATTCATCTGGGTGCTGCTGATTATATTCCGAAACCGGTTGAAGACATGTCACTGCTTACCTTTACTCTGGAAAAAGTATTAAAAGAACAAAGATTAACCAGGGAAAATAAAAAATACCGGGAA
>CAZFAK010000267.1:0-3962 GCA_964517045.1 uncultured Spirochaetia bacterium | reverse complement strand
ATCGAATATGAGGAAATAAAGGGCGGACTTGACCGTGATGATTTTATGTGCTTTTTTACGGACGGCATAACTGAAGGCCGCAATATAAAAGAGGAAGAGTACGGTGATGAAAGAATCAAAGAAGTTCTTTTAAATAATGCCAATAAAAATGCCCAGGGAATTACCGAAGCCCTGATGAATGATATTACTGAATTTATAGGTGAAGCTCCCCAGCATGATGACATGACTATTCTCACCATAAAATACACCGGATAAAGATACTTCCCGGCCCTCTTTTTTTTTCTATTTGCCTTTTCTATTAGATTATGATATAACATAAATATGAACAAACCGCGTACTGATATTGAAAATTTTGACCTGTACAATGTCAGAATCATGGCCCGGTTACTGGAATTGGAGGGCGTTGTTGATGAAGAGGTAGCTGAACTTTTAAATAAACTAAAATGGGAACACTACAGTCTGCTCAGTAAAATATCCGTACTTGAGGAAAAAGTAAATATTGACATAAAAACAGGCCTTTTTATCTACCGTGATGATTATCTGGAACAGGTTATCAAAACCGCCTCCCGCACCCTTGAAGGAAACAATAAAAAAAATTTTGAAATCTCCTATATACGTATCGATATTGATGATTTCAGTATTTTTAACAACAAATACGGTCATGATATCGGTGACGTTGTCCTTAAAAATGTCTCAACCGCAATAAAAAAACTTTCCCGGCCTACTGATTACATTATCCGCTTTGGCGGAGAAGAGATTGATATCCTTCTGCCAAATACCGGCCGTAAAGGGGCTCTAACTTATCTTGATAAACTTTTTGCAGCCATCAGCAGGGTCGGGGTTGAGCATAAAGATGAGTTTCTTAAAGTAACGGTAAGCGGCGGCGTTACCAGTACCAATATTCCTTTAATTAAATTAAAAAGTCTCTCTGCGGAAAAAATAAAAAAACGTTATTTAAAGATGCAGCAGGAAGTTGATAATGCTTTATACGAGGCCAAATATCAGGGTAAAAACTGCTTCCGGGTCTACCATGACAACAAAAAAAACAAATATGCGGATATAAGAAAAAAATACACCAACCAGTAATATTTTTCCCGAATAAAAATTTTATTAATTTTTTATATTTTTTTTTATGATATAATATTACAATAGTTTACTGCGGGTATATAAATGACAGATAAAAAGTCTCTTGGTAAAACAGCTAAAAACTCACTTGGTAAATTTGATATAAACGCGGCCCGGGTAATGGCTTTATTGTTAAAACAGGACCCTCCTGCCGAAGATATGGATGAAGCTATTGATATACTCAGGGAAATGAAGATCAGCCATTTTACCCTCCAGGAAAAAAACAAACTTCTGGAAACAGAGATAAATCTTGACAGTAAGACCGGACTTCTAAAGTATAAAGACAGTTATCTGGACAATATTCTCAAAAGTGTCTCCCGCGCTCTTGATAAAAAAGATAATGCTTTTTTTGACCTCTCCTATATCCGTTTTGATGTGGATGATTTTTCCGTATTCAATAATAAATACGGCCATGATATTGGTGACCAGGTACTGCATTCTCTGGCTTTTATCTTAAAAGAAAATTCACGGCCAACCGATTTCTGCATCCGTTTCGGCGGTGAGGAGTTTGATCTGATGCTGCCTTCCACAGAGAAAAAAGGAGCAGAGGTTGTTATTAAAAAAGTATTTAATGCTGTGACTGATCTAAGTGTGCCTTATGAAGATAAATTCCTCGGCGTTACAGTCAGTGCCGGACTTACCACGCTTTCACTCAGCGCTGACAAACTCAGTGAAGTTTGTAAAAGCGACATGCGCAATCTTTATAAAGACCTGCAGCAGGAAGCAGACAACGCTTTGTACGAAGCAAAATATGAAGGCAAAAACCGTTACTGTATCTATGATAAAAAGAAACAGCGGGAGTATTCCCGCATAAGAAAAAAATATGTTGAAGTAGATTAAGCTCAGCGTGCTTCACAGACCCGGCGGCAGCTTTTAAGAAATGCTGCCACAGCAGACAACCCTCCTTTATTAAAATCATTAATAAGCTTGCTGCCTATTATAGCCATATCGATTTTGCCCTTTAACAACTGTAAATGTTCTGTAGTGGAAATGCCAAAACCGGCTGCTATTGGTAAAGAGGATTTTTTTTTCAGATAGTTGATAAAATCCAGTCCCTCCCGGCTGATACTGGCGGAAGCGCCGGTAATACCGGTTTTTAGAGTAGTGTATATAAAACCGCGGCCATGCCTGGTAATTGTTTCCAATCTCTTTTTAGCGGTTGTCGGTGACACCACCATAACCGGGGCCAGACCTGCGGCTACTGTTTTTTTGAAGAAAGAACCTTCCGGTTCATCAAAAGGTATATCCGGCACAATCAATCCGCATAATTTCTTTTTTGCCGCCAGGTTAATAAATTTTTCTATTCCGAAACGATAAGGAATATTAAAATAAGTCATAAACAATAAAGGAATATGTACATCCTGCAAAGCGTCCAGCAGGTCAAAACAATGGTTAACAGTCGTACCCTTATCAAGGCTCTTCTGACAGGCCTTAAGAATGGTAGGGCCGTCTGCTATAGGATCAGTAAACGGCAGTTGTATTTCAATTATATCAACACCGCATTGTTCCATAAGTTTTACTGTCTGTACAGTTGTTGCCATGTCCGGATAACCGGCTACTACATGGGTCATCAGCTTCAAAGGTTTTTTTCTCTGCAGTTGGTTTGTGATTTTGCTAAGCATTGTTTATTTCATTTTTTAAAAAAGCGGTCCAGTTTGCTTTATCCAGAGCAGGTGCGGTAATAAAGATATCTTTATCACCGCGGCCGGAGATATTGATGATCATAGTTTCCTTTTTTTTACATTGCGGCGCTTTTTGCAGAGCATAAGCTACAGCATGGGCTGACTCGAGCGCCGGTAATATACCCTCAGTTTGCGCCAATATTTTAAACGCTTCCAGTACCTGTTTATCGTCTGCTTTAGTAAAGGATATTTTGCCTTGTTTGTATAACCAGGCCAGTTCCGGACCTACGCCGGCATAATCCAAACCGGCACTGACTGAATGGGTGGGAAGTACCTGTCCTTCTTCATTCTGGAGAAAAAAAGATTTATATCCCTGTACTATCCCGGCCGCGGCTGCAGGTTTGAAACGAACAGCATTTTCACCCGGCCCCTCTCCCTTACCGCCAGCCTCAACACCGATAAAAGAGATATTTTTCCCGGAGAGAAAAGGATAAAAGAGGCCAAGAGCATTGGAACCTCCACCGACACAGGCGACCAGATAATCAGGCCGGGACACACCGTATTCCCCCAGCTGCGTTTTAACTTCTTTACCAATAACACTTTGAAAATCTCTTACAATTACAGGATAGGGGTAAGGTCCCAGAGCAGAACCCAGCAGATAATGGGTTGTATCCAGATGCTCGATCCAGTATTTAAGCGAAGCATTAACCGCATCTTTAAGGGTTCTGGTGCCGTCTTTTACCGGTATTACCTCTGCGCCCAGCAGTTTCATAGCGTAAACATTGGGATACTGTCGTTTGATATCCACTTCCCCCATAAATATCCTGCAATTAAACCCGAACTTGGCACATACTGTAGCAGTGGCCAGACCATGCTGACCCGCACCAGTCTCAGCTACAATATTTTTTTTCTGCATTGCTTCTGCCAGCAGTATCTGACCCAGCGTATTATTGATCTTATGCGCGCCGGTATGATTAAGTCCTTCCAGTTTCAGAAAAATACGGCACCCGCCCAGTTTCCGGGTAAGGTTTTGAGCAAAATAAAGCGGTGTGGGGCGGCCGCTGTAATTATGAAAAAGATCCTGCAGTTTTTGTTTAAATCCGGAGTCCTTGCGCATACGGTTATAAACAGCCTCCAGTTCATCAAGGGCAGGTATAAGCATCTCCGGTACATATCGGCCGCCGAATTCCCCGAAATGCCTCTTACTGGTGTAAT
>CAZFAK010000266.1:0-4074 GCA_964517045.1 uncultured Spirochaetia bacterium | reverse complement strand
CATGCGCGAGATGAATCCAGCCCTGACCGGTTTTAAGCGGAGCAGCGCCCTGTCCGTTTTTACTCTCTTTAATAGTATGATATAACCGCTTATCAATTACCGTTTCTTTCTCAATTACAGCCGGATCCATCCTGGCTGAGGTGCCCCAGCCAATCCCTCCTCCGGAACCAGCGTCAATAAATTCATCCTGGGGTCTGGTATAAAAAGCATATTGCCCGTTAACAAATTCCGGATGTAATACCACATTCCGCTGTTGAGGAGAAGGGGTTTTAAGATCGGGTAATCTTTCCCACTCTTTCAAATCTTTGGTGCGGACAATACCGCACTGAGCCGTAGCCGCAAACCCGCTCTCGCCATCATGATCGTCGCTGGCCCTTTCAGTACAAAACAGACCGTAAATCCAGCCGTCCGCATGACAAGTCAAACGCATATCATAAACATTGGTATCCGGTTTATCTGTTTGCGGCAGATTTACCGGATAATCCCAAAAGTGAAAATTATCAACACCGTTTTTACTTTCCGCTACAGCAAAAAAAGATTTACGATCCATCCCTTCCACTCTGGCTACTAAATATATTTTATCATCAAGATAGATGGCCCCTGGATTAAAAACCGCGTTTATGCCGTTACGCTCCATAAAAAAGGGATTATCTTTTTCATTAAAATCATATCTCCAGATAAGGGGGGTATGCTCCCCGGTTAAAACCGGATAGCGGTAACGATAATATATCCCGTTCCCCGGCATAACCGGTTTATTTTTACGTTTAAGTAACTTTTTATGTTTTTTTAATATTTTTGTCTTACGTTGCTTATATAGTGACATTCAGTTTTCCAATATTTTATTTAGACGGTCAGCGGTCTCCCAGCAAGCCCGGGCATTATGATACGGACACTTCCAGAGACCGGCTTTTTCCAGGTTGTACGGCTCACCATTTTTATCCACACCCCAGTACCAGCCGCCGTATTTACTATCAATCAAATATTTTTTAATATATTGCCATAAATCCAAACTTGCCTGTAAATATTTTTTTTCACCATTCAAAAGACAGGCCTGAACAAACCCAACCATCCCCTCTGCCTGCGGCCACCATTCTCTGTTGACGGTTTTGCTGCCGTCTGCACCTATCTCAGGTATCAGACTGCCGCGGGCATCAATAGCCTTGTCTGCTACAGCTGCAGCCATTTTCAGACCTGTAGCCTGTGTCTGCTGCAAAAGTACATTATCTTCAAGCACCCCGGCTGCTTCAACAATCAGCCAGCTGCCCTCAATATCATGGCCCGGTGATATAGAACTGCTTAAGGATTCCCATTGCTTATTAAAAAAAAGCTGAAAATGCTGCTGTCGCGGATTGATAATAAATTTAAGCATAGTCTGCAAAAGTCTGGTCTGAGCTTTCTGCAGCGCCGGAAACTTTTTAACCCGTAAAAAATTAGTATAAGCTTCCAAAATATGAAGATGAGTGTTCATACTTTTAGGCGCGTTAAGGTCCTTATCGCTTAAACTCATAGACTCAGTCAGACCCCAGTTAACACTGCAGGCTTCCAGATAACCTTCATTCTGCCGGTCATAACAATGCTTTTCTATCAGTTCAAACAGGGTCAAGGCCAGATCCAGAGCCGGCTGCTTTTTAAACGCCCGGTAATATTCACTGAATGCATAAAGAGCAAAAGCCTGGGCATAGGTCTGTTTTTTGGCAAGAGCCGGACTCAAATCAGCCTTGATACTCCAGTACACACCGCCGTAACTCGTATCCCAAAAATACTTTATAAAAAAATCACAGGCAATAGCAGCAGCTCTTTTATATTCCGGCCGGGGATCCCTGATAAATGCATGAGACATAGTCCAGATTATCCGCGCACACATAACCGCACCTGTAACAGCGCCGCTTACCGGTTCTCCGTTCCGGCTGACTGAACCATAAATAATACCCTTGTCTCTGTCTACTACATTTTGCAGCCAGAAAGGCAGAATATTACCATTAACTTCCTGCAGTAATTCCTCTCTGTAATTTTTTAATATGGTATCCATATATCAGGGTAACGGATAGCTGCCAAGATCAGGCAGCTCATCCAGGGTAAGTACCAGTTCATTGGAATAAACATACTGTTTATGGGCAGTGCTGTTAATGTCCGGATTGCTCCAGAAACTGTATGTATCATCCGGATTCGGATTGTCATTCCAGACCATAAACCAGGACCACATTACGCCCTGATCATAACACTCTTGCGGATCAGGGATCACGCCGTTTTCGGTTAAAGCGACTATTTTTGACGGACTGGTGCAACTCTGGGCACTCAGAAAGGCACTCTGCTGCGGACTGTAATCCTGTTTGTCTGCATAGACATCCCAGCCGATAATATCAACCGTACCCGAGCCCGGATACCAGCTCTGATCCTGCCCGTTCCACACCCAGATCAGGTTGCTGAGTCCATGCTGCTGCTCCAGCCGGTCATACATGGCATTCCATAAAATAATATAAGATGCAGCTCCGCTATCGCCCCACCAGAACCAGCCGCCGCTGGCCTCATGCAAAGGCCGCCATAATACGGGCACACCGGCCTGCTGTAACCGTTTCAATTCCACAGCAATGAGATCGATCTGGTCCATCAGAAAGGTCCATTCACTACTGTTGGAGCTGGTATTGATACGGAAGGATGTATCAGCTGTGTAAAATTTTCCGTTCGGAGCGCGCCAGTGCCACATAAAAGCTGCTATACCGCCATTTGACCACCACTCAATCGCTTCCTCTACCTGGCTCAGGCCGTTGCCGGAGCTGTAACAATAATTCATAAAATCGTATCCCGTCAAACCCGGCTTAAGACCGGTAATATTGGAAACGCGCGCTGTCATATCCACACTGTCATCCCAGGTCAGGTCCATCTGACCCGCAATGATCTTTTCGCCGTAATTATCACTTAAAAACTGCATAAGGCGCCGGGCATTATCGGAAGCACTGCCGCCAATATCATCCTGTAACTCGTCCGGCTGGGTAATGGTCGGCAAATCATCATTACGGCAGCAGACCATTATTAAAATAAATACAATAAAGAGACATATAATTTTAATTGTAAACCGATGCATTGTTACTCCTGTTAAAACAGATACAAAATTATGCTTTATATAATTCGACTCTGTCAAAAAAAATCCTCTCGTCCTAAAATTATACCTTGATAAACAGTTAAAGGTACGTACATATATTATACAGCAAACCACAATTAGTGTCAAGTTCATTGTAATAAGCTGAGAAAATTTTTTTTGTTGACATTTTACTTTAATGAGTATATACTATAGATGTACGTACAAATTTAAAAGGATTTGTTATGAAAACGTTTAAAAAAATTTTTACAGTTTTTACTTTAATAATTACGCTTTTCAGCCAGGATAACAACTATTTTAACTTTGAAGAGGATAAAATGGGATGGGCACCTCATTATGACCCTGCTGATCATATGCAGATTACCAACGTAATATGGAATAATAATCCTTCCTATACTTTTCTGGGTAACGGCAGTATTGAAGTCCAGTTCGATGATATGGTTGCTGTGGAAAATAAACCAAATGACCGCGGCCATGCTGAAGTAGCACTGTCCAACTTTGCGCCTTACAATTTTCCGCCGGGACAACCCTATTACAATCTTTCCAATGAAACCCTGCAGATCCGTTTCTTGGTTCCGGCAGCTCACTGGGATCCCAATATCGAGGTCTATCTTGTACTTAAATCAACAAATGATAACTGGACATGGTACAGGGATTACGGTCCTTTTAATGCCGGCACCGGTGTTACTGCTGATGTATGGTATGAGACCAATATAACCCTGGGTGTAACACCTTATAATTTTTCCGACGCCACTTTTAATATGTCCCGCGTTTACCGTATGGGAATCAAGATATCAGCACAAAGCGCAGGCGGTGTGGATGCAGGCTCTGTCTATCTTGACTCCTGGCACTGGGGCGGGGATAACGCTCCGCCTTTTATTTCCAATCTTGCTTTCCCGGAAGCTATGATTGCCAATACCGGCTGCGAACTATCAGTACTGGTTGGAGATAATGATTATTATACAGCCCAATACGAC
>CAZFAK010000265.1:0-4087 GCA_964517045.1 uncultured Spirochaetia bacterium | reverse complement strand
GATTCTCAGCGGCTCTCTGTGTAACTTTTACAGGAATGAAAATTCACACCCCCTAAGACTTTTATCTTAAAAAAATATAAAATATACGTTATAATTAATTATATGCCGGAAAATCAGCAGCTCTGTGTCAGCCCCTTTCAAAATAAAGCAAAAAACGGCCGGCGCTGCCTGCTTTGCCCCCGCCAGTGCCTTATTAAACCAGGGCAAAAGGGCCAGTGCCTGGTAAGAGAAAACCGGGGGGATAACATCCTCTCTTTAAATTACGGCCAGCCGGTTGCAGCCAGGCCTGATCCGGTAGAAAAGAAACCGCTCTACCATTTCCTGCCCGGGACCTCAATCTTTTCCATAGGTACTGTCGGCTGTAACCTTTTCTGTGAGTTTTGCCAGAATACTGAACTCTCCCGCGGCAAACCGGCTGATTTTAATACCAGCTACACAGCTCCGGCTCATATCATCAGCGCGGCCCTGGAACACAATTGTACTGCTATAGCCTTCACCTATAATGAACCCACTGTCTATGCCGAGTATGCCATGGAGATTGCCCGCCTGGCGCAAAAAAAGGATATACGTACAGCCATGGTCTCTTCAGGCTATATCAGTTCCGCAGCCAGAGCAAAAGTCTACCGGAATATCGACGCATTCAATGTTGACCTTAAAGCCTTTACTGAGCATTTTTATAAAAAATTCTGCCGCGGCAGTCTGGAACCTGTACTGGCAACTATGAAATATATTGTATCGCAAAATAAAATGCTGGAGATAACCACCCTGCTGCTTCCAGGCTATAATGATTCTCAGGAAGAGATAAAAAAAGAGTGCCAATGGATCAAGGCCAATCTGGGAACAGATATACCCCTGCATTTTTCCGCTTTTCATCCGGCTTACCATTTTAAAAATGTTCCTGCCACCCCGGCTGCAACTGTTAAACAGGCTGTCAGCATTGCCCGGGGCCAGGGCCTTAAGTTTGTTTACAGCGGCAATGTATATGACCGGGAGAACAGCAGCACTTACTGTCCTAACTGCGGCGCGCTGCTCATTGAACGGAACATATACCAAACCAAAATTAAAAATCTGCAGGGCAGTAAATGCCGCAAGTGCGGTTACCGGCTTTACGGTGTTTTTAAGGAGGAATAAATGAAATGTGTTTTCAGCGCTACCATGCCCCATGCGCCCATAATCATACCGGAGATCGGAGGTGTACGCAGCCGTGATGTACAAACAACAACTGCCTCCTGTAATTATATTGCAGAACAGCTGCACCAGTCTGATCCTGACTTCATAATGCTTTTTTCCCCGCACACTCCGCCGGTACAGCCCGGATATATCTCCATACGTCCTTCCCGGAATATGCAGACTGATTTCAGTCAATTCGGCGCGCCGGCACTCAGTTATGAAATCACCGGCCTGGGGCAGAAGCTGGCACCTGTTTATCAACAGCTTGTAAACAGTTATAGTAAAAAAACAGTGCTTACTGATACCCGTCTGGACCACGGCGCCGGCGTACCTCTGTATTTTTTTCACAAAGCCGGCATTACAAAACCATTTTTTATCTGTTCTCCTGATTATTACAGTCTAGAAGGCAGTATAAAAGCAGCTGCTGCTTTTTCCGATAGCCTCTCCGGCCGGGATCTTAAATTTGCAGCAATTGCCAGTGCTGATCTGAGCCACGCCCTTAAACCCGGAGCTCCGGCCGGATTTGATCCCCGCGGGCAAAAGTTTGACGATCAGCTTACAGCCTTTATTAAAAGCCGGGAGTATACAAAAATAAAAACAATCAACCCCGAGCTGCAGCAGCTGGCGCATCAGGATGCTATGGAAACCATTATGATGGCCCTTACCTTAAGCAATTTTAAAACTAATAACAGCCGCTTTTTATCCTACGAAAATGAATTCGGCGTGGGTTACCTCTGCGCTGTTCTTTCCTGCACATGATAATCATACTATAATATGTATTATGAAAACAAAATTCTTTATACCGTTGCTGGTAATAATATTCAGCTGCGCAGCCCATCTGCAGCCGCCGGTTGTTAAAATCAAAAATGTATATTTAGATAAAGTTAATCAGCAAAATATTATCCTGCTGGTAAAAATTGATGTTAAAAATCCTAACACACAAAAACTTGTGCTAAGCTCCAAAGAGATCGCTGTCTACGACCATTCCCGTAAACTGGGACAACTGCTGCCGGTAAAGGATTTTCCTGTAGAAGCCGGCTCCCGCCGGATAATCACAGCTAAAGCCCAACTAAAAAAAAACCGTCTGCTTAAAAGTGCAATAACCGGATTACTGGTACAAAAAATACACCTTAACATATCCGGCACTGTTACCGGCAAAATCGGCATGCTGAAAAAAACTGTTAAGATCAACGATCAGTTCACCCTTGATCTGGCCAAACTGCTCCGATGAATATCTATAACGATATTGCACCTTATTACGACCGTTCCATGAGTTACGTTGACTATCCGGGCTGGTACCGATACCTTAAACGATTGCTAAAATATTATCATCATAACCCCGGAACGCTTATTGACCTGGGCGGCGGCACTGGTTCACTCGCGCTGCAGTTTACGCAAAACGGCTACCGTATGGATATACTGGATAAATCCGGGCCTATGCTCAGAGAGGCGCGTAAAAAAAAATACGCAAAACCGGTCTCTTTTTTTAATAAAGATCTGCAGCATTTTAAACTCCGGCGGCGCTATGATACTGCCTTCTGCCTTAATAATACCATAAATTACCTGGCCACAAAAAAAGCACTCCATGATATGTTCGGCTGCTGCAGTGACATACTGAAAAAAAACAGTTTACTTATCCTGGACAATTGCTCTCCCCACTATTACCGTAACTATTACAACGGCCGTAATTTCAGTAATAAATGTCCGGGGTTCATCTATAACTGGCGTCACACTTATAAACCGGAGCGGAAAAAAGCTGTTATGTATTTTGAAATAGTTACTGACCAGGGTAAATACTTCCGTGAAAAACATATAAATATTCTGCATGCTGATACCACTGTGACCAGGGCCGCAGCTGATCATTTTGAATGTTTGGCAGTACTTGACGGTTTCAGCTTTAAAAAACGGCATGCACGCAGTAAAGAGATTTATTATGTTATGAGGAAAAAAGCATGAACATTCTCGGTATAGAAACCTCCTGTGATGATACAGCCGCGGCAATCGTGGCAGACGGCCGGCAAATACTGGCTAATATCACAGCATCCCAGCAGCAGTTTCATGAAAAATACAGCGGTGTAGTACCGGAGATTGCCTCCAGAAAACATCTGGAGCTGCTGCTGCCGGTTATCAATGATGCTTTAGTCCGGGCAGGTCTGTCCCTCCGGGAACTGACAGCTATAGCAGTAAGTTCTCACCCGGGTCTGATCGGTTCTCTGCTCATTGGTGTAAATACAGCCAAAGCTTTATCCTGGCACCTGAATCTGCCCCTTATCAGCATCAATCATCTCAGCGCCCACCTGTACGCCCTTAATCTCTGCCATAATATTACCTATCCTTTTATAGGACTTATAGTATCCGGGGGACACACCCTGCTGGTTAAAGCAGAGAGTCCTGTCTCTGTAAAAATACTGGGTTCTACTATTGACGATGCCTGCGGCGAAGCTTTTGATAAAGTAGCCAAGTATTATAATCTGGGTTTTCCCGGCGGACCGGTCATTGATAAACTGGCTGCAGACGGTAATGAGAATAGTATAGCCTATCCCATGGTTATGCTTAAAGAGAATAATTATAATTTCAGTTTTTCCGGATTGAAAACAGCTGTTATTTACCAAACAGAAAAAATATCAGGCTGTAAACCGGAGTTAAAAGACCTGTGCGCTTCCTTCCAGAAAGCAGCCTTTTTACCGCTTTATAAAAAATGCAGGCAAGCAGCCTCGGCTTATAATATAAACCGGATTGGTATTTGCGGCGGGGTCGCTGCCAATAAATACCTGCGCCGTATCTTTACAAATGATAAAGAACTGCAGACTTTTTTTCCGGAGCCCTCACTTTGTACTGACAATGCAGCCATGACAGCAGGCCTGGCTTATCACAAATATCAAACTCCGGTCGCAAATCCGCTTCTGTTCCAGCCGGA
>CAZFAK010000264.1:0-4101 GCA_964517045.1 uncultured Spirochaetia bacterium | reverse complement strand
TTTTGGGCATCCAAACGGTTTTGCCACGGTCATCTTGAATATAAATATTGCGGTTATAATGAAGTGGTGGATAATACTGAGGGAAGCTATGACTGGTCGGGGATAGATAGTATTCTGGACGATATTGCCAGCCGTCAACATCAGGCCATTTTAAGATTTTATTATGTTTATCCTGGGGATCCTACTACTGTCCCGCAATACATTAAAGACTTGTCCGGTTATAATGAAACCAGCGGTACCTCAGAGGGAGAGCCGACTGATTTTCCGGATTGGGCTCATAGCGCGCTGCAGTCTTTTACAACTAATTTTTTTACGGAGTTTGCAAATCGATATAATAACGATCCGCGTCTGGCTTTTTTACAGGTAGGTTTCGGCCTTTGGGGAGAACATCATATCTATGACGGTCCTAATACAATCGGCGTTCATTTCCCCGGTACTGATTATCAGAGAGACTTTGTAAACCATATGGATAATGTATGCGGTGATCTGCCATGGAGTATTTCCATTGATGCAGCAGATGGGTATTACGGCCCGTTTGATGATTATCCTGCGCTTTTAAATAAGGAATTCGGACTTTTTGATGATTCTTTTTTACATGCTGAACATTCCAATTACAACCAGGATTGCTGGAATTTTTTTGACCGGGAGCGTTATCAGTATTCTCCTGCCGGAGGAGAACTCAGCTATTATACAAGCTGGGATCAGCAACACGCTTTGGACCCTAATGGTCCGCATGGTATATCTTATGAAGAGATGAGTGCTGATTATCATATAAGCTATATGATAGGAAATGATCAGCCTGATTATCAAAATATGACTCGTATAAAAGAAGCGGGTATGTCTAACGGATATAAATTTAAAATTATTTCTTTTAAGGCATCAAGTTCTGCCTCGCGGGTTCAGGTGGAAAATATAGGCATTGCTCCTATTTACCGGGATGCTTATATTGCTGTAAATGGTGTACGATCCAGCCAGTCACTTAGATTGCTGCAGCCCGGTCAAAGCATGGAATACAATATTAGCTCTGGAGGTGCTTCACCACTGCTTACTATTGAATCAGACCATCTGGTTGCAGGCCAATCTATTCAGTTTGAAGCAGATTTATAATTTTTCTGCCATTTTGCAGTACCGTTAGTAACATGCCAGAAACCGGTTCGGCTGCAAAAGGAGAGTTGATTGTTGATTAATCTCATCTGCCAGCGGTCATCGCTTAAAGCTTCGTTATAAACAGTCAATCCTGATAAGAGCTGTTGATCAGTATAAAGCTTTAAACTTTTATATTTGGCATAGCAAGATTGTGTGTCCCAATTTTGTCCGCTTTTTCTTAATTGCTGAGCCCATAAAACAGCATTTTTTCCCTCTTTAAGCTTGGCAGTAATAAGTTTACCGGTTTTTTCTGCATCTGAAATATTATTGGCCTGATATGTCCAGTTAATAAAATGGGTTATAACAATATTTGCCAGACGGGAAACTACGCCGCCAATCTGATCCTTTTCACTGCCGGAAGAGGTTGAAATGGTAAAAGGCAGCAAACCCTCTGCTTCAGTCAATCGTCCCAAAACAAAAGCGCCGAAACCTATGTAAGCTCCGTTTTCAATGACAGTATTGGAACCAATAAAAGCACATTCTGTAATAACAGGTTTTTGGAGCCGCCCCGTAATTCTGAGACCGCCGCCAAGCATTGGTACAGCTTTTACATAAACTTTTTTGCCTTTCCATTCCAGTTGTGCGGGAATCACACGGAGATTTTCAACCTGACCTGGCATATGGTAAGACATAAAAATTGTGTTAACTATAACATTGGTAAGAGTGCTGCCGATAATACTGGGATGTTTTAATGTACTGTTAATAATTTTGGCAAAGGGATAAATAGTAGTGCGCCGGGATATACTGGAATTTAAAATTTGTGCACTGACAGCTTTACTGTCAGAACCTATTTTTCCTTTATCCATGTGCACTGCTTTTAAAATTGTATTTTTATCTACTGTACTTTTTTTTATCACAGAACGCCATACACGGCAGTTTTTTTTGATAGTACTATTATCAATAATTGCCCTGTAAAGATAAACGTTGTCTTCAATAACTGATTTTCCCTTAATTTGAACACCGGGACCGATATGTGCATTAGCAGAAATACGTGCTTGCCTGCTTATATAAGTTTGTCTTGTGGTTGGTGCCAGGAGCTTTTTTTTTATTCCTGTTTCCCGCTGCAGCGGCTGCTGATTGCATTTAAGTAAATCCGTTATACTATATTGATCATGGAGCATTTTTTCTGTATATTTATTACTAAACACCGCAGCATCAGGAAACCATTTGTTTTGTCTTTTTTGCCAGTTAAGAGGTATACCGTTTTTAAAATTCCACCTTCCGGAGGTTAATTGTTCTTTTATTGTTTTTATGGCACTCAAATACCAGTCCTTCCATCCCTGTCTTTCTTTAAATCGTTTATTCGCATTAGCAGCCTGATACTGCAAAATTGCCAGGATATTTTTAAGGGTTAATTTAATAATATTATCAGCAATTTCCTGATTATTCATTATTAGAGTTAATTTTTTTACTGTTTCCATAATAAATGCCGGTGAAGCAGTAAAAATCCAGCCCGGATAACGGTTTCTGTAATTACTGCCGTTGTTTAATTCACCTGAGATAATTTGTGCCTTTACAGCGTCACTGGTTAAAGCGGAAACAGAGAAAGGCATAATATAGGTTGCCAGATTATCTTTGATAAACTCAGTAGCATTTTTATGTCTGACAGCTGATTTGCCGATTACTTTTGTCCATCCGGCCACTACAGCACATGGACCCAGCATTACAGGTTCATGTGATAATAAATTATCATACCAGAGATGTTTATGTTTGCCGAAAGATTTAAATTTATTATCCGGCTGGGGTAAGATTTTTCCGGAATTGGAAGAAATTATTGTATTCATACCGTATTTACTCAGATGCGGAATGTCAAGTATCTCTTTAACCAGGAGATCCTTTTTAAAATGATCATATTCAAGTATATAAAAATCATTTGCAAAAATACCTTCATAGAAGCCGATTTTGTCAATAAGAGTGTGATGGCCGAGCCAGGCACCGCAGACTTCTGTAGGTCCGCTAATAGTAACATTATTAAGGGAGTAAACAGAATTACCATATAAATCAGCTATTTTATTTTCAGAGCCGATAGAACAATTATATAATGAGCTGTTGTTACATTTTGAACAGACATCAACCGAAGAATTTTCCAAAGTTGAACTAAAAACTGAAGCTTTTTCCCCGATAGTAGGAATAGTTGGAGAAACACCGTTCCATCTGGAAAGAAAAGATTTACCAGCTGAAACTGCTTCAGAATTATTTTTTTTTTCTATATTATTAGTAATTACTGAATCGACAATCTTAGCACCAGGTTTTACAATTATATTTTTTAGATAACTGTTTTTAATGAGAGCTCCTGCTCCAATCCTGGTTGCAGTGCCTTTAATCTGGGTATTCCCCTGAAAAACAGCATGTTTGTCTATATTTATTTTTTTGACTTCTGTGCCAAACATTTTATTTTATCTAGATTATATCATGAATAAAAGTAAGAATTTAAAATCACACTTTATATAAAGAATAAAAATATCAGATCTTTTGAAAACTGATACTGCTGAATATTAAAACAAATTTTATCTTATTATAATCAATTTCTTAACTTTTGATGAACTGTTTTTACCAAAAACTTTATATAGATATATGCCCCCGGGCATTTCCACACCCTCAGAGTCTTTAAGATCCCATGATATACCTTTAACCATTGAATCCGAATATTGCAGCGGTTTATTTTTGATTTTTTTGATTAAGCGCCCATTTATAGTATATATATTTATACTTTTAAAATCTGCCGGTATGTTTATGAAAAATACTTCCGGATCCTCAGTTATTCTAACCGGATGCGGGATAACATCGACATTATCCAGATTGGATGCTGCTGAAAGATCAACCAGGAAAGTCGTGGAAACATTGGTATAATAATTAAAAGTATTAGTTCCGGATACTGTAAGTGTAAAGAATTCATTACTGGTAAAAATTGTTGTATCCCAATTCCAGCTCCAGTTGGAATTACTTACTGTTAAA
>CAZFAK010000263.1:0-4111 GCA_964517045.1 uncultured Spirochaetia bacterium | reverse complement strand
AAACTGGGAGAAGGTGACTGGCTTGATTCGGTTAACCGCTGCGGAGTTAAAGGACGCGGTGAAACAGTATCGGTTACCAATCAAACAATCATGTCTCTGCAGTATACTAAAATGATTCTTGATAAACTGACCGAGATGAAAAAAATGGACCCTGCTGAAGCTGAAAATATCAAACAGCTTTATGATAAAAAGATTACTTCCTTTACTAATGCGCTGAACAAGTATGCTTTTAATAAAAAAGGTTACTACAACAGTGTTTTTAATGATGACGGCTACTGGCTTTTTTCAGATAATGATCCGGACGGTGAAAAAAGGGTATACGGCCCGGCTAACTGGTTCTCGCTTATGTCCGGTGCAGCCATACCTGATAAAGTTGATACTGTGCTAAAGCAGCTTGACTTCCTGAAATTCGAAACCGGCTACCGTATGTACTGGCCGCCTATGGGCCGCAAACCGATTCCCAATGTAGGCCGGGCTGCCAGCGGAGACGGCCTGATCGGGCTCTGGGAAAACGGAACGGTTTATAATCAGGGCTCGCATGGTTTTCTGGCGCGCGGACTGGCCGCAGCCGGTAAAGGCGATCTGCTTTACGAAGTGTTTAAATATTTAACTCCTTATGATCAAAGCAAACACCCGGTCGCTAAAACCATGAGCCCGCCCTATGCCATGGTCAACTGCTGGCAGGAAGTTCCCGGTTTTCTCCACCGGGGCGGCATCCCTTTTCTGACCGGCAGCATCTCTATGGCTTTGAGAGCTATATATGACTGGATGCTGGGTATAAAACCAATGCTTGACGGTCTCAGCCTGGACCCGGTATTACCTGAAGAATTCGATAAAGTAAAAACAGAATTCAAATACCTTGGTAAAACTGTCATGCTGAAAATTAACAATCCGCACAATGCCCAGTGCGGAATAAAAAGCGGCACTCTAAATGGTAAAAATATTTCCAGGCGGGTTAAATGCCCCTTTTCCCAAAGAGACATGCTCTATATAGAAGACGTCAAACTGAGACGGGGAAGCAACCATATTGAACTTGAAATGTAGAAAAAAATACAAAAAACCGGATGCTGTTAATCACCGTTAAAACTGTGTAAAAACTTGTCTTTCAGATACTCAATACAGCCGGTACTGACACATTCCTGATCAGAGTTTTGCTGCGGCAGCAGTTTTATATTATAACCCAGCTCCCGGCGGTTAGCCAGCAGCTTGTTATCCAGGGCGGTCTGTATCCCTTTAAGCAAAAGTTGGTAGATAGATTTTTCCCGGACACCTATGGAAACAAATCCGGGATCCAGCAAATTAATAATATATACCAACTGCTGCCCGATACCCTGGCCAATCCTTATAACCAGCTCTTTAATATGGTTCAAATCATCTTCATCGGCTGCGCATACTTTAAGTAAATTCTGAAGATCATTTACCTTATAGCGTTTGTAAAAGCCGTTGACACTTTTCTGATAATCAGTAATAAAATCATCAATAATCTCACCTGACATCTTGTGTTTACCGCGGTATATTTTTCCGTTTATAATTACGCCATAACCAAAGGAATTTATCTGCACACCATAACGGCTGATCTTGTGAAAATAAATATAAAGCATATTCCGGATATCATTATCTTCTGCTAAAAGCTTGTACTCTCCGTAAGTAGCCATACGTACGCTGTTCTCAATAAAAACAGAGATATCTTTAAATTTTTCCTGAAAATATTGCGCCAGATTGAAATTTTTAATATTATGCTGCCGCGAAAAAACAATGATGCCCTTTTCCGAATCCACAATACCGGACACTCCTATACAAACACCAAAAAGATTATTACTAGACTGCGTACTCAACTCTCTGATTATATTTTCAATCCGGTTTAACATATCCTGAAAATCGCTAAATTCTATCAAATCACTATATTTATTTTCATTATGTATATTTGTCAGAACAACCTTGATAGCATTCCATCCTACCTCTATACCTATAAAGTAACGGCAGTCTTTATTTAATTTTAAAAATTGCTGTTTACGTCCGCCCAGTTTAGTGGATTTACCCTGCTTATAGGGAACTACAATTTTTTTTCCTAAAAAATCATTGATTATATTAGTAACAGTTGACGGTCCCAGACCGGTCATCTCCACCATATTTTTACGCGACAAGGAACTGTGTTCAAAAAGAATATTTAATAATAAATTTTTATTAGCCAAAAAAGTCCGGCTGTTATCAAATTTTTTATATTTTGCAACCTGCATTATACCTCCAGCGGTTTTACTTTTTTTAAAACTTTTGCTTATATTTCATCACCTGCATCATTAAAAGCAGTATACCTGACCCAGTCCACATACATATAATCAGTATCAAAATCAGGGTTGCCTGCCCAGCCCACGTAATCGGTTTGCGCATAACCCTGGGCAGGAAACCATACCCCTATCCAGAATTCTCCCTTGTAAGTAGGTACATTAGCGCCGGTAACCAGCTCCAGCTCTCCGTCTATGTAATAGGCAACACTCTTTTCAGTGTTATTCCCCCCGGTATGCCAGTCAAAGCGGTAAATATGCCATTTCCCGTCAGCCTGAGGACCGATCTTCCAGGGTACAGAGGAATACAGTCCTACCTCGGATAACCAGTTATTGAATAAAGCATGGCTAAAAGATATATCAGGGGAGCTGTCATAGGGACGGCCCGGCAGCTCAATATCGATCTCATGGTTAACTGTTATATAACCTCCCTGATCCTGCCAGCCGTTATTAATGTAATTGTTATATTCTGTAGAACCGGAATAGTGTTCCTCATAATAAAAGGTCCAGATAGTGGAACAGGCACCTAAACGGGGCAGTACTTTCATTTTAACCTCATAAGATCCTGATCCCAGTCTGTCCTGACTGACAATAACTCCTCCGATTCTGGTATCTCTGCCATGCCCGCTAACAGTGCCGGTATATTGATCCCCGTAACCGGCTATTACCAATACTCCATTGCTTACAGATACATTTTCCGGCACTACACCTCCGTTGGCCCCGCCCCACTGCCGGTTACCTTTACGCCAGAGAGTACTGTTGAGAGAAGTGCCGTTAAACTTATCATAAAAAGTATAAGCAGTGGTATTGCCAATATCCGGGTCATCATCATCATCTGTGCCCTGATATACTTCCTTATCATCACTGCCAGAACCGGGTCCGGTATATGTATGACAAGCTCCTAAAAAAAAGCACATGAAAACGATTACTACATACTTTATATAAAACATAATTAACTTTCCTGAAATCGTGAGTTCTGATTTAAGTAAACCATAGATAAATAATATACTAATAATAATAATATGTCAAGTTTTTTTTTAAAAAAAAATAACTTCCTGCCCGGATTTCACCGGGTGCTTCAGACGGTTATTTTTTTTTAAAAAAAAACATTGACATTAACCTGAGTTTATTGTATACTAAAATTATCCTGAAAAAAAAATGCTGAAAAGATCAATTGCCCTTATCCTGCTCTTACATTTTATACCATGCGCCAATACTGCGCACAATACCTGGGACAAACTTGACGACCCTATACGCAGAGGCGCCTGGGTATGGAAACCCAATGATCCCGGTGTCAATAAATGGGACGGTATTCCGGGCTGGCAACAAATATATAACAACTACCAGGGAGCAGCTGATCTGATCATTGATTTTTTAAACTCCAAATCGATCAGGATTATCTATTTATACAGCGGCTGCTGGGAATGGGAAGAGACCTATTTTAAAACCGCGGCCGGCGGCAACCCAGGTCTTTATAATGAAAGCGGCCTGGCCAATTTTATCAATAAAGCACAGAATTACAGCATGAAAGTACATGCCCTGTTTTATTTATATGATGACCCCAATACTATCAGCCCTTATACGGATGCTGCCCGGTATATAGTTGACGCGGTAGTTGGTTATAATGAACGGCATCCGGCAGCTATGCTGGCCGGCCTGCAGTGCGATCAGGAACCCTACAATACCGGTGTCTATGACGAATATCTGGATTGTATGCAGCAGATGCATAACCGTATAGCCTACTGGCGCGGGCAGAGCAGCCCCGGCAGTGCTCACCTGGTGCTTACTGCTGCTTTAAAGCCGCAATGGGTGGTAAGCGACCCGGATAT
>CAZFAK010000262.1:0-4115 GCA_964517045.1 uncultured Spirochaetia bacterium | reverse complement strand
TCGTCAGCTGCTACCCATTGCCACCATGGGCAGGAGGGGTTATTTATCTCCGCCTGCAGCCAGATGCCCAGCATAAGCCGGAGGTTTATATTTTCCTGCTGTATAACTTTCAGAATCAGACCGGTTGTGCTGCCGCTTCCGTACACACGTATAAGGCGCCACTCTTTTGCTATCAGCAGCAGGTCCTCTTTTATCTGGTTATAACCTGGCTGGTTTCCCTCAGGGGACTGACCATTGCGGTAGGGACTGTAGCATACTGCGGCCAGCCATTGATCAGCAGGTGGAAAAACGGTTTTTTCCTGTTTACATGTGATTAAAAATAATAAAAAGCCAAGCAAATATAATTTTTTCATATTTTTTCCTTTAAAAAAAAAATTACTTTGGTAAAGTTGTTTCTATAATGTACCGGGTTATAATTGATCATAAAAAAGGCTCACTGCTTTTTATTTAGCATTCCCAGCTGCTGCCAGGTGCGGTCAAGATTGATAACGCTGCCTTTTATACGGGCCTTGTCAGCTGTAATGGCGGTGACAGCGCTTTGTAATCCTTCCCTGCCGCTGCAGGCCGGTCTGGCCTGCTGCTTTATGGAGCGGGCTAATTGCTGCATTATTACTGTATCCCCTCCGCCATGCAGATCCCCGGTAAAGCGGATCGTATGCTGTCTGGTGCTGTTAACCAGCTGGTAGCGTAACACGCTGCTGTACAGCTCTATGATGATATTGCCCCTGGTGCAGCTTAAATACATTCTTCTTTCCGGTATAATATTGGCTGTGGTTGCCTGGAATTGAGCTTTAGTACCGTTATAAAACTCAAGAATAAGAACCAGATTATCTTCTATGTCTTTAGCAGAGCTAAAGGGATCTTTAACGCTAAACTCTTTACCGGGCCAGTCATTATAGACTTTTGCCGGTATGGCGCTTTTGTTTTTTTTCACCCACAGGTCATTGCCGCCGAAAGCAGCTATGCGCCGGGGCAGGGAGCCGGTAAACCAGTTCAGCAGATCCAGATCATGGACACATTTTTCCAGAATATGAGAACCGGCCAGCCCGCGCCAGCGGCGCCAGTTACGCATGATGTAAGCGCCATGGGCAGGTGTTATATTTTCATTGGCAGCTATAGAAATGATTTTGCCAAACCGGCCTGAGTCAAGCAGTTGTTTTACTTTTTTATATATGGGAGCATAGCGCAGGACAAACCCGGTAGCAAAAAGCTTTTGCGCCTGCCGGTGTGCCCGGGTGACAGCCAGGCAATCCGGTATGGAAGTAGCCAAAGGTTTTTCAGCAAAGACATTTTTACCGGATTTAAACGCGGCTGTAATATGTTTTTTATGCAGGGCATTGGGTGAGCCTATCAGAACCCACGCAGCTTTATCATTGCGCAGTAAATCCTGACAGTTATTATATATAGCAGTGTCAGGCTTTTTTACTGCCCGGCAGAAAGCCTGCGCCCGGGCGGGATAGTGATCATATACTGCGCTTAATTTTAGACCGCGCTGCTTGAGCAGGTAAGGGGTAAGTGATTTTAAGCGGGCGCCGCAGCCGATAACGGCAAATTGTTTGTTCATAATTTTTTGCTGCCTGAGTCTGCTAATTTTCAGTTAATTATAGCATTAATCACCGGTTATGCGGAAAGCTGTCGCAAAAGAATGAGCTGAACAGTAGCAAAGTTGCTGTTAGTAAGCTTTTTATAGTATAATTATTCAAGGAGTCTGCAATGAAAAGTTTTATTTTTTCCGAACTTTTAAGAATTGTTTTATATGCTTTACTGAGCTGTATCTGTTATCTGGGACTGCTGCCGGGAAACAGTATTTTATTTGTTATCAGTTATTTTTTTATGATCGGGGCTGCTTTTTATGCTGTACTTCTATTTTTTAATATTTTAAGAATAGTACTTTTATATTTAATAAAAAAAAAATACGCAGTATTAACCTTGTTTTATTATTTTATAAATCAGAAAAACCATGCCCGCGCCTGGGAATTTTGTCAATGTACCGGCAGCAGCAGTGTTCCTGATATGCGTTTTTTTAAACTTGACAGCAATACCGTTTATAACATGGCTGAATTTGAAGCCTTTACAAAATACTGGCAGCAGCTTACCGGTAGCCCGGATTTTAATTATATTGACCTGGTAGAGGCTGTACCAGTGCCCGGTTCAGAGAACCGCGTCAAAGGCGTGGTGCGTATACTTAAAGGCGGTTACCGTAACCTCAGCCGTAAATGGTTTGTACGGCAGCTTATGCAGGCCCTGAGTGTTTTTTTTATCAAGAAGCAGAAGCCCTGTTATTACAGTAAATTTTTCAGTTTTGTTAAAGATGAAAATAATCAACTTAAACTCAGAGAAGCAAATCTGGATTATGAAAATGCTTCCCAAAATTACCGCGAGCTGGCTGATTGATCTGCATTAATTATATTCTGCAAAAAAAGGACATATTTTTTCAATCTCGGCAGTCATTAAAAGAAAAACAGCAGCGGCCAGCGCTTTATCTTTACGGTTGAACCGGTCTGCTTTTTTTTGCAGCTGATAGAACGGCGGCATAATATAGTCTCTTAACTGCCGGGCAATTCTGTTTTTAAGCTCATATGAGAGCTGATAGTTTTTATTTTCAAGTTTGCGGCTGAAAGAGGCATTGTCGTTTCGCTGCCATAATTTCAAAGGCAGCGTCCAGTGCTGCAGTTTTTTTTTGCGGCTGTCGTATAATATATCCCGGTAATCGTCAGTGATCTGAAAGACAGTGCCAAAATAGTACCCGCATTCCTCCAAAAAAGAGATGAGTTTTTTATTATAATCAGCCAGGTAACCAGGGGTTGCCAGAGCAAGGGCAAACAGGGATCCGGTTTTATGCCGGGTAAGTTCTAAACATTGTCCGGCTGTAATTTTACGGCTGATATTAAAGGAAAAATCCTGCCTGATCTCGCCCCGGCATACCTGCTGTCCTTTATCCAAAAAGCGCAGCAGTACAGACTGTTCAATTACTGATGCAAACTGTTTTAAAGCATTGATCAGAAACTGATCAGCACTAAGAGCGGTAATGTTAGGCGGCAGAAAGGAATTTATGGTAGCGCTGCCGCGTCTTTGTTTTTGTTCGTCAATAATATCATCGTGTATAAGTGTAGCTGTATGCAGTATTTCCAGAACAGCTGCCGGTGCAGTGACTTTTTGATAAGGTAAAGAACAGATAGAGGCTGTTTTGTACATCAATCTGGAGCGCAGGTGCTTGCCGCCGGTTAAATAAAAACTGTTTTTTTTTAAATGCGGCGGCAGTTTTTTTACACAATTTTTGATTTTATATTTTACAGAGAACCAAAAAGCAGGGAAAGATAACAGTTTCAATTTATATCCTGAAAATTAATTTTAATATATACAACTAAAAGCTGCAAACAGAATCAGGAAATTTCCCTTATTAGTTAAAATAACCTCGAAACAGCAAAACAGAGAGTCAGGCAAAACAGGAACAGAACGACATAATAGCCGGGCAGGAAAAATGATACATGATCCTGAAATTATGTAGCCCTGATTATATTGGCAGTCGCTATGGTGAAACATGGGTCTATAAGTTTGACAAAAGAAATAGATTAGTATATAATAATCATCCAAATTTTGGAGGTGTAGCTCAGTTGGTTAGAGCACCTGCCTGTCACGCAGGGGGCCGAGGGTTCAAGTCCCTTCACCTTCGTATAGTAGATAGTTCATTACCAAATCCAATTTCATTATAGTTAAATACATATAAATTCAAATGGCTCACAGGATGTGAGGTGGTACCATTTTTTGTATTACTATCAGTTTAATCGAAAAGATGTAGAAAAAATTTTAGATAAAAATAATATCATGATTCATTGCTAGGCAGGAGAGGGACGGACATTTTTATTATTAATGACATTGCATTGCATTATTAATAACGCCAATGTTTACAAAAACATGGATGAGCTTAAAAAGCTTAATCCAAAATACTATCTAAATGAAAAACAGCTCAACTTTGTTTTTGATTTTTTAACGTACTGGCAGCTTGTGGCTCATTAATCCAAGCTGTCGCTTCGGTCATGTTTGAAAATTTCTTCCAGGTGGCTTTTGGTTTCCTGTGCATGACTAGTTTAAGGTTATTCTCATCAGCGAAGATT
>CAZFAK010000261.1:0-4195 GCA_964517045.1 uncultured Spirochaetia bacterium | reverse complement strand
TGTCCAAAATATAACATGTTAAGCAATTTTACAGGTATTAAAAATCACACCCAATAAGAATAAAAATTTGACAATTAATATAGAATACTATAAAATTTTTTTAAAAGATGCTATAATCTTACAGGAGTTTATTATGAAACAGTTTATAATTTCCGTTTTGATTTTAATGATTTTTGCACAAGCCCAGATAGGTGAAGATGATTACCGCAGTACCAACAGACTTGATCCTGACTATATTAAAAATCTCCCCAACACACCTGAAGTAATTGACGCTTTGGAATACTCTCTGGCAAAAGGCAATGATAAGGTAAAACTAAAAGTAATTGATGCTTTCCTGAGCATGGGCAGCAAAGAAACCGCTAAAATTTTAAATAAATATCTCGGTTATGATTATGAATTCGGCGTTATCAACGGTGATCCTAACGAGTCCTACGCCCACCGTATCAGGGCAAAATGCGCTTATGCTATCGGCAAACTGTATAAAGGCTCCAAAAACAGCGATGAGGGCAAACAGATTTGCGCCCGGCTTTTGTACGCGCTTGACCGGGAAGAAAATATGATTGCCAAAAAGGCTATGATCAGAGCCTTAGGCAATATACAGTGTACTGATGCTGTTAAACCTTTTGAAGAGATGCTGCTTATTGAAGATGAATCGTCACTTATCTTTTCCATGGTGCTGGCCCTGGGAAATATAGCAGACAAAACATGTCTTAAATCTCTTCTTAAAATAAGAGAGGGTAATTATCTGCCCTCCACCAAAAGAGCTGCCCAGATTGCCATACAAAAAGTCACTGTGCGCTGATCAGATCTGCCCGGATATGCCGCCTGCCGGTGATTTCTGCTAATGGGGCTGATCCTTACCTTTGTATCCCTGGGTATAATTATACTTGTATTGTCTGTAAATATTATCAAACAGAACGCTTATAAAAATAAACTGCAGAAAGCTAAAACTCTGATCGAAGAAGATAAAATCCAGCAAGCTTTTCCGATCGTGGATGAACTCTATCAGAAAGAACCTAACGACATTAGAGTACTGTGGATGAAGGCCTGTATTGAAAACAAACAGGGACAGTATATTATGGCTATTGGCACCCTGAACGATATTATTAAACTAAATAATTTTAACCAGGAAATAACCGAAATAAAAGTACATCAAACTCTGGCTCAGTGTTATGCTGACAGCGGCCGGCACCAGGAAGCGTTAACCGAATATTTTGTCGTAGCTGATCTTGACGAAACCAATTATGAAGCCAACTCCTTTATCGCCAATACCTTTTACAACCTGAAAAAATATGAGCAGGCTGAACCTTACCTGAAAAAAATTATTGTTGATGATGAAAACAATGTCAAAGCTTTAACAATGCTGGGCTGGATCAAACTGCAACAGGGCGAACTGAATGCAGCTGAAAATTATTGTAAAAAAGTATTGCAGAGCGCACCGCATAATGAGGAAGCGCTGTTTTTAATGGGACTTACTGCTAAAGAAAAAACCGAAACAAATAATGCTATTGAATATTTTGAACTGGCAGCCAAAGCACAGGGAGAAAAAAAAACAGAAAGCGAAGTAAATGCGGGTATCTGTTATTTTAAGAATCAGGCATGGAAAGACGCTATTGCCAAACTTGACCATAATACTACCCGCCTTAATCACAAAACCGACCTCTGGCAGGAAGGCATGTTCAGCCTGATTTTTGCTTATATAAAAACACATCAGTTTAAAAAGCTGAAACCGAAAATAGGCAGCTATCTAGAGCAGTATCCCCAGGATAAAAAAATCAGCCATATTAATAAACTGTGCCGCTTTGTTTTTGACAACCCGGAATTAATGCGTTATGCCTCTTTATCAGCTAATGAATTTGTAATACATACCCAAAACCTCTTCAGTAAAAACGGTTTTATTATTGATGATTATAAAAAATTTGATGAAAGTATAGTTTTTTTCAAAATATCCAAAATAGTTAAATCCGGTCATAAACAATCGGAACTGGTTTTTTTAAACAGAGAGCCTGTTTATCTTACGGAAAATAAAATAAACAGTATCCAGGAAAAATTGAAAAAAGAGAACGTCCACAGCGGTTATATCCTGACACCGTTTGATTTCAGTTCCGAAACCGTTGCTACCGGTAAAAAGTTTTCGCTTTCTTTGTTTAACGGTCAAAAAATAAACGAACTGCTAAACGGCAAAAATATTTTCTGAAATAAACATTGCATCGCCTAATGAATAAAAGCGGTACTGCCGCTCGACCGCATGCTGGTAAGCGCGCATAATAAGCTTATAGCCGCCGAAAGCAGCTACCAGCATTAAAAGAGTAGAACGCGGCAAATGAAAATTTGTAAGTAAAGCATCAGCGGAATTTATTTTTTGACCGGGATATATAAACAGCTCTGTTGCCGATGATTCACAACGAAATTCACCGTATTTTCTCAAATTAGACTCAATAGTTCTTAAAGAAGTAGTCCCTACTGCGATAATACGGCGTTTTTCCTTCCGCGCTGCATTTAAAGTAGCCGCTGTTTCTTCGGAAAGAGCATAATATTCGCGGTGCATCTTATGAGCCGCAATCCTGCTTGTCTTTACCGGCTGAAAAGTGGCCGGTCCGATCTGCAGTTCAACTTCAGTCATTATAACTCCTTTATGCCTTAACTGCTGCAGATAGGAGGTTGTAAAATGCAACCCGGCAGTTGGTGCTGCAGTGGAGCCGCAGCTTTTATTATAGACAGTCTGATACCGTTCCGGATCATTTAATTTGCTTTTTATATAGGGAGGTAACGGTATTTCGCCGCTGGTTCTCAAAAAATTTTCCACCGCCTCATTATCCAGGGTTTTATTATTATTACAGAATCTGACGGTAAAAGTGCTGCCTTCTCTGCTTTGTATAACACTGCTCATACCCCGGCCCAGTTCAATAACCATACCTGTTTTTAACCTTTTAGCCGGTTTGGCCATAACCTGCCATAACCGCTTTCCCATACAGGAGATTACCAGCAGCTCTACCCTGCCGCCGCTGCCCTGTTTGCGGCCAACGACTCTGGCATAACGCACCCGCGTATTATTAAACACAACTACATCACCGTCTTGCAGAAAAGATATTAAGTCACGAAACGTATGATCACTGATCGTTTTCCGCTGCGGTGATACTACCAGCATACGGGCTGCCAGCCGGTCGTTTAACGGTATCTGGGCTATAAGTTTTTCATTAAAAGGATAATCATAGGCTTCAATTTTACCGGTATCCATTACTGTATTTTAGCATTAATAACTGCGCTGCCGATACAGACTAAACATGCGCAAGATATTTATCTACTGCAGCAGCTGTTTGTCGGCCGGCTTTTATGGCTGTAACTACCAGTGAAGCGCCGCTTACTCCGTCTCCGGCGGCAAATATTCCCGGTTCAGACGTCATATTATTTTGATCAGTCCATATATTATCACGTTTATCCAGTTTTAATTTTAATCTGTCAAGCAGCCCGCTGTGTTCCACATGTAAAAATCCCATAGCCAGAATAACCAGCTGTGCATCAACAGCAAAATCACTTCCTTTAATTGGTTCAAAGCACTGCTTGCCCTTATGGTCAGTATACCATTTTACTTTTTCAAAATGAGCCCTTTGCACCTTTAAACCGGAAGAGGAGAATTTTTTTACGGACACACCCCAGCGTCTGTCACATCCTTCCGCATGCGAACTTGTGGACTTTAATATTTGCGGCCGGCAGGGCCAGGAAGGATTTTCCGGTTTGGACCACTGCGAGGGCCTGGGCAGTATCTCAAACTGATATACCCGGGCTGCATTTTGCCGGACAGCAGTGCCCACACAATCAGAACCCGTATCTCCGCCGCCGATTACCAGCACATTTTTATTTTCTGCTGTTATAATATCTTTTTTATCAATCTCACCGGCAGTAAACTTATTGGAAGCTGTTAAATATTCCATAGCAAAATAAATACCCTGCAGGGAACGGCTGGCCAGCGGCAGATCACGCGGTTTGCCGGCACCAATAGCCAAAACTACAGCGTCATAATTATTTTTTAAATAACGCATGGAGATATCCTCCCCGATTTCAACATTACACTCAAAGCGGATACCCTGCTCCTGCATAAGGTTAAGTCTGCGGTCTATTATTTTTTTTTTCAGTTTAAAATCCGGTATACCATACCGTAAAAGGCCGCCGCTATTGGCTGCTTTTTCAAAAACAA
>CAZFAK010000260.1:0-4237 GCA_964517045.1 uncultured Spirochaetia bacterium | reverse complement strand
CCGTGTCCTCTGAGATTCTCTCGTGGCCCTCAGTGTCCAAAATATAACATGTTAAACAATTTTACAGGTATTAAAAATCACACCCCGGCTTATAAATCCGCAAAAGTTACGCCTCTTTTCAAGGCAATATGCCCTTTGTTTAAATCCGGGGGTTGTCAATCAGACCTTCCTGTTAAAAAGGAAAACGCTCTCTCCCCTGGTCCGGCGGCTCTTCCCCGCTTTGCGGCAAAGCCTCTATCTTTTTATGTACAGGCAGGGGTGTAACAGTTACAGCTTTTTCCGGCCGCGCCGGACAGACATTTTCACAGGCACCGCACCCGGTACAGATATGCGGCCTGACCTCCGGTGCTGATATTCCCTGCCATGGGACCATGAAAACCGCTTTGGTTGGGCAGTGTTCCGCACAGGCCCCGCATTGATCCCCGTACCTGTAAACAATACAATAATCCTTGACCAGTCTTACCTGGCCCAGCTGTACCTTTTTTTTTGCCGCAACAGTAAGCGGCTGTAAAGCACCGGTTGGACAAACCCGGGTACAAAGGTTGCACTCATACTCGCAAAAACCCTTATCATAATCCATATAGGGCATTAATATACCGCTGGCTGAATATTCCTTTAATCCGGGCTGCAACACCCGGGTAGGACATATATTAATACAGGCGGAACAGCCGGTACAATGATTTATAAGATGCTCAACACCCGAAGCACCGGGAGGAACAGCAGGAAGGTGCGGGTTAGTAATAATTTTGCGGCTTAGCAGAGTTTTAAAGGGGAGTACTGCCCCGGCAGCCAATACCCACAAAAGAGGGGCGCTGCAGCGCAGAAAATCCCGGCGCTCATACTGATTTATCTTGTGCAAATGAAAAACATTTGTATAATGAACCGCGTCAAAGCGGCAGACAGCGAGGCAGTTGAAACAGTAGACACAGCGCTCAATATCTATCTTTGGTGCAGCAAGATTAATACAGCCGGCCTTACACACTTTTTCACATTCACCGCAGCGGGTACACCTGTTTTGGTCCAGTTGTAAACGGTATAAGGAAATACGGGATACCAGTCCCAGTACAAAACCAAGCGGGCAAATCAGGTTGCAGTATAATCTGCCCCTGAAAAAACTTAAGCAGGCTATGGCCAGAAAACAACAAAAATAAAAAATATAAAAAACAGCATCCAGCCCGGAATATTCAGGATGGTAGTTATAATAAATATTCAACTCCCTGAGACCCTGCAGCAGAGATTGGCTTACAAAACTGTACAGCGGATAAAAAACACCGGTTAAAATACGCGTGCTAAAAGAAAAAGGATCCAGCAACTGTAAAAATATAAAAGAACCGCCTGCCACAGATAATATTATTATACCCAGAATCAGGTACTGCACCTTGTGAAAAGATGAGATATATTTAAATTTTTTTTTCAGAAAAAATCTGAGACGTATAAAAATATCCTGTATAATGCCGAGAGGACACAAAAAAGAACAATACCACCGTCCTGCCAGTAAAGTAAACAGTAAAATAAAAAGCCAGCCTAAAGCAAATACATTAATCCCCATCATGATAAATTTAATAAAAGAAGGCAGCACCTGCAAAAACGTCAGGTACTGGAAAAGCAAAACAGATAATCGCCAGGAAGTAAAAAGTGTAAAAAAGTATAACAAAAAAAATATTACAGCAAATATTACACGGAAGATTTTAAGTTTCAAAATAATAAAAGTTATTAATTAAGTTTTTACTCTAAAAGACAATTTTTTTTATATTAAGTTTGCGGAGGTTTTTCTCTCCCAGCTGCATAGCAGCTGCTTTGGTTATGTATCCTATGTTATCCGGATCTCGTCCCAGTATTTTGGCAGCAGCAGTGTCTGCAGCTACTATATCTGTAGAAATAAGCTGGTTTTTTTTTATTACAATGTCATCAAGCGATACACCCTTGGGACCGTTGCGCTCCATCACAGTATAAGCATCCACTATATTCAGGTCAGGCAAGCGGTAATTACAAAAATCAGCTATACATTGATGCAGATTATGACGGTGGTAAAAAGAACGGTCCCAGACCACGCCCATAAGGTTTTTCATGGCAATAGTTGCCTGAGTACTGCCGTGGTGTTTTAAAACCGGTACATTTATAAAAACATCGCTGTCAATTATCAGTTCATGTACTTTGGTCTGCTTTAATACTTTGCCTTTTTGCAGAGTAACACTTTCATAATAGCTTTCAGAGTTAGCAGGTACCATCTGTGCACCCGCAGCAGTAACCGCCGGGCCAATACCGCTCTTTTTGTAACTGTACTTCCAAAAATCACATGTATGATCAAAAACATAAATTTTGGCTGCGCCCGCATGCTGACAATGCTTTATGATCTCCTTTATCAAACCTGGATTAGTGGTAGCGCCGTAACGGGGGGCTTTATTCCAGCCGACATTGGGCTTAATGACAACCTTGCTCCCATTTTTTACAAAACGGTTCATGCCGCCAAGGGCTTTAATACCTTTGGCAAACATGGCTGCCGGAGCAGCATTACGTAAAGCAACCAGGTCAGGATACAGTACAGTCCCGGCTCTGGCAGCGTATAGCAAATTATTTTTAAATAATGCTGAGGCAGCCACTGCCCCGCCGGTAATAATACCTGTTTTTAAAAATTCTCTCCGATCCACCTTATCCCCCCTGTTTTTCAATATTATATTATATAATTTAATTTTTATCAGTAAAAAAACCGATGATAGGAACAGGATAGTAATAAAAAACAAGATTTAAATATATGACCTGTTTTATCCAGACAAATAGCAAATTTCTGAAATCACTGCAAAAAATTACCACTTCCCCCTATTTCAGACGGGGCAAAATTATCAAAGCAACTCATTTTTCCGATCTGGAAAGTCTTTCTTACTGTCCGGATCTGCTGCTTTTTCCATTAAATACATTTAACAGCCACCAAAAAACATTGAAAAAGAAAAAATATAACCAGGCAGTGATCATCTTTTACGAAAATAAAATAGCTGCTGCAGAAAAAAGATCATTACTGGCAGCTCAGTGGGGTTTTCTAACCCTGCCTGAGGCAAAGATCACTAAAAAAGCTGTTTCGGATATCATTAAAATAATCCAGAACCAGATAAAATTTCAGCAAACTGTCAGGCAAAACAGTAATACTGTACCGGATAAAATCAAAGAGCTCAGTATTGATGATATACCTGTACCAATACTGGTCTGCAGCCTGCCTGAGACAAAGATCATTTTCGCCAGCCAGCCAGCTAAAAAAATACTGGAATACCGGGGACAGAGTCTGTTAAAGATTAAACTCGCTGATATTTTACAGGACCCCAAAGAATTTCATAATTTACTGACTATAGTTAAAACCAATAAACTACACAACTTTGAAATATCCTTTATCAGAAAAAACACCCTGGTTTTAAATGCTATTGTATATCTGAAAAAAACAGTTAAAAAACAAAAATCCTACCTGATCCTTTCCATTACAGACATTACAGACCGCAAAGAAGCTGAAAAAAATCTCAAAGAGTTTAATTATATTCTGGAAGAAAGTATTGAAAAAAGCAATATGCTGCTGCAGCGCCAGGCTGCCAAAGATGCGTTTACCGGGCTGGCTAACCGCAGTAAGTTTATTCATGATATTCAAAATGATAAAGAAAAAACTATTTTTATAATAAATATAGATGAATTAAATTCCATTAATTCAGCTTACGGTATGAGTGCCGGCAATGCTGTTTTAATGCAGGTAGCATCCTATCTGCAGGAAAATAAAACCCCGAGTGAATCTATCTACCGTATAGGCTCTGATGATTTTGTCATAAAGTTTGACGACCCGCCCCGTAACCTGGAAAATCATGCCCGCAAAATTATTAACGGTATTCTGCAGTCTCCGGCCGAGTATCAGAAAATCGAGATACCGATCTCTGTCTGCATAGGCATACTTGAGAGGGAGAAAAATGATATTATAAAGAAAACTACCCTGGCTCTGGCTGATGCGCAAAAAAAGGGAAAAGGCAAATACAGTATTTATAAAGAAAATGAAACCCTGGTCAAAAAATACAGAAATAATATAAAATGGGCAAGAGAGATTACCAAAGCTATAAAAGACCGGAATATAGTTCCTTTTTTTCAGGGTATTCGCAATAATATTACCGGCAGCATTGATAAATATGAATGTCTAATAAGGATCATTCAGCAAAAAAAAATAGTAACCCCGGATAAATTCATGGAAGCAGCTCTGCAAAGCGGTGTGCTT
>CAZFAK010000259.1:0-4411 GCA_964517045.1 uncultured Spirochaetia bacterium | reverse complement strand
TTTTTCCCAGTCTGCTTTATATTGCGGAGCAATATTAAAGTCTTTAAAACTGACTGTGTGCGGCGGACACTCTATCTGGATATAGCCGCCGGCCCGGAAATTTACATTTTCTCCGGCAGGCAGTTCCAAAACCAGTTCCTTAATAAAAGTAGCTACGTTTTCATTGGATTTTACCCGGCATTCCCACTTTTTAATATCAAATATTTCCGGCGAAATTTTTATTTTCATATTCTGCTTGCAGTTAACCTGACAGGAAAGACGCACCTTTTCCCGCGCCTCCTTCCGGTTTATAAGGGAGAGTTCCGTAGGTAAGATGTCGCCGCCGCCTTCCAGTACCTGCAGTTTACACTGGCCGCAGGTGCCGCCGCCGCCGCAGGCAGACGGTATATAAATACCGTTATCCCCCAGTACATTAAGCAGTTTACCGCCGGCAGGGACAGTAAGGCTTTTATCTTCATTATCATTAATAGTAATTTTAATGTCACCGCGTTCTACCAGTTTACTGCGGGCCAGCAGAATAAGGACCACCAGCAGCAAAACCACACCGGTAAACATTAAAGCGCCGAGTAAAATCAATTGCATATCTGTACCTTAATTTAAATACCGGAAAACAGCATAAAACCCAAAGCCATTAAACCGGTAATAATAAAAGTAATACCTAATCCCTTGAGACCGGGCGGAATGTTGCTGTAAGCAAGCCTTTCCCGGATACCTGCCAGAGCTATAATAGCCAGGGCCCAGCCGGTTCCGGTGCCAAGCCCGTAGACCGCGCTTTCTGCCAGGTTATAATTTCTTTCTACCATGAAAAGCGAAGCACCGAGAATAGCACAGTTTACTGTAATAAGCGGTAAAAATATGCCCAGGGAATTATACAAAGCCGGTACAAATTTATCCAGAAACATCTCCAGAATCTGTACCATAGCAGCTATAGTCCCGATATAACAGATAAGTCCCACAAAAGAGAGATCAACTTCCGGCAAACCGGCCCAGCTTAAAGCCCCCTGCCGCAACAGATGCTGATAGATAAAATTGTTTAAGGGCACTGTAATAGTTTCTACTACGATAACGGCAATACCAAGACCGGCAGCAGTCTCTACTTTTTTGGAACAGGCCAGAAAAGTACACATGCCCAGAAAAAAGGTCAGTGCCATATTTTCAATAAAAACCGCATCTATAAATATATCAAGATAATGCATGTTTTAATCCTCTTCTCTTTGTTCCGGTTTCCAAGTCCTGACCGTCCAGATAAAAATACCTATAATAAAAAAAGCAATCGGAGGCAAAAGCATTAAACCGTTAGCTACATACCAGCCGCCTTCCGTATGTAAAGGCAATATGGTTATGCCCAGCAACTTACCTGATCCCAAAAGTTCGCGGAAAAAGGCAACAGTCAACAATATAATACTGTAGCCCAGTCCATTACCCAGACCATCCATTAAACTGGACAGCGGATTGTTTTTCATGGCATAAGCTTCTGTACGGCCCATTACTATACAGTTAGTAATAATAAGGCCTACAAAAACAGAGAGCTGTTTGCTTATACTATACACATAAGCTTTAAGCACCTGATCGCAAATAATCACCAGAGAGGCAATTATCGTCATCTGTACTATAATACGTATATTGGAAGGAATAACCCGGCGGATACAGCTGACAAAAAAATTGGCAAACATGGTAACAAATGTAAGCGAAGCTGACATTACCAGCGCTGTTTCCAATTTGGCAGTTACTGCCAGAGCGCTGCAGATACCCAGCACCTGTACTGTTATAGGGTTGTTCTGCAGCAGAGGACTGATAATGGTATCTTTAAGCTTACTGCTCATAGCTGCTCCTTATCTTCTGCCGGAGGGGATACCTGATGTTTTTTTATATATTCAGCATAGCCTTTGGAACCGAACCAGAACCTTATCAGATGGGTTACCCCTTTGCTGGTAAGTGTAGCTCCGGACAAAGCGTCTACCTGATAGGGATCTTCCCTGGCCGGGCCTGCTTTTCCTTTAATTAGTTTTAAAACAGGTTTGCCTTCTTTGTAAATTTTTCTTCCCACCCAGCCTGCCTGCCATTTACTGTTATCAATCTCACCGCCCAGTCCCGGGGTCTCATTATGTTCGTAAAAAGTAATACCCCGTACTGTATTCAAATCTTTATCCAGAGCAATAAAACCGTATAAAGTAGACCATAACCCCTTACCGCACACAGGAAAAACCGTTAAAGCAATTTTATTTTCTTTATAAACATTATATATAACTCCGTATTTCACCATACGTTTGATACCGGCTATATCTTCTTCCGGGTTAAGGGTATAACTTAAAGCATTATCTGCCAGGGCCTGACTCTGGCTGCAGCCGGCAGGATCCACAGCTGTAGTCTCCGTGCCTTTTTTCAGATTAATCACCTTTTTTTTTACTCTGCTAAAAAGCCCGGCTATCTCAGAGCGGGATACTTTTTCGCCGGGTTTAATCATACCGGCTGCTATTAGAATATTTTTCCGTTTATCCAGCAGCTTGTTTTGCTGCTGCCGCTTGCGGAGCGTAACTGCGGCTGTGGAAACCAGTATGGAGCAGACCGCGCACACTGCCAGGGCCACAAAAATAGTACGCATAGTGCTGTCTTTAGCGCTCACTTCGCTGTAACCTCCTATTAATATTGCGGCGGACAACATAATGATCAATGATCGGAGCAAAACAGTTGGCAAAAAGAATCGCCAGCATCATGCCTTCCGGAAAAGCCGGGTTTACTACCCGGACCAGTATAACGAGCATACCGATCAGAAAGCCGTAAATATATTTACCCATGTTGGTAACACAGCCGGTAACCGGATCAGTTGCCATAAACACCGTGCCAAAAGCAAAACCGCCCATTACCAGATGCTCATACCAGGCAACATGGTACATAACATCAGCTCCGGCAGGGCTGCCATAATTAAATAAGGTAGCCCATATACTCATAGAAAGAACAATGCTAAGCATAATGCGCCACGAGGCGACTCCGGTTACCAGCAATATAAAAGCTCCCATTATACAGGCCAAAGCAGAGGTCTCGCCCATAGAACCCGGTACAAAACCCAGAAAAGAATCCAGCCAGGAATAGGTTTTCTCTCCCACTGCTGCCAGAGGTGTGGCTATGGATACAGAGTCTATATTGACCCATACCTTATTCCCGGATATAGCCTGGGGATAAGCAAAAAATATAAAAGCGCGGGCAGCCAGGGCCGGGTTTAAAAAATTGAAACCAGTACCGCCGAACACCTCTTTTGCCATAACCACGCCGAAAGAGATACCCAAAGCAGCCTGCCATAAAGGAATATCATGCGGCAGAATGAGAGGAAAAAGCATACCGGTCACAAAAAAACCTTCGTTTATTTCATGGCGTCTTACTACAGCAAAAAGTACCTCCCAGAAACCGCCGGCCAGTTGTACTACCAGATAAACAGGCACAAAATACAAAGCACCGAGTACAAAATTATTAAGTAGTGACCCTGGATCATGACCCAGACCAAGCCAGGAGATAACAACTCCCCGCCAGTTCTGCAGGGAGCTGCCGGCCAAAGCAGTATTTACCTGCAGACCGGTATTGTATAAAGCCATAAGAATGCATGGTACAAGGGCCAGGATCACCGTACTCATCAGCCGTTTCAGATCCAGAGCATCTCGCACATGGGTACGGCCGCTGGTCACCCGGCTGGTGTTGTACAACAAGGTATCAGCTGCTTCATACAGAGGATAAAGCCGGTGCAGCCGGCGGCCCGGTTGAAAATATTTTCCGGTCAGGTCTAATAATTTGCGTAACATAAGGGCATTTATCCTTCTTTTTCTATCCTGTCCAGCATCCTGCGTAGCATAACCCCGAAATCATTTTTTCCCGGACAAACAACTGTACAGAGAGCCAGATCCTCCTCAGCCAGTTCCAGACACCCCAGCTTTTCCGCCTGGTCAATATCACCGGCATATAAACTGCGGAAAAGAAAAGTAGGCTCAATATCAAGGGGCATAACCTTTTCATAACTGCCGATCGGAACCACTGCCCGCCGGTCTCCCTGGGAAGATGTAGTAAAATGCAGTCTTTTTACCGGCAAAAAGGAAGCAGCCACAGTGCGGGTCAAAGAAAAAGAACGAAAGCCGGGGAAAGTCCAGCCCAGAAAAGAGCGTTTTTTATTTTCCGGCAATACAGTGACCTGACGGTGGAAACGGCCCAGCCATGCAAAAAACCGGTTCATACTGCGGCCGTCCAGTACAGAGCCGGATATAATACGGTAGTTATCATCCTGTATCAGCTGCTGCGCTGTAATATCATTTAGCTCTGCTCCGACATGAGTACGTATCAAAACAGGATTTTTTACTACTGAACCGGCCAGAGCAATAACCCGCTCAGTATAAAGCTGACCGGTAAGAAACAGGGCGCCGACAGCTAT
>CAZFAK010000258.1:1709-4417 GCA_964517045.1 uncultured Spirochaetia bacterium | reverse complement strand
TAAGCGACCCGGATATTACTTTTAACAGTGCAACCAAACCGATGTATCAGCACTGCCTTGATATAATGGACGGGGCCACGGTAATGGCTTACCGTGATACTGCGGGTCAGGCTTTATTCAGATGCACAGACGTTATAGATTATGGTACCAGCCTGAACAAACCGGTATCTATTGGTCAGGAGACAGGCTGGCATAATGCTTCCGGTAATGTTACCTATGCAGAAGAGATCCAGGCGGAAAACGACTCTACCCGTTTTAACTATATGGAAGGGGAATTTGCCGCTATTTACAATCAGGTAACCAACAAACCAGGCTTTGAAAGAATCGTAATCCATGATATTCCCCAGTATTTTTGCTGGTTTTTTAATAATCAGACCCCTGCCGCCTTTCTGGACGGAGGCGGCACCTGGACTTATACAGATCCGCTTGACCTTGGCCAGGATGATTCATACTGGGCAGACTGGCCGGAAAACAGCAGCAACTTCTCCTCAAGCCAGGCTGCCTCATCTGCTGGTTCATCCGGGATTCCAGCCAGCTCTGCAGCAAGCTCCGCTGCCGGTTTACGGCCTGCGCCTGCTGTTAAACTTAACAGCCATATTTTAGACATAACAGCCAGCCAGACAGTAGTATTTTATTTTATGGATAAAGAGGAAAATATGTTAACAGCATCCACAGGCAGGTTTAAACTCTATGACCAGCTCGGCAATCTTTTGCTTGACTGGCAAATGGAGAACACTGATCTTAACAGCGGTACTTTCAGCTGGGATGGCAGCGGCGCTGATCTTAAACATCCCGGTATCTACCTTTTTCAAATAAAATTTGATCAAACCAAGCTGATTGGCAGCCTGGTTGTAAAAACTTCCGGATAATTTCCGCTTTAGAAAAAAAATTCTATCTTTAAAAGTAAAAACAGTAAAAGTTGGTTTTTTTTTAAAAATAACCTTGACAAAATGTAAATTCGATGTATAATTAATTATTAACTGATATATTTTGCCTGATATATTCTATATAGTTATAATTATTTTTTTTATAATAAAAATAACCGTATAGATTAAGGAGAACAATATGTCCCGTATTACCATTGCTGTTTATATTCTCTGGTTCTGCAATGTTCTGGCTCCGCTTACCAATTGGCAAACTCTTGATGCACAGCCCCGCAGGGCATTATGGGTCTGGAAACCTACTACCAATAATTGGTGGGACGGACAGCCGTCATGGGAGCGCATGGTTGACAATTATGAAAACTCGGCTGACCTGGTCATTGATTTCTGCCGTAATAAATCCATCAATGTTATTTATTTATATATCGGCGCTTATGAATGGGAAAGCGGCTATTTTGACGGCTCCTTGCGCGGCGGTGAACCGGGTCTCTATAATGAAAGCGGCTATTATCATATTATAACCAATGCCAGAAGATGGGATATTACTGTTTTTGGCCTTTTCTATCTTTATGATGATCCCAATGATTCCCGCATTGACAGTGAAGGTCCCACTGCTATTTCCAATATTATAAAGGCAGTTGTAGGTTACAATGACCGGCATAGTGACGCCATGATTGCCGGGATTGAATCAGACCAGGAACCCTGGAATACTGCACGCTACCCGGGATTATTGGATGTATTTCAATGCGGTATGGATTATATCGCTGCCCTGACTAACTGGGGAGCTTGTCATCTGGTTTTTGACGCTGATGTTAAGCCCTCCTGGACAATAGGCGACCCGGATATTACCTGGAATTCCCAGACCAAGCCCATGTACCAGCATTGCCTTGATATTCTGGACGGCATTGCCCTGATGGACTATTATGATTCGGAACCGGAACTGTTTCCCCGGGCTGCCTCTAATATATACTATGCAGAAAGTATCGGCGGCCGGTCGGTTAGTATAGGCGTGGAAACCGGCTGGCAGAATGTCGGTAATGCCAATACCTTCAATGATGAAATAGCTGCAGAAAGCCCTGCAAACAGATTTAATTATATGGAGGGTGAGTTAGCTGCCCTGCTACCCAACTTTATCGATTCCAACAGTTTTAACCGTATCGCCATCCATGATTTCGCTCAATATTTTTTACACTGGATGGGCGAAGGGGCAGACCCTTTTTTAGCCGCCAACCCCTCACCGCCCTGGACAAGTAACTTCGTGGATCTGACAGTTGATACCTCTCTGCAGGCCGGTTACCCGAAGAGCACCTGCCCGGCCTGGCCGATGGTGACCATTACTACCGGACCGGCTGTTAGTATCACCACCAATGCTCCTTTCCAGATAGAGTTCACTGCTGACGCAAAAGATGGTTTCTGGTCATCCAACAGCGGCGCTAGCTGGAACGGATTTTATCCGCTCAGCGGGCTGATTGATATAAACAGTGATGTTACTTTTCTTTATTACGGCGAAAACAGTCTGGGTGATAACAGCTCTACCAACACCGTAACCTATACCTTTGATACAGATGCTCCCGGAGTATCCATAACCACAGGCCCGGCAGCTGATATTACCACCAACCAGGCTTTTAATGTCCAGCTTACGACTACGGACGACTGGGGATACTGGTCCACTAACGGCGCCCCTTTTATTCAGTTTACCAGCGGCACCAGCAGCAGTATAAATATAAATGAAACAACGGTAATTACCTTTTACGGTGAAGACAGCCTGGGCAATAACAGCTCTACCAACACCGTAACCTATACCTTTGATACAGATGCTCCCGGAGT
>CAZFAK010000258.1:0-1609 GCA_964517045.1 uncultured Spirochaetia bacterium | reverse complement strand
ATCCATAACCACAGGCCCGGCAGCTGATATAACCACCAATCAGGCTTTTAATGTCCGGCTTACAAGTACAGAGCCGGATGGTTACTGGTCTACCAACAGCGGCAGCAGCTGGAATTCTTTTACTACAAACAGCCCTCTTATTAATTTTTCAGTAAGCAGAACTCTGCTGTACTACGGCCGGGATGCCCTGGGCAACAACTCAATAACAAACTCTGTAACTTATACCATATCTACTTCCGCGCCTCTACTCTGGATAAGTACCGGGCCCACAGCCAGTCTTACTACGAATCAGGCCTTTAATCTGGAACTCTCCGCCAGCAAAACGAACGGATTCTGGAGTACCAATAACGGTGCTGCATGGAACAGCTTTCAGTCCAACTCCGGACTGATTAATATTATGGAAACTGTAAGTATAAGTTATTACGGTGATGACAGCACCGGAAATGTATCTTCCACAAATACTCTGACCTTCACATTCGACTTGGTCCCCCCGGCAATAACCATTACCCAGGGCCCTGACACTGATATTACCACTAACCAGACTTTCACGGTCCAGCTCACCACAGATGAGGCGAACGGCTGCTGGAGCACCAATGGCAGCAGCTGGAATTCTTTTGATCCGCTTTCGCCTTTAATCAATATTACGCAAACAACCAGTTTACGGTATTACGGCGAAGACAATCTGGGTAATACCAGTGCTACTAACAGCGTACTTTATACGCTTAACTTTACACCGCCTCTAATTGCTGTTACAGCCGGAAAACCGGCTGCGTCTCCTGCCAGGCAGTCCTTTACTCTTACTATTACCGTAACCAACAACAAGGATTTCGGCTACTGGAGCACGAACGCTGTTGAATTTTATGCTTTTAATCCTGTTACTAATATCTTCTTCAGCGGCAATAAAATCACCAATGATTTCAGCATTTTTTATTATGGTGAAGACAGCCTGGGCAACAACTCCGGCACCAACAGCAATGTCTATACCCTGGTATTTGAACCTCCGGCTGCTTACCTTACCAATATTGCGGACAACAGCATACTTTACGGAGAAAATCAAACACTTGCCGGTACTGCTTCCAGCAGCGCAAGAGCAATTACCAATATAGCGCTCTTTTTTTCCAATGATTATACCAATTTTTATTTTACCGGTATTACACCCCAAACCGAATGGCTTGCTTATATGAACACCTTTCTGTATAAAAACAGGGACAATAATTTTTTTGACATATATGTCAAGGCCGTTAATGACCTGGGACAGGTTTTTCTCTCGCCTGCACCACTGCAGGATGTCCTGATCAGAAACCTGATTTTTAAACCTTTGATTGGTCCCAACCCGGCTACAGGAGAAGAGGAGCTGCTGGTCAGCGGTCTGGGGTGGAACTCAGCAATCAAAATATATTCCGTTACCGGAAAACTTGTATATGAATTAAAAAATGAAGAGTTAATTACAGATAGAGGCACCTTTAACGGGCTATGGCGCTGGGATACCTGTAACAAAGCAGGAAACAAGGTGGCTTCCGGTGTATATATCTTTATGATCAATGACAAGCATTATGCGCGGCCCCATGTAAAAAAAATAACTTTTAAAAGATATACAAATTTTTAATGA
>CAZFAK010000257.1:0-4426 GCA_964517045.1 uncultured Spirochaetia bacterium | reverse complement strand
CAAAGTGCGTATTATACCAGCCTCAGGCGAGACTTTTGTACAGCGCGCCAGTCTGCAGAAAACCAGAAAAATATATGCGGAAGACCTGTTAAGCCGGGCTCCGGTTGAGTTGAATACAGGCATAATAAAAAATAATTTTAACGGAAAAACAGTCCTTATAACCGGAGCAGGTGGTTCTATCGGCAGTGAGATCTGTCATCAGCTTTTATTTTATCCGGTTACGCGGCTTATATGTATGGGACGCGGTGAGTATTCGCTTTACAAACTCAAGGAAAAACTGGAAGCTGAAAATAAAAATAAAATAAAAATTAACTATTATCTGGGTAATATTAAAGACAGGGAAAGACTGGCGGAGATATTTGACGCAGAACATCCGGATATTATTTTTCATGCTGCTGCGCATAAGCATGTACCTTTTATGGAAGAAAATGAAAAAGAAGCTGTAAAGAATAATATCATCGGTACGGCTAATGTTCTGGCGGCAGCAGTCACATTTAAAGTACGGAAATTTATTTTAATCTCTACGGACAAGGCGGTAAACCCGGCCAATGTAATGGGCGCCAGTAAAAGAGCTGCGGAACTTTTAACCGGTTTTTATTATAACAAGTATAAACTTAATATTGCAATCGTAAGATTTGGTAATGTATTAGGCAGCCGCGGTTCAGTAGTTCCTCTTTTCCGTAAACAGATAATGAACGGGGGACCTATTACTGTTACCCACCCTGAAGTGGTGCGGTTTTTTATGACCATACCGGAAGCTGCCCAGCTTACTATTAATTGCGGAGCCATGTCACGCGGAGGGGAGCGTTTTATTCTGGATATGGGTAAACCAGTTAAAATTGATTCTCTGGTGCGGCGCATGATCCGTTTATACGGCTATGAGCCGGATAAGGATATTAAGATAAAATATACCGGTTTACGCCGTGGTGAAAAAATATATGAGCAGCTAATGACTGATCAGGAAAAATTCAAACCTACCAAAAATAAAAGAATTTTTATCTGTACTGACAGTACGGAAAATGATGATAAGATAGTCCGCTGGTTAGAGGATATTAAACATAATATGGGTGTATATGATAATACCCGCATAAGAAAAAAACTGGCTGAAGTAATCCCGGAATATAAAGAGAACAGTATAAAATGAAAAAAAATCCCTTGTTACAGTCAAACCATCTGCCATGTTTTGATCTTGTCAAAGCTGTGCATATCAAACCGGCTGTTAAACAGGTCCTGCGTGACTGTAAGAAAAGGCTGAGGACACTGCTTAAGCAACCCTATCCTGATTTTAACAATTTTATAATTCCTTATATGCATATTGTGGATGACATCAGCTATGTATGGGGTGTAGTGGAGCATCTCAATGCAGTTAAAAATACGCCTGCTATCAGAAAAGCGTATACACGCATTCAGAGCCGTTATATCAATTTTATGGTTAAATTAAAACAAAACCGCCATTTTTACAGGATCTTTTCCGATATTAAAAAAAAATTCACTCTGGAACCGGTGCAGCAAAAGGTAATCGATGATGCTCTGCTGCAGTTTAAGCTGTCCGGAACAGCTTTGGGCAAAAAACGGAAAAGTAAATTCCGGCGCTGTCAAAAGCAGCTCAGCGCCTGGCAGAATAAATTTCAGAATAATGTGCTTGATGCAGTTAAGAATTATACGCTCACCGTAAACGATCCTGAGCCTTTAAAAGAGTTGCCTGAGCATGTGCTTAAGGCTGCCCATCATCTGGCTGTAAATAACGCTAAAGCCGGTCCCGGTTCCAGAGTATGGCAATTTACTCTGGATATACCCAGTTTTCTGCCTTTTATGAAATTCTGTACTGATCCGGCTTTACGTGAGAAACTATACCGGGCTTATGTAACCAGGGCAGCCTCGGGAAAAATCGATAATACTGAAATTATCAGCAAGATTCTTAAAGTGCGCCAGCAGCAGGCGGAATTGCTGGGTTTTGCAAACTACGCTGTATTTTCCCTGCAGGATAAAATGGCTGCTGATCCGGACCGGGTTAATGCTTTTCTGGATGAACTTTTTAACAAGAGTGCAGCCAGGGCCTGGCAGGATGCAGGAGAGCTGAATGATTTTAAACAAAAAACCGGCGGCAAGGGCCCTGTAAAAGCATGGGATCTGTTATTTTACCGGGAGAAGTTAAGACTGGAAAAATATGCCATAAATGAAAAAGTATTACGGCAGTATTTTTCCCTGGACCAGGTGTTAAGCGGTCTTTTTGATATAATAGAGAAGCTGTTCGGGCATACTTTAAAAAAGAGTCGGGCAGCTGTCTGGCATCAGGATGTTCTTTTTTATGTTTTATATAATGACAATCAGGAAGAGAGCGGTTATATATATTTTGATCTTTACAGCCGGCCGGATAAGCGCAGCGGCGCCTGGATGGATGTCTGCCGCAGCCGGCGCTTCCGCGGAAAAAAAATATTTTTACCGGCAGCTTACCTGAATTGTAATTTTACTGCTCCGGCAGCGGATCAGCCTGTGCTGCTTACCTTTAACGAGGTAGTTACTCTTTTTCATGAGATGGGTCATGTTTTAAATCATGTTTTAACCAGGATAGATTATCCGGCAGTCAGCGGTCTGGAAGGTATTCCCTGGGACGGTATTGAGCTTGCTTCCCAGTTACTGGAGAACTGGGCTTATGAAAAAGAGGTGCTGGATAAGTTTGCTTTTCATTACCAAACGCGTGAACCATTACCGCCGGAGCTTGTAAAAGGTCTTAAAGCCGGTAAAACTTTTTTTTCCGGGTATGATATGCTGCGCCAGCTTCTATTCAGCAAGATTGATATGGATCTGCATTATATTCATAAAGGTAAAGCAGATGAGTCCCCGGCGGAATTTATAAAAAAAATTCGCGATAAAATGGAAGTTATTCCCTCCCCGCCGGAGAACCGTTTTGAAAACTCATTTCTGCATATTTTCAGCGGCGGTTATGCCGCAGGTTATTACAGTTATAAGTGGGCTGAGGTACTGGCTGCTGATGCCTTTTCCCTGTTTAAACAAAATGGTCTTTGGGACAGAAAAACCGGCAAGCGTTTTCTGGATCTACTGCTGTCAAAAGGCGGTTCTGAGGATTACTATCAGATGTTTATTGATTTCCGGGGCCGCCCACCGGACAGGGAAGCTTTATTGCGGCAATACGGTATAATAAAATGAACAAGAAAAATTACAATCTGGTTTTCTTTAATGACGGCCTTAAACATGGCCAAGCTGTGAAACGCTACCGGCAGCGGCGGCAGCGCCTGGCCCGGTCATGTAAGGTACCGGTAGTTATAAGTTCAGTTCAGTGCAGTGTAAACCGGAATGATTCCTGGCTTAATCTGGAGGCTAAATTTTATCAGGAACCACTGCTGCTGTACCTTACCGGTATCAATCAGCCGCAGGTGTTATTACTACTGGATAGCTCCAACCGTGAGCAACCGGAAATACTATTTGTTCCCCCGCGTGATAAAAAAAAGGAGTTCTGGACCGGTTACTGTTTATCTTTAAGTACTGAAAATGATAAAAAACCGGTAACAGAGATCACCGGCATAAAAGAGGTGCGCCCTTTAAAGGAGTTTAATGCGGTTATTAAAAAGATAATTACAACACGCGCCAACAGGGAACTCGCTACTTTATGGCACGAGTCTGATAAAGGGGAAATAGTAAACGACAGTAATGCGGCTATGAAAAAAAAACTGACAGCTATTTATAAAAAAAGTAAAATGGATCCGGACCGGTATTTGATCAATATAGCAGGCAAACAGTTTCGGCAGCGTACTGTGCTTGACCAGCGGGATATCATAAACGCTCAACAGGCTAATAAAATTGCGGCGTTTTCTTTTAAGAATTTGTGTAGAAAACTGAAGCATCTGCGGTATGAATACGAAGCAGCCGGATTTCTGGATGGACAGATCCGTTACCGTACTCCTTTCGGCCAGAGCTTTCCTACGATTGCTGCCGGCGGCAGCAACGCCTGTGTGTTGCACTATGAGGCTAACAATTCCAGACTGAGGGATAATGAATTGCTGCTGCTTGATTTCGGCGCCCGCTGTTATGCTATGCCTTCTGATATCAGCCGCACTGTACCTGTCAGCGGTTCATTTGATCCGCTGCAGCGCATTTTATACAAAATTGTTTTACAGACCCAGACTGTGATTGAAAAAAAGGTTGGGCCCGGAATAAGTATTGCCCGCTTAAATAAATTATGCTGGGATTTCATTAACAAAGAGATAAGAGAAAAGATTACCGCCAGAGGAGGGCAAGCTGAACTCTCCTATAGTGACCAGCCGCATGGTGTAAGCCATCTTATCGGCATTGCCGTGCATGACGGTGATCCTTTTGGTAATTATAAAAAATACAAACTCCGTCCGGGGCAGCTTATCAGTAATGAGCCCGGACTTTATGGTAAATTCAGCCTGAACATTAACAGCCG
>CAZFAK010000256.1:0-4431 GCA_964517045.1 uncultured Spirochaetia bacterium | reverse complement strand
CATCAAGCTCCAGTTCATAATAACAAACACCATCCGGATCACTGGCAGCAGTCCAGCTGAATAAATAATTATTGGAAAAAATTTCCTGACCATTAGCAGGAGTTAGCAAAGTTATAGCTGAAGGAGCACCGTCTGCAGAATATACTGACTCATCAAAGCCTATATCCGGATCACTTCCTAAAGAACCTGCACAGGTAGTGCTGTCTGCAGCATCTACAGCCGGGCTTGTGGAAGAGGAGATTTTATATTCACTATTCAAGAGCGGCTCACTGCCGGTAATGTTACTTCCCCCGTCTGTCCAGGTCCCGCTTGCGTCCTGATGAAAATCCAGTCCGGAGGTATTGCTGTAAAATAAATTATAATCAAAATTAACATTTAAAGCTGTATTATCATACATTCCATAACCGGCATTTTCAGTTACTATATTATTTTGTATATTTCCGGAAGTACTGAATTGAAAATTAATGCCGTCACTGCCGTTATCTGCTACAGTATTATTTACTACACAGGCATTATCAATTCTATCTATGGTAAGTCCTACCCCATAATTATTAGCAATAAGGTTACGAAAAATGATTGAATCAGACGAACCTACATGGTAGATTGCAGCATCCTGATAGGCAGTTGAAGCAACACCATATCCGTTATCAGCTACTATATTATACATTATATCATTACCAATAATACTGTCCTTGTCAATTGCTATACCGTTCCCGCCATTATTACTGATAATATTGCTAACATAACTGCAATAGTCAGCATCAGAATTAATGTATATTCCCTTTTGTGAGTTATTAATAATTAGATTGCTGGCGATAAAACTGTAGCTGGCATTATCAGAAAATTTAATTCCATTAAGGTTATTCAATATAATATTGTTTAGAATAACCGCATTTGTACTGCTGCCTTCTATATGAATACCTCGGTCAGTTGCATTGGATATGGTAAAACCTTCCAGATGAAAATTATCTTTATCCCGGCATTTAACTACCTCCTGAGCACTGTTATAGATAGCAGTAGTGGTATTATCCCCACCGCTATACCAATCCCAGGCAATTAGCGCAATCCCGTCGTTTTTGATCTCCACGGTTTCATTATAAGTACCTTCATAAACAAAAATAGTATGATTATCAGAAGCCTCATCAAGTGCATTCTGTAAAGAATGCACTCCGTTAGTATACACCTTGCCGGTATCAGCATTGGAGGCTATCAGTTGCGCTGCTGCTTCTACTGTAAAATTCCAGGTGTCGCTGTAACTGCCCCAGCCGCTGGCACAATCCATAGCACGTACTTTCCAGGTATGGGCGCCGGTGGAAAGACCTGTGACAGATAAATTGGTCCCTGTGCCGTGACTGTTATACAGATCATCTATCTCGGCCTGGGACAGGGCCCGGTTATAGATGCGTAGATCATCGTAATTTCCCGAGCTCTGGTCTCCCACGCCAGAAGCGGTCTTGGCACCGACCGTAAGCTCAACATTATCCCCGGAATACTGGATATCCCCGGAGGGAATGCCATTATTACATTCCTCTGTGCTGTCTATATATCCCCGCATTGTCTCGCCATCATAGGTCAGGACTATATGATGCCAGTTATTATTCCCGAAAACGGCGGTGGAGGCCTCCATGGTATGGCGTGTACCCCCGATCGTGACATCAAACCATACTGAACTGTTAGCATTAAAACGTCCGATCTTCCAGCTCCAGTAAGGCTCATCCCAGCCGCTGAGGTCCCAGGCGGTACCAATGATCGTCGCCCAGTTGGCTGACGACCCGTTATCCTTATACCAGAGACTTACTGAAATATTCACGGGACGCAGGGCCGCCGCACTGGGGATAGTGATGTACTCGGAATTATTCAGGTCAATACCAGTGTTCCTGGGAGCAGTGACAGAATCTGGACCGAAATTTGCCCCGCCCTGAACTGTACCGTCATGATTGTTTCCGCTGGAATCATAGGCGGTGGTGCCGGAACTCTCATCGAGCTTCCACTGGGCTACAAGATCAGACGGATCGTAATTGGTATATGCTGTCGTCCCATCAAGCAGATACTCATAGGCGCAGATACCGTCAGCGTCATTGACTTCATTCCAGAAAAAATTTTGTTCATTTGAAACAAAGACATGACTATTACTAGGACTAATCAGGGTTACCTTGGGCGGCAGACTGCCGCTGGGAACATACTCTTTCCAGCCCAGATCAGCAGCAGCCCCGTTAAATGTAAAATTAAAAGAACCGGCCGGATTCATCCCGGAGTCCACTGCCGGAGAACCGGATGATCCTATTTCATAGGAAGCATCCAAAAGAGGATCCTGTCCGCTTATATTACTGGTATTAACCGTAAAACTACCAACGGTTGCTCCCGTAGTGTTGCCGTAAAATAAATTATTATCCACTTGCACCGCAGAGGTTGATGATTCCTGCAAACCGTAATCGCTGTTTGAAATAAAAATATTGTTGATCATCTCCCCATTGGCAGAGTTGGCGTAAATAATACCGTCATCTCCGGCAAAGGCCACCGTATTGTTAATAACTTCAGATCCGGTTGCCGTGTCCTGAACGCGTACTCCCCAGCTTGAACAGTGGGTTATCAGATTACGGTATATCCTGGTATTGACTGCATAGGAGTTCCTGACACCGATGGTACCGCCGGTAATAATATTGGAATAAATCTCTGTTCCGTCGCTGTTGGCATCAATCAGATTTATGCCAAAGGTACCGTTATTGGTAATAATATTATTGTAAATTTTATTTCCGTCAGCTCCGCTGGTAATAATAATTCCCTGCTGAGCAGCGTTCCTAAGAACATTGGAAATCACAGTATTACTGTCCGCACTCTCATTAACAAACCGTATCGCATGTAAACCTGCCGTATCAACAATATTATGCACAAGCACATTACCGGTTGAACTGCCCGTGAAATTAACACCAGCCTGCGTCGCGGAATCTATCGTAAAACCTTCAACTTTGCAATCAACTGTATTGTTAAAGTATATATTATTATTATTTGCCGTACCGCTGATCCTGACTGCAGTATTATCCCCGCTCTGCATCCATGGCCAGGCAGTTAAAGTAATATTGTTTTTACTACCGAGGTTCACATACTCGTTATAAGTTCCGGCAAAAACAACCACTGTCTCGCCTGCGCTGGCCGCATTAATACCATTCATTATATTGGTATAGTCAGCACCTGTATTAATGTTGGAAGAGACTATAACCGCGGGCCCGGCAGGATTTAGTTCCCGCCAGCCGATATCGGGTCCGGCGCCGCCCGTAGGTTCAGATACGCCGCTGTAATAAATAGCACTATCTACAGCCGGACTGCCGCTGGTTGGTGTATAACTCGCATCCAAAAGCGGGTCTGATCCCTGTATATTACTGGGACCATTATTTACTGTACCGGTAGCACTCCAGTCTCCGGCACCGTTATTATAAAATAAATTATAATCCACGTAAGCTGTATCACCGTCCTGAATGCTAATCGCCGGTTCGGTATTATTGTTCATAAATATGTTATTAGTAAAATAGGCTGTAATATTATTTGCTGTATAACCGTAATTGACACCCCCATGCGTGTTGTCATGGAGAGTATTATGAACCAGAAGAGGGCTGGAGCCGTTCCCCTCAAACCGGACACCGCCGCCCCACCCGGCATAAGCAATACGGTTACGGAAAAGCTGTACATTGTCATTATCATGAATCCTGACCCCGCCGGGATTATTGACTATAACATTGGACCGGATAGTGCAATTATCACTGTTCTCCGCACTGTCAAAATAAACAGGACGGAAACCGCAGTTACTGATAATGTTGCCATCGACAAGCACATTGGATGAAGACCAGCAGATTCTTACGCCTACATCTCCGGTAATGTTAAAACCGCGGATAACCACATTGGCATCACTATCCAGATTAAAAGCATCGCCGATACCGCCGTTGATAACCGTAGTAGTATTATCACCGCCGGCAACATAATCAACCGCTATAAACTGCTGGCCCGGCTTAGGCGTGAGCTGTTCATTATAGGTACCGGAATAAACCATTATCGTATCGCCGTTGTTAGCTGCATTTATTACATTTTGGATTGAACTATCAGTAAAACCGGTAGCTGTATTGGAAGCCAGCTGGGGATAAAGGTAAATACCACTTGATATAAAAAAAATAATAAATTTTAAAAGAACAAATTTATACAAGAAAAAATATAATTTTTTTATTTGTGCTAAACGTTTACAGCAACTATCTTTGCTTAGTGATAGTGCCAACATCTTTTTTTAATCTCCGGATATATAAAATTATAGTAATTAGTCTTTATATCCTTCAATAATTATACTCAAATTTGCTTTAAAAAACCTTTTAAAATCTACATATAGCTTTGTTTTTTTTACAAGCCGAATTATCTAAAAAATCTCCTTATATTTTTAAAAAAAAATTT
>CAZFAK010000255.1:0-4440 GCA_964517045.1 uncultured Spirochaetia bacterium | reverse complement strand
CTCACTGTGGGAAGGCGGCTGCCATGTATTAACCGAGGCCATGGCTGCCTGCAAACCGGTCATTGCCTACCGTATAAGCAGCAATCCGGAAGTAGTACAGCACCAGCAGACTGGTTACCTGGTTGAACCGGGCAATATACAGGAACTGGCTGACAAGATACGGCTGCTGCAGGACCCTGACCGGCGCCAGGCAATGGGTAAAGCCGGCAGAAAATATGTTGAACAGCATTTTTCTTTCCCTGATAAAATCAAAGAGATTGAATCACTGCTGTAGCATCTGCTCTGCTTTTATTAAAAAAAAAACAAGTTTGATCAATACTGTCCTTTAACACGGAGAATTAAATCTTATAATTATTATAATAGGGATTTCTAAAAACGCTCTTTCTATTCTATATGCCCGGCGCGCTGCGGGCGGCTCCCTCTGTATACAATCCCCACCAGCCAGCTTGAACGCAGATTAAGATCAATGCGGAGATCAAGTGTAAATTTCAGTTTTTTATATGCGTAAGCCAGGCCGCTGCTGAAAACAAAGGGACGCTCTTTAAATGCGCTCTCTATACCTGCTGTTATAAGCAAAATTTTATTCTGATCAAAATAAAATTTGTACTGGTAACCGTTCCTTACCGACAGGTAATCAAGAGAAAAGTTATAACAGCTGCCTAAATTTATTAAAAAGGCTTTATTGTCAAGACGAAAAGGGAAACTTATACCAGCCTTGATACCGGCTGCGCTGTTATAACCAAGCCCCTGTATAACTACGGGAAAACTTATTTTTTTCGGAGTTGTAATATTTAATCCGATATCAGCACTTACTATCTTTATTTTTTTACCGGCAGAGAGTTTACGGCAGGCAAAGTTTAAAGTAAGACCGGCCTGCAGGTAATTGTTAAAAGTCAAAGCGCCGGCGGCGCTGCTTAATAAAAAGAAATCATACTCCTTCCTGGGACTGGTAAACTGGTCAGGCACAGCTGCATAGGGAACAGAGATCAACTGCAGGCCGGCAGCCGCTGCTCCCTGACGCGGCAGGGGAAAGGAAGCAGAGATTGTATCAGCAAAAACATCCAGGACATAAAACAGATGGCTGTAGGATAAAACAGGAACCTGCTGTCCGGCAAGCAGGGCAGGATTTAACCACAGGCAGGAACTATCCCGGCTGTAGAGAAAACCGGTACTGCCGCTGCCGTAATCCTGCGGCGTATAAACATTTATTTCCAGATCTTCCGGCTGCAGCAAAGCAACAGAAAAACATATAATTACTAACAGTGTTTTATTCATTTATTAAAATAACCTTACCTTTCACTCTGTTATCCGTACCGCCGGGATTGGATGTAATATTATCTTGATCTTCCAGGCGTACTATATAATAATAAACTCCGGAAGAAAGCAGACGGTTGTTTTCATCCCTGCCGTTGAACACAGCAATCATCCGGTTACGGTATACCTCTGTTCCCTGCTGGTCAAGGGTTCTGACATGCCGGCCGTTAAAACTGTAAATATCTACAATAAAACTTTTATTATCTGTATACAGATAGATTACTGCTTCCCGGCCGGAAACAGTAAAAGGGTTGGGTATAACCCGGGAAATTTTTTCACCTGTCGAAGGAAATACAGCAGTAACCGCGATCGCTGCCGAGAGCGGTCCCTGTTCTCCATATGTATCTATAAATCTGGCGGTTAGATAGTGCGCTAAAAATGATTTACCCAATGAGGCCCGCACCAGACCATCCTCTTTATCCCAGCCGCCTCTTGCAACCGGAAAGTAATTACTTCCGTCTGCCGAGGCATAGAAAACCGCTCCTGTAATGGATCTGTCATCCTCTGCCCCGGCCGCATAAGCTTCCACAGTGCTCCCGAATGAAAGTAAATTATCACTTCCGGCAACACTTACAGTGGGCGGCGGCATTGGAGAACTGTTTATGTCACAGGAATACTGTCCCTTAATATTAGGTATTAAAGAGGAAAAAGAGGGACAGTCAGGCCGGCCCGGAGTATTGAAAGAAAAAAAGGTACCATCCTCCCCCCTTATATTGATCTCATTGGACCAATCATTATCAGTATCACGGATGGAGATCCGGGGAGAGCCGCTTAGAATCCGGCTGTTCAGATTACTTACCAATCCTGCTGTAGCTATATCATAATATAATAAATAGCCCTTGTTATCAACAAACAGAGCATCAGCCACACCGTCGCCGCTGATATCGCCGAAAGCAGCCGCCTCCATATCAGTAACCGCTTTTTCATCCCAGCCCGCATGTACAGCGCCGTTCAGATTATATAACGAGATATAACCGTCTGTATAACGGAAAGCTATGCTGCCCTGAGAACCGTAAAGCAGGGGACTGACCCTGTCTATCGTATGCTCTGCAGTCAGGCCGGGCGGATAAACCGCACCCATTTCCATGCCCTCATGGTCAAGCACGGCAGCGCCGGTAATATTATTTTCATTATCATTATAAACCAGCATAATCTCCATACAGCGGTCACTGTCTATATCAAGCAGCAGCCATGGTTTAAAAGGGGTGCCGGAAGTATAAAGGACGGTTATCTGTCCCTCATGATAGCTCTTTAAAACATAACTGCCTGAACTTTTTTGCTCTAACCATAAAACCTCTTCACAGCTGTCAGCATCAAGATCCCCGGTAAGAAAGTAAGGATAAGCAGCTGCCGTAGTGATCTCCACCAGATCCTGATACGAGCTGCCTGTAAAAACCAGAGCACTGCTGTTACCGCTTAACTGCTTAAGATAAACCAACTCGTCAAGGCCGTCTCCGTTAAAATCGCCAATAGTTATATCAGCTACAGCTGTATCAAACTGTTCTGTTTCATATACAGTACTGTCCTGACTGTTGATCTGATAATGCGGAAAATTATTATTATCAATATAAAAAGTAAAAAGCTGATATTCAGCAGTATCAGCAGCATAAGCTATAGCACTGCAATATTCCACCGCTGCGATATTATCACCCAGTGCAGAGGGAAAACCGGGAAAGTTTTCCATCAGGCCGGAACGGAAAGTGAGTTTATAACTATCATCTCCGGCTGCCGGATCATTATAGGTATATAATAATTCCGACCCGTTACTGTAATCAAAATCACCTACGGTAAAATGTTTCAGCCATAACTCACTGCGTCCCGAAGTCAATAGCTGGGACCTCTGACGGTTAAGCGCAATAACATGTCTGTCACTGACCGTACCGTTAGCTGCATAAGCTTTCAGCAACAGAGTATAAAAGCCGTCCGAATAACCGGAAGGATCTACAGAGACGATATTATAATTGGTTACAGGCTGCAAGGTATTAGTAAGCAGATCATAACTGCCGGGCACTATCCCGCTGCCGATAAATAATTCATTGGAATAAAAGGAAGCCTGGCTGCTGTAAGCTGTAATCCGGACAGAAGTATTTGTATATACTGCCGTCATATCAGGCGGATTTTCAATGACGCATATTATATTATAAGCATTACTGCTCCCCGGCAGGGATGCTGTTATTAAAGCCTGTTCCAGATCCACAGCGCCGTAACCGTAATAGATATCATAACCGGCAGTGCCCAGATCAGCAGCAGTATCCTTAAGCAAAGCTGCCAGCTGATTATTATTACAGCTGCTTAGTAACCCCTTTACCAGAGCTGCTGCCGCACTTGTATAGGGAGCGGCAAAAGAGGTACCCTGTACCAGGGCATAGCCCGCACTGCCGCTGTTTGTATCAAAATCAGTAGTACGGATATTCACTCCCGGAGCTGCAGCCGCGATATAAGTACCAAAGGAAGAAAAGTCTGCTATAACGCGGCTGCTGTCATAAGCACTGACAGCAAAAACAGTTTCCACGGCAGCCGGATAGATTCTGGTAATATTTCCCTGATTACCGGCAGCAGCAACCAGAAAAACATTGTTACTGGCAGCATAAGCGCAAGCCTCTTTTTCCAAAAGAGACAAGCCGGTACCTCCGTAAGACATGTTTATAATATCAGCATTGTTATCAACCGCATAGTAAATGCCTTCAGCACCATCCTCACTCGTGATATACTCAGGATAGTTATCAGCAGCTATTTTTACCGGCATGATAACAGCCTCTGTAATAATGCCGGCAATACCAATACCATTATCTGTTTCAGCCCCGATACAGCCGGCCGTCATGGTTCCGTGACTGCTATGGGGATTATATATACCATTATCCTTATCTGCAATATCCCGGCCGCTGACCCAGTTAACTGTACCCAGGTCAGGGTGATTGGTTAAAAAACCGGTATCCAGCACAGCAATAACCGCCTCAGTTCTGTTGGTAATAGTCCAGCCGGCGGCAACCCGCATACCGTTATTTTTTAAGCCCCATTGTCCCGGCCAGTAGGTATCACTGGTATTAACCCCGCGTATAAAAACCGGTTCAGCAAATTTTACAGCAGCTGTTTTCTGCAAATGTTCCAGGGCCGGCATAAGCTTTT
>CAZFAK010000254.1:0-4444 GCA_964517045.1 uncultured Spirochaetia bacterium | reverse complement strand
AAAAGTGAAAATGGGTGGATGAATAGATATTGATGTTTAAGAAGGGGGAACAGAAATCCGCACCGCATAAAATAATCAGTTTAAAACCCATCCGCAAAGCCAGCTGCACAGCAGTATGGGAGATTGAACCGCCGGTAGGGATACAGGGTATATCCTGCACCCCGATTGACGCCAGTAATGCCCCGGCAGCTGACGATACAGCTGCTTTTTGCGCAGCAGGCGCAGAGAGAAAAAAAGCGCTTCTGTCCCGGAAAGCCCGCACCACAGCCGGATAACAGGTTATATCAGCTAAAAGCCTGGTACCTGATCCCGGTAAAATTTTAAAATCAAGGTAATTATAATAACCGCTGTCCAGGGAGACAACGTAATCAGGGGCAATGTCATTTAATAATAAAGGTTTAAGCGCTGTATCACAGCAGATAATAGTACTGTGCTCCCTGTTTTTTTTTATAAAGTTCAGATTATGAGCCAGGGAAGGACCGGCCATTACCAGTAAACAGTTCCGGCCGGAAAAAGTGCTGTAAAGCTGTTTAAGATCAAAACTCTGCGGCAGCATAGCCAGGTTCTGCATGGCGTTACGCAGCCATCTTTTCTCAAAATAAAATTTGGTTAAACCGGCACTGTAGTGTTCAGATAAATAATGCAGATACTGTGCTTTAATACTCTCGTAATAGGGTTGGTCATCCTGATAAAGAGTCTGATTCACTATATAAGCTGTGCCCCTGGCATGTGCCGGGGCTACATCACTGCTTTTTAAAGCGCTGTGCTCCTTAATAATAAAAAAGCAATAAGGCAAAACCGGTTTCAGAAAAACAAGCGAACGGTACTTTAATAAAGCGTAAAAAATAGTTAGATTGTGAAAAACAAAAAAAAACCGATAACTGCCGGTCCGGCACTTTGCCGGTTCCAGGGTTGCGGTCAGCTTCTCTGCCGTATAAAGCATATCAGCACCGAGGAACAGAAAACGGTTCTCTTTGCCTGTATAGGCGGTCTTTAGCTTGTGCGCAGCCTCTTTGACGGGATTATAAGCTGAGTTGACCAGCCGCTTTTTATACTTGTAGACAACACTGTTATCACGCGCATGCAGAAAAGTAATATGCGGCAGTGGTTCGATTTTCGGAGGTAGCTCTATTTTTTTGCCGGTGAGAGATCCAAGCAGCTGCTGATTAGCCTTGAATTGATCATTCACCTGCTTTTACATATTGAATGTTAGCATTATTATACAACCAGTTTCGAAAATAAACTGTTAAAGTATATGCTTTCTGCTGGCGCAGCTGGTTTTTAATTTGTTCGTATTCCTCATCCGAAACATCAAAAGTATCACCACTGGGCACCTGTTCACCAATAACCATAAACACAGCTACACTGTCATCATTATCATCTGTAACAACCTGGGATATCTCTCCCTTGCTTAAAAAAACAGCGCTTTTCAGGTTAAGGTAAACCGGGTTGCCGTGCTGATCTGTTATCTCCTTGTCATTATAACTGAAAAAAGGGGTTATTCTGATATTCATACCCAAAGACGCGGCAGCCTGCCGGAAGTTTTGCCGGAATTTTCCGGCTATTAAAGCTTCGTTAAGTTTTTCCACAAACGGAGTTTTAAGCTTCTCTTTAAGCATTTGTTCCTTTTGGTTTTCAAAGCGGATCTGAATATCAAACCGGTTGTTGGCAAACGAATCCCAGCCGTATTTTGCTTTATGCTGCGTATAAAAATCCCGCAGCATCTCTTCCGTAATAAGAGAGCTGTAATCATCAAGAAATTTCTGGGCAATAATGACTTTTTTTCTTATGGCAGATAAAAACAGATAATTATCAATCTCCAGGTGGGAAGCAGGGATATATTTATAAGCCAGCCTTTCAATAGTTGAGGGTTCACTTTGAAAATTCATCAGGTTAAGATCACTGTAAAAAATTGATTTTTCAATGGAACGGCGGTATTGCTGCTCAGCCATTACCTTACGCTCATGCGGTGCCCGTTTAAGAAAACTGCGGTAAGCCAGTTCATTAAATTTATTATTACTGCCGACAAACTGGCCTTTGATGCTTTTTTTTACAGTAGCATCCGCAGCATGAATACCCTGCTCTTCCATGTAATCAAACAGCAGCCGCGACAAGGCTGTCTGCTGGAAAGCCTGCTGCCTTATCCTGGCCTCATCAGCCTTTTTAAACTCGCTTTTCTCTTCCCGCATTCTTTCCCTGAGCGAACCGTAGATACGCTGAAAATCATCACTGTAGGTATAAATTTCACTGCCGTTAACCGTTCCCAGCAGCTGCTGGCGGTTGGAGCTGAAAAAATTTCCGGAAGAATAAGCGCCTACGAAAACTACAGCCAGAACAACTACAAATACGGTGGTAAAAACCTTTTTATAATCAGTTTTATTTTTGGCCATATATTACTTGTCCTGTCTTATTTTAAGACGGTTAAGCGCCTTACCAAGACGTTCACGGAAATAATAAAGCTTGGCCCGCCGCACCTTTCCTTTTTTGACAACCGTAAGCTTGTTAAGAACCGGTGAGTGAAAAGGTATCTTTTTCTCCACACCTATACCAAAAGATATTTTACGCACTATAAAACTCTTACTGATACCGGTTCCGGAGATGGCGATAACCACACCTTCAAAAACCTGGATACGTTCTTTTTCACCCTCTTTTACTTTTAATTCCGCTTTTACAGTATTCCCAACAGCTATTTGATTCACATTGTCTTTTTTATGTTTAGCTTCTACTTTTTTTATCAAAGTATTCATTATATTCTCCTGTCATTTTTTTTCCGCTTTGTAAGTCATTTAAAAATTTTAACTCTTTAGCAGTTAACTTTGTATTATCTATTAAGTCCGGCCGGCAGCAATAAGTATTATACAGGGCATTAAGACGGTTCCATTGTCTGATCCTGTGATGATCCCCGGATAATAAAACACGGGGTACTCTCATACCATCAACCTCGCGGGGGCGTGTGTACTGATCATACTCCAGCAGACCGGTTTCAAATGATTCTTCTTCAGCAGACTTTTCATTACCCATAAATGTTTTTAATTTACGGGAAACCGCCTCGATCAGAACCATAGCTGCCGTTTCGCCGCTGCTTAAAACATAATCACCAATAGCTATTTCCCGGTCCACATAACGGTTAATAAAACGCTGGTCAACCCCTTCATAATGACCGCAGACCAGTACCAGGCGGTTTTTCCTGCTTAGTTCATTTACAGTATTCTGCTTAAGCAGCTGCCCCCTGGGGCTTAGTAAGATGACCGGTCCCCTACCGGCTGCGGCCAGACATTTTTTCATTACACTGTATTTTAACAACATACCCTGTCCGGTACCGAAAGGGTAATCATCAACATGCCGGTAGTTTCCTTCTCCATACGCGCGGATATGCAAAAGACGGTAATCTATGAGCCCGGTCTGCACAGCCCGGGCCAGCATCCCGCAGCGGAAAAAAGAGTGAAACTTTTCCGGAAATAAACTTAATATATCAAAGAACAAACTTTAATCCAGCAAGCCATGGTAGTTTTTTAATACTACCATGCTTTTCTTTTTATTAACCGCTTCCCAGTATTCATTCTCACAGGGAATCAGCCATTTTTTACCGGAACCTGCTATTTCAAACAGTCCGCTGCTGCCGGCAGCGTAATAGTTTTTAATTTTGCCTAGCTGCCGGCCGTTGTCTTTTAAACAAACCGTTACTCCGAGATAATCCTGCAGCAGATTAGCCGCAGCAACCTCTTCCCTGGGAACAGCTAACAGCGCACCTGCCAGCTCTTCCGCCTCTTCCCGGCTGTTGCTCTGTTTAAATTTTACAACTAATAGTTTGTTTAAATCCTTGTAATAATCAACGTTAAATAACTGCTCCCTGATATAAAAAAAGGAATAATTTTTAAATCCTTTTATATCATCAGTAAAAGGGAGCAGTTTTAACTCACCCTTTATACCATGCGGTTTGGTAAGTTTAGCTATCTCTATTTTCTTTATCCGGGACATCAAGCAGCCAACGCTTACCAGAATCACGCGCGCATACTGCCAGTAAAGTACGAATTGAATTTACAATTCTTCCTTTTCTGCCAATTATCTTCCCGTAATCATCATTATCCGCCTTGATTTCGATAATATTAGTGTTCTCTCCTTCTACCAGATTAACCTGGACGTCATCCGGTTTGTCAACCAAAGTTTTTACCAGATACTCTACCAATTCTTTTTCCTTTGCCATATTTGCCTCTCCTGGTGTTAATATTTTACCGGTACTAATACCGGCAGTAATACTGTTTTATTTGCTCTCTTCCGCTTTGCTCTCTTCCGCTTTGTTCTCTTCCGCTTTGCTCTCTTGTGCTTTGCTCTCTTGTGCTTTGCTCTCTTGTGCTTTGCTCTCTTCCGCTTTGCTCTCTTCCGCTTTGCTCTCTTCCGCTTTGCTCTCTTGTGCTTTGCTCTCTTGTGCTTTGCTCTCTTGTGC
>CAZFAK010000253.1:0-4506 GCA_964517045.1 uncultured Spirochaetia bacterium | reverse complement strand
TCTGTTAAAGTGTATGGCACCAGGACTGATCTGCAGACCTGCCTTGACCGGGAAGTAATCAGGATGAGTATTATCCGGGAAAAACTGAAAGTTTGAAAAAAGGACAGGTATATTCTCTTAAAAAATAAAGCTCCCCACCGCTGCACCTCTTTATCATAAGCCGGGGATATGCTATACTTATGCCCGTTAAATATTACCATCAGGAATTATTATGAGTTCTCTTAAAACACTTAAGGATTTTGATAAATTGATGCACAGTGCTGTACCTGTAAAAAAACGTATAGTTACTGCTTTGCTCAACCGGCAAAAACCGGCCCCTGCTGATACAGCGGTTCTGCAGGAACACTCCCGGATTCTTAAGGCTTTGCCGGGCAGGGATACGCTCAAGCAGCTGGAACTCTCTCCAGGGAAAAAAACAGAGATTGATCTCGCTTATGAGATAAATGAACTGGACAAGGATTTGATTTTGCTGGAACAGGGCAGGGAAGCTTTGTTAAACCATCTTGCCAAGCTGCATCCCGGCTTTGGGGAGGAAACCGGGCGTCTGACTGAAAAGTTAAAGCAATTCAGCAGGCCAAATTTTATCTCGGACCGGGACGGGACGGTAAATAATTACTGTACCAGGTATTCTTCCAGTGTGCAGTCGGTTTACAACGCTTTTTTTCTGGCGTCCTATATTAAAAACAGTAAAAGCAAAGGGGTTATTCTTACCTCAGCTCCGTTAATGAATATCGGTCTGGCTGACATAAGTGTTATGCCAAAGGGTTATTTTGTTTTTGCCGGTTCCAAGGGCCGGGAGTATCTGACAGCTGCGGGTGACGTCTGTAATTTTCCCATACCTGCTGCCAAGGAAGATAAATTAAAGGAGTTAAATCAGGTCCTGTCCGAGCTGGTAAAAGAGGAACAATATGAAAAATATGCTTTTACCGGTTCCGGTCTGCAGTTTAAATTCGGGCAGACTACTATTACCAGACAGGATATCAACAAGACCATACCGTCGGCAGACTCGGAGCAGTTTCTGCATAAGCTGCAGCAGATCGTTAAAGAGATCGACCCTGAGGAGCAGTATTTTCGCATTGAGGATACAGGTCTGGATGTGGAGATCATACTTACGGTTGATAATCAAGGCAGCAGCGGTTTAAAGGATTTTGACAAGGGAGACGGGGTTTTGTTTCTTGACAAGGAGCTTGAACTTGATATAAAGGAACAGGGCTCTCTTATTTGCGGTGATACCAACTCTGATCTGCCCATGCTGCAGAAATGCGCCCAGCTCAATACGCAGACAGCAGGTGTTTTTGTAACTACTGATGAACAACTCAAAGCCAGAGTAAGGAATACGGCAGCAGATACGGTTTGTGTAACCACGCCTGATGTACTGGTTACCGCTTTATACCAGTATAACGCTGCTGTTTAATTTTATGATCATTGCTGCTGTCCTAATTTTTTAAATTTGAATTTTTTTTTAAAAAAAAACATGCATTTTCACCAGAAAAGATGTATAATTTAACTGTGAAATAACCATGCGGGGTAAATTATGTCAAAAATAATATTTCTTCTTATGTTTTTCAGTTTTCATATCTACAGTTTAAATGTTCTTTATGTAAAAACCGCTGCTGCCAACCCTGATGATGATTATCTGATGAATGAGATATCCAACCTGGGTCATACTCTTACTGTGGTTGATGACGCAACCGACCCTTATACCTATTTAAACAGCGGCAGCATAGATGTTATCTACATATCACATTATGCCGAGATATCTTCCTTTGTTTCCATGTATCAAAATACGGCTGTAGGCATTGTTGCCGGGGGCAACAGTAACACCTGGTCCGGGCTGGGGATGATATATAATATAGCAGAATACCAGATCTATAATGATATTGATGTAACGGTACGGGACGGTTCCCATCCTCTTCTCAACGGTTTGGGCGGAACAACTTACATTAACCTGTTTGATATCAATAATGATATGAACAGCGCCTTGCTCTCCGGGGAAGCGCAAGGGCTTTGTTATTCGGACGGTAATACGAACCTGCATTTTCTTTTTGCTTTTGAGAAAAACAGTACGCTTGCTGACAGTACTGCGGCGCCGGGCAGAAGGGTAGGTTTTTTTTATATTACCGGCACCCTTACTGCTGACGGCCGTACTCTCCTGGACAACGCGCTGACCTGGGCTGGCGACAGTACCGGCGGACTTAATCTTACCATAGCTGATCCTGTTTACGGTGCTGATTTTTACCAAAATCAGTATATCAAAGTTGAGGTGAATTTTACCGGTAGTTTCAGTACGGGTGATTTTTATTATCTTGATGAAAATGATCAGTTATTGGGTCATCTTGCCGGTGTCAGTACTGCTTCAACCTACTATGTTAAATATACCAATACCGGCTCACACCAGCTTAAAGTCGTACTGAGTGCTAATGGTTTTGCTGTAACCAATAATTTAAGTTTGAATATTAATAGCGGTGTTGATGCTTCTCAGTCCAATCTGATGCTGGTAGAACCGGCCGTTTTACTTACCGATGCGCTGATCGACATGCCCCTGCTCTCCTTTTTACATACCAACTACAGCGTGGTTATATATAGTTCTTCAGCGGCTGACTGTTTGAATAATATCAGTTCCTTTGCAGCTGTTATCTTTAAAGGCAATGCTGACTATCAGCAGGTTCCTGCAGCCGCGCTTACCGCAGCCGTGCCAATGTTTAGTTTTAATCCGGATGTGGCAGTGTATGCTTTAAAAATGGCTGATACATATAATTTTTTAAGCTTTTCTGCGGGGGCGCATCTGACCCTTACTGATAATTTTCCTATAACACTCTTTTCCCAAAGCTGGAATACTATCTATGTAAGCGGCGCTGCCCCGGTTTACTATGACATCTTCAGTGCTAATGCGGAGCAGCAGGCAGCTGCGGTCATCAGTGATGTTGATGATGACACCAATGCGGCTGCGGTTAATAAACCTTTTATTATTGCTTTTCGGAAAGGTGACCTGCTTGCAGACGATGTGACATCTGCTCCTGATAAAAGAATAGCCATGTATCAAAGTGATATCACCGAGATGGATAACTATGAGCGGGAAGTACTGCAAAGCAGTCTTAACTGGCTTATGGGTGTGAGTATGCCTGACAACCAGCCGCCGCAGGTCACTCTGGACAGTGTAACCAATATGGCAGTTGTTTATAACGGTGACCAGATCTACGGGACTCATTATGATAGTGACAGCGGTATCTACCAGACCATTCTTTATATCAGTGATACAGCCGGTAACCCGGTAATGAACGGCAGTGAGCCCCTGTATTTTACAGCGCAAAACAGCGGCTCCTCTCCAGAAAGGTGGGTGATTGATTTTTATACAGCCTTGCCGGAAGGAGAGTATTATATGATGGCAGTGTCCTGGGATAATGCGGGTAACAGTAATTATACTGTTCCGGTACTATTTGAATTTAAAAACGAACTTGCTGTTTCAGAACCGGTACAAATGTTAAACAGTGTGATTGATCTTGATCAGCCGCAGAGCTGTTCTTTTATTGTACACCCGGAGAATAGTGACGCGGCTATAACCATGTATATTTATGACAAATCCGGACAAGTGCTGTATGAAAAACGTAAAGAGACAGACTCCCTGTCCGGGAGCGGGGGCAGTAGTTCAGGTTATACCTTTTTATGGGAGAAAATGCCTGCGGATTTAGCTGCGGGCCGTTATTACGCTGTTTTTACTGATGAAAGCGACTGGGAAAAGACGCTTTTGTTTGTTTTAAAACGTTAATAAAATAAAAAAAATCTTTCCCAATTTTACCTTATATATGTTATATTATATACTGAAACAGCTTATGTCTGAATTTTATATTTATGGAGAAAAGGATGCGTAAATTTTTACTGATTTTTATAATGTTATTTTTACAAAGTCTGTGGTCCTATCATGTAATGATAGTTACTAACACTTGGTCCGGCCCTTATTTAAGCGATTTGACTACTTTAATGCAGGGCGCGGGCCATACTGTAAGCACTATGCCGGACAGCGGTATGCCTTCGGGTTATGCCACGCCTGATGTATATTATTTTGGTCATGAGATAACCAGTCTTGGATATACCGTGGATTTTCAGCAAACCGGCAAGGGTCTTATCATTGCCTCCAGTAATCTGTTTGAAGCTTTTTTTATGGTTGAATATGGAAACTGCGCCAGTCTTAATGTAATGAGTGTGGGGCTGGAAAATACCAGCCATCCTGTCATGAACGGCCTTAATGTTACGGATGCTGAGACAGAGTTAAACAGCACGCAGGTCCAGGTAGCCAAACCTACAAATGATGCGCTAACACTGGTTTACGTTAACTCTGATCCGGCCAACGCTGCGGCAGCTTTTATCTACGAGGCCGGCAGCGTGCTGGCAGACGGTACCCACGCCCTGGGACGGCGCGCCGGGTTTTATTACAGCGGCGGTACTATGGGTATTTTTACCGAAACTTTATTGAATAATATGATCAATTACTGTTCTGAGGATATAAGT
>CAZFAK010000252.1:0-4522 GCA_964517045.1 uncultured Spirochaetia bacterium | reverse complement strand
AAATAATTAACAAAAAAAAATAAAAATTTAGCAATATAGTAATATTTTCTTTAAATCAGAATTAATTTTCACTTAATAACAAAAAACAACTGTTTCCGGCCGGCACGCAGAATATAAACTCCGGGAGCAGCTTGCCCGGCCGCCAGAGTCAGATCCCAGGCCGGAATACGTCCGTAAAAGCAGTTATCCGGCGCTTTCAAAATTCTGTGTACAGGTATAACTGCCAGTATCTCACCGCTGAGATTATATATCTCCACCTCTTTTATACCGGGAGGTATACCGGCAATAAAGGCAGTACTGTTAAACTGCCGGTCAATTACTCCGGGTTGAATTCTAAAGCGGGGTATTTCACTTAAAGTTGCTGCCAGTGTTTCTGCATAAACAGGCGTACTGAAAGCCCGGCCAAAATAATTACTGGTAACTGCCTGAATATAATAACCGGTAGCCGGCTTCAAATTCGTAATTAAAAAATGATTACCAGCAGTAACAAGACAAGGCTCATTAGCTGTTATCATAAAATTAGTATTATAAAAAATATATATACGCTGCTGATTACTTACTGTTTCCGCCCACTGCAGCCAGATACTGTTGGAAAAGGCAGTCGTCTGCAGCGCATGCAGATGGGCGGGCGGACCGTAATTACTGACCAGATTGGTCTGATAATAAAAATTGGAAAAATTAAACTTATTAACAGCTGCAAAAGCAAAAACGTTCATACCGTCAGTAAGAACAGCAGTATCAATGTTGGTAGACCAGTTACTATTACTGCTGACAATAGCATAAGAGTTGTTGTTGATACTTAGATAAACTTGGGCCGGCTCAAGGACAGCTGCGCTATTGCTTACATAGCCGCTGAAAAAATTAATACCGGCAAGAACAGCTGTCTTGCCGGTATTGGTTTCGCTGATCTGCGGCAGGCGCGGTTTAAACATAACCGGACCGCTTACCCTGCGGCCGAAATAATTGGTCGGCGCAACCCAGCAATAATATCCCTGGCTAAAATCAAGACTTGTAAAAACAGTATTACTGCTTAAAGCGGAGAGCATTCTCCTTGAGGCTGTATTCAGATTATTGCTGCTGCTGTAGTATACCAGCACGTTCCGGTTATTGCTTCCGGTCAGCTCCCAGGAGAGTTCAACCCGATTGGACATGGTCGTCAGACTCAGATTAGTCGCCGGTTTTACCGCTCCCTGGTTGCTGACTATATTACTCTGATAATAAAAGGCATTGTAATACATGGAATTTTGCGCCCGGAAGGTGAAAATATTCAAACCGTCAGGCAGGGTCAGGGTATCAACATTGGTAGACCAGATGGTATTGCTGCCGATATAATGAAAATTACCGCTGTTAACAGACAAATAAACACTGACCTGACCCGGTCCGGGGCTGATATTGCCGGCAATACCCCCTAAAGAGACGGTATTGGTAAGGACGCCCAGCTGTGCCGTATTGGTTTCCGCTATATAGGGGGCAGGGAAGGGATAATTGGTAAAAACGCGGCTGCCGCTCCAGGGCCCGGCATCCTCCTGTATATCGACAGCACGCACACGCCACGTATGTTCCCCGGGGATTAGATCAACCAGCTTGTTAAATATTTTTTCCGTACCGCTGCCGCAGCTGGACAAATGATAGAGGGTGCTGATCTCTGCCGGGGTAAGCAGATCACTGTAAATACGGACATCATCCATGGCGCCTAGCAGCTGCATCGTTCCGGCCAGGGATCCGAGATAAATATTTTGATCAACCGGAAATCCGGTCAGGATATAACTGGTTAGATTGGGAACCGGTTCTCCGTTCATATAAATATCAATTTCGGGAATATTTTTGTTGATAACTACTGCCAGATGGTGCCAGGTATCAAATGAAAAGGCACGATCGTCACTGTAAATATTCTGCCAGCCGCTGCCGTCAGCCGTCTCAAAAATAATTTTTCCGTTGGTAGTATCATAGGAGTTTATAAATAAACGCCAGGCCGGACCTTCCGCGCCCGGGCCATTGGCCACCAGTCCCTGTATACTGTAAGCAGCGGAACTGACCCGGGCCCATAAAGTAACGGTAAATTCATTACCGGTATCAACAGCGCCCAGATCAACTGTCTGGTTTCCGGAAAAATCAATGGCCTTTCCCAGAGGACCGTCAATCCATACCAGATTGGTATTACCGCTGACAGTACCATGACGGCTGTTGGGCGAAATATCACTTAAGCTAGTTTGTAAAGGCCAGTGTCCGAGAAGCTGATTAGTTATCAAAGCGTCGGTATTGGTAATAAAATAGTCGTTATTATCAATATCCAGAATATAATAGGCAACCCCGTTATTATCATCCGCATTACTCCAGGAAAAAGGGATGGTATTGCTGCCGTAAAGCATGGCGGCCGGAGCCGGGCTAAGCAGGGAAACCTTTTCCGGCGGGACCGGCAACAGGTTGTCAACCAGATTGGTCTGATGGAAAGTATTGGAATTGGTAAAGGTATTTACAGCCAGAAAAGTCCAGACATGAAAACCGTCCTGGACAGTAGTAGTATCGAAATCAAGGCTCCAGTTGGTATTGGTGCCCACAAACTGCCAGGGACCCTGATCCTGTCTGTAATAGAGACTTATTAAACCGGACGATCCGTTTGTGTTGGAAGTATATCCGGCAAAAGCATGGGTGTTGGAAACAGAGTCCAGCTGTATAGTAGCGGTTTCCCTTACAGCCGGCTGTATACCTTCCAGGGGATCACAGCCCTGAGCATTCCTGATTTTCTTCATAAAATAGTCAGGCTCTTTCCATTCACCTTCAATATAATAATCATAATTACGGTTAATACCGGTTCCCTCCCCCAGATCATTCCAAGTGGCCAGGACTAAAATGTCGGCATCTGCAGAACCGGCCAGTACAGAATCAAGAATATTACCCCTTTTGTCTATGTGGTCACCAGGCTGGGCAATTGCACCGGGAGTAGCTCTTCCCTTGTCATCCCATTTGACCATGGCATGATCAAGCGTTTTTCCACTATAAGTATAACGTGATTTATTACCGGGTTCTTCAAAAGTATACCATTTAAAACGGCCGTCGGCCGCAGTATCCATGCTGCTGTCCTGATTCCAGAAAGCAGTATCAACCACTACAAACGGCTCCACTCCGAAATCAGTCTGAAAACGGTTTTTGCATTCATTTATAACTGCTGCGGAATTACCGCGATTAATCAGAGTCCCGCCGTTATAAAAATAGACAAAGGGCCGTCCATCAACTTCATACCAGAACCGGGAGGGCACCTGTTCAAAAAATTTTTTCCATTTGTATTCATATATATAGTCCGCAGCTTCACTGACATTGTTACAATCCGGTACTTCGGTAAAAGGCCAGGGGAAAAAACTCCTGCCCCAGCCCCAGGTGTCATCAAACATTGCTATCTTTACCGGATGCTGCCACCCCTCTGTTTCTATTTTAAGCAGGGCATTGGTCAGGGCTGTCATCTCCTCGCTTCCGGTTTGACAGTCAGGTCCGTAAATATTGGGCATCATAAAACTCAGGCCGGCATAACGGCCGTCAAGCAACTCCCGGTAATAAAAACCGGGATTATTATACGTTTCATAACCCTGGGAGGCTCCTCCCGGAAACCCGTAGACAGAATGCTCACTGTCCATACCCAGAGCATGGGTGTTGGCCCAGTCCATACCGCAGTTATATCCGGGCGGGGCCGGACAGTGGGCCCAGATCATCCAGACAGCGCCCACTTCCCGGGCAGCCGTAAACAACAGGTCATTGGTAAAAGGAGGATGGGCCTGCCAGGGGTCGGAATAGGTCAGATAATAGGTATCATTGTAAATCCTGCCCGCTTCCTGGGCAAAGGTATTGACCGCATCAATACGGCGGAAATATTCTTCGCTGATCAGCTTGTTGGTATATTCAGTGATAACTGCATTGGCAGGCTCACTGCCGTAAGCCTGCCAGTAGGCTGCGCGTACAAATACCTCCGGAGCATGGCCCCGGTTAACATCAATGGTAGTGGCATACTGAAAGGGGCCGCTGAACTCGGGTTTTAAAACATGTTCAATGCCGAAAAAAAAATTAAATATAATTAAAATCAGCAACCATAAACGCATATTACTTGAGATATTATTACATAAATTACTGATTATTGCATAAAACCGGCAATAAACATACAATAATGACCACATCTTCATCCTGTGAGTGTGATTTTCTAATCCTGACATGCGGTGTTAATTCAAAACATCAGCTAATCGAACCGCAGGTATATTCTCCACCGAAGACAAACCGGATGAGAATAAACGCGGCGGAATTACCCGGCAATATAGGTAAAAACGAAATAATCGTTAGATTTAATTATCCGGAACATATCCTGTTCGGCGCCTCTGTGCCTAAAGACCAGTACATGAATACATCGTATCTTGAAAAAAATACAAAAAAAAACAGGAGTTCGAAATATAATTTTCTGGAAAATGACCGGTATTTGCACAAGTATACCCAAATCCCCCCTTATGCTATTGCGTCTCGACCATTAATGTGGGGCACCGGG
>CAZFAK010000251.1:0-4558 GCA_964517045.1 uncultured Spirochaetia bacterium | reverse complement strand
GATGCGGATAAAAATCTGGTCGGCGTGCTTGCTTATCAGATTTCTTTAACGAAGGTAAATGAAATTATGCAGGAGCGGACTGGTATGGGTGAGACCGGGGAGACCTATCTGGTCGGGCCGGATCACCTGATGCGCTCCGATTCCTACCTTGACCCGGAAAGCCATTCGGTTGCGGCCTCCTTTAAACATCCGGAAAAGGGTAAAGTGGAAACCAGAGCTTCTCTGGAGGCCCTGAATAATAAACACGATGCAGAGATTATTAAGGATTATAACGGCAATCCGGTTTTATCAGCTTATTCACCGCTTAATGTTTTTGATAAACGGTGGGCGATCATGGCGGAAATTGATGAGGCTGAAATAGATAAACCGATCGTGGCCCTGGAATACGCGATCATTGTGATCGCTCTGATTGTACTGGCAGTAGCTGCGGTAGTCGCGGTCCTGTTCAGCCGTACTATTTCCAGACCAATCGCTTTTGTCACCGAAGGCGCGAACCGGTTTGCGATCGGAGATGTGGAACTGGAAGGGATGAGCCAGGATGAGATGAATAAAATAAATAACCGGAAAGATGAGCTAGGCGCGGTTGGTAAAGCATTCAGTAGATTAATATCTTATATGAAGGAAAAGGTGAATCTGGCATCGCAGATTGCCGGAGGCAATCTGCAGGTGGATGTGAGTATTTCCTCGGAACAGGACAGCCTCGGTAAGGCCCTGGATGAGATGGTCAATTCTCTGAACGACATTATGGGTCAGGTAAACACGGCCGTGGAACAGGTCTCCTCCGGTTCGGGCCAGGTCTCCTCTGCCAGCCAGTCTCTCTCCCAGGGAGCAAGCGAGCAGGCTTCCAGTCTGGAAGAGATCACTTCCTCCGTAACCGAGATCAACGGCCAGGCTAAACAGAACGCAGATAACGCCACCCAGGCTAACGGCCTTTCCCAGGAGGCAACGCAGAAAGCTGAGCAGGGTAATCAGCAGATGAAAGAGCTGGTAGAGTCAATGAACAAAATCAGCAAATCATCAGAGGAAATCAAAAAGATTGTTAAGGTTATTGATGACATAGCTTTTCAGACCAACCTGCTGGCCCTTAATGCTAATGTTGAGGCAGCGCGCGCCGGAAAATACGGCAAAGGGTTTGCAGTCGTAGCTGAAGAGGTGCGGTCTTTGGCAGCACGCAGCGGTAAATCTGTAGAAGAGACTACTAAAATGGTTGATGAGGTTACGAAAAATATAGAGGAAGGCAACCAGATAGTAGAAACTTCAGCCAAACAACTGGAACAGATAGCTACCGGCGCCCAGAAAGTCACTGACCTGGTAGGAGAGATAGCTTCAGCCAGTAAAGAGCAGGCCCAGGGTCTTGATCAGAGCAATCAGGGACTGGGACAGATTGACCAGGTTACTCAGTCCAATACTGCCAATGCAGAGGAGACAGCCTCTGCAGCCGAGGAGCTTTCTTCCCAGGCAGAGCAGCTTAAAGGTCTGGTTAAGCGTTTCAAACTGGATGAAAAATATACTGCTGCCGGTAACAGCGGTTCCGGCTCTGAAAATATACAGAAACTGGTCCAGGAAGAGCTGGACAGGCGCAGCCAGGCTCAGCAGCCGGCCGGATCAGAACCCGGGAACGGTAATGGTCATGCAGGAAAAGTGAGTAGTAAAAATACTAAATCCGGGAAACAGCCGGTTAAAAGGCAAACAAATAAAACCGGCCAGGGGTCAGCCAAAGAACAGTCTGAAAAATCAGCTAATAGCAAGAAAGCCGCAGTAGCCAGCGGCGCTAAAAAAACAGCCGGCGGTTCTACCGCTAATCAGGTAAATCCTAAAGAAGCCATCAAGCTTGATGATGATGACTTCGGGAATTTCTGATAGTTTATCCGCAGCAGCCTCAACCCTGTTCCTGACAGGAACAGGGTTGAGGCGCTGCCGGTATTTTAATACACAGTTGCCAAAGGAAAGCAAAAATGACAGCAGAACTGGTGGACAATCCTAATTATCTGCTTAAATTAAAAGACGGCGAGTTCCGTAAGATAGCTGCTTTAATAAAAGAGCGTTTCGGCATTAATCTTACAGCCAGTAAAAAAGCCCTGGTAGCAGGCCGGCTTAACAAACTGATAAAAAATCTGGGTTTTAAAAATTTTACACAGTATCTTGATTATCTGGAAAACAGTAGAGACAGCAAGGATCTTCTGGCTTTGATAGACAAGATTTCTACAAATCATTCTTATTTTTACCGGGAAAAAGAACATTTTATTTATTTACGTGATACTTTATTACCGGAGATAACAGCTCAGTTCAGCGGAGAAGAGATACGTATCTGGTGCGCAGGCTGCGCCGGAGGGGAGGAGGCATATACTCTGGCAATGGTAATTGATGATTTTTTTAATAGCACCGGAATTAATAAAGAATTTAAAATTCTGGCGACTGACATATCAGTACAGGCCCTGGCTGCAGCAGTAAAAGGAGTTTATCCTGCCGGCAGAGTAAAAAGCCTGTCTCCATCTTATAAAAACCGTTATTTTCATAAAGATGATAATATGTATATAATTAAAAAAGATTTAAAAAGGCATATTCTTTTTAAACGGCTTAATTTTATTAACCGTACTTTTCCCTTTAAAAACAGATTTCATCTTATCTTCTGCCGCAATGTTATGATCTATTTTGATCAGCCTACCAGAACTGAATTAGTAAGCAAATTTTACAGACAGTTAATGGTAAACGGTTATTTTTTTATCGGTCATTCGGAGACTGTGGACCGTAACACCTGTCCCTTTCGGTATATTAAACCTACTATATATAAAAAGGACAAGTAATGGCCGGGGATGATACTCTCAAGTTCAACGGCAGGCAAATCGTAACTTTTGTTAACCAGAAAGGCGGTGTCGGAAAAACAGTATCAGTGCTGACCATAGGTGCCTGGCTGGCGCGTATGGGAGAGAAGGTATTATTAATTGACGGTGATCCGCAGGGTAATCTCTCTATTTTTTTTAAAGAGCAGTTAAAAGAGACAGCCTTGGAAAATGATTTGGCCGCCTTGTTCAGAAAGCTGATAAAGGATGGAGAAGCAGCCGGGCGGCAGCGTTACATACAGCCGCGGGTAAGGGATAATCTGGATCTGCTCCCCTTACTTCATCTGAAGCTGCGGGAAGAATTCAGTGATAACAAGCTTGCTGATATAGCACTGGTTTTCAGTGAAGTAGTGGAGCAATATAAGCAGGATTATGACTGGATTTTGCTGGACAGTTCACCTTCCAACGGCCGCCTGGAAAAGATGCTGATAACCGCGGCAGAGGCTGTATTTGTACCTCTGGAAATGCAGCTTTTTTCCATAGCAGGCCTGAATCATCTGCTTAATGATATCAGGGCTATAGCCAAACTGGCGCGTAAAAATATAACTATTGAATGTTTAATATTCAATAAAACCGACCGGCGTTTGAAACGGACACGTGAATATCAGGAATTGTTTACGAATTTTAATGTACCTGTCTATGAAGTGCACCGGTCGGAAAAGCTGGCGCAGGCTATAGAAAATAATTATACACCGGCAGAATACGGTGCTGCCAGTCCGGCAGCCCGGGATTTTCTTAATATTGTACAGACAAAAATGTTAGGCAGCGCTAAAAATGGGTAGCAGGAAAAACAGTGAAAACAGTTCAAAAAAGGTATTCGCGGCGCAAAAGTCGCGGCAGCGCCTGATTAATTGTATAAAAAACGGAATAGCCGAACATAATCAGACTGATAACAGTAATCACGGGGCAGATAAGGAGGGAACCCGGGCTGGTGCTGCCGGGGAGCAGGCCCGGAACAATGATAACAGCCTCTTTAAACAGGATAATTCAGAGAGTAATTTATCCGATCCCCTTACCCGGCTCAGACAGAAATGGCGCGTCAGCCGGCATTTTGTAAAGGGAGAGGATTTTATTTCCTTATTTGCCCGTAAAAAGTTTTCAGATTTTAGTTTTACCTGCCGGGAAAATGTTGCAATATACAAGTTTGCGCAGCATAGCTGCATAAAAAAACAGAAGATAAGCGGGTTAATAAATAGCAGCAGTGAAGCTCAGGCCTATTTTTATGTACAGAAAAAAATTTATACCTGGGAGAGTGTTTCTGCAGAGGAGCTTGCTCTTACTCTGGCCGGCGGTTATATATACCAGCGTCTGGGCCGGGATTGTCCGGTATTCAGGGATTTAGCGGATGCGTCAAAACCGGTAGTAATAAGGTATTATTTTCATGACACGCAGCTGATCCTGGAAGATGCCGGCGGCAGTGATTACAAGGAACTGCAGGCAGGTTAATAATGGGTTCCAGGCGGATAAAGGTTTTAATCGTAGATGACTCAGCCCTGGTCAGGGAGCTGCTGGCCAGGGGACTGTCGCGGGATCATCAGCTGGAAGTAGTAGCCAAGGCAGCGGATGTATACGGAGCCCGCGATAAAATAATCTTTAAAAAACCGGATGTAATAACCCTTGATGTAGAGATGCCGCGCATGGACGGAGTAGAGTTTTTAAAGAAGCTTATGCCGCAGTACCCGGTGCCGGTAGTTATGGTCTCCTCCATGACCGAGCCG
>CAZFAK010000250.1:0-4603 GCA_964517045.1 uncultured Spirochaetia bacterium | reverse complement strand
GTTGTATCCGGCAGAGGAATACCTTTTAATGACTTTAGCAGTGACATTTCTTTTGCTGCATATCTTACTGCAGAAAACCGGCCTGAAAAGAAACTACTGGCTAACCGTTATATTGGCAAGCTGCTTGATTTTATAGCAGAGCAGCGGGCTTATGAACTTTTATATCCCGGTCAAAAAGGCAGCTATAATACAGGGGGCAGACTTAAGATGAGTTTTTATTTTTACCGGTATATAGCTACCGGCGCTGTCTATATCAGGCTTTTAGCCGGCCTTTTTGCAGACAAGCAGGCAGCTTTAACTGCCAAAGAGCTGCTGGAAAAATATAATATAAAGGTATATAAAAAGCCGTTATTTGTAAGTGATTTGCGGTAAGTGCTGCATAAGGATTACTCTCTTATCTGCGGTATTCCCGTGCAGTAATTTTATCCGGCGGCAATATTAACTTAACAGGAAAAACATGGATTTAAAAAAAGGTGTCTCATTTTTCGGGGTGTTCAGTATTGCAACAGGAGCCATGATAAGTTCCGGTATTTTTATTCTGCCCGGAATGGCTTTTAGTAAAGCAGGGCCGGCAGTATTTCTGTCCTACTTTATTGCCGGTCTGCTGGGATTGGTGGGCATACTGAGCGTAATTGAACTGGCTACTGCCATGCCGCGGGCCGGCGGGGACTATTATTTTATAAATAAAGCTTTCGGTCCCATGCTTGGTACTCTGTCCGGATTTCTGGGCTGGCTGGCCCTGTCCCTGAAAAGCGCTTTTGCTGTTTTCGGAATCACCAAAATCGTAGAGATTTATACCGGCATAGACCCTCTCATATCCGGTCTGGTTCTGACCCTGTTTTTTATAATCCTTAATATTGCCGGGGTAAAGGAAGCAGCTTTTTTTCAAATCACTATGGTGGCTGGTTTGCTTATTTTAATGGTGGTTTATATCAGCGGCGGCATGTTTAAACTGCAGCCGCATAACTTTACTCTTTTTTTAAACAAGGGTATAAATAATATCCTGAAAACTTCCGGATTTATTTTTATTTCTTTCGGGGGTCTGCTTAAAGTTGCCAATATATCTGAAGAGGTAAAAAATCCCAAACGGAACCTGCCGCTCGGTCTGATCTCATCTGTGCTGGTTGTAACCCTGCTCTATACCCTGATCACCATGGTGATTACCGGTACTTTGGACAGTGAAAGTTTTCAAAACTCTCTGACACCGGTCGCAGACTCGGCCCGGCTGTTTATGGGGGAAACCGGCTACCTGATTATCCTGATCGCTTCTGTTCTGGCGTTTTTTACCACAGCCAATGCCGGAATAATGGCTGCCTCCCGTTATCCTATGGCTCTCAGCCGGGACAAACTGCTTCCGGAAAAGATTGCGGAGGTCAACAAGCAGTTTAAGACTCCGTTAGTGGCTATTATACTTACCGGAGTTTTAATTTATCTTTCTCTGCTGCTTCCTTTGGAGATTTTAGTAAAGTCTGCTTCGTCCGTTATCCTGACCTCGTATGTGCTTACCATTATTTCGGTAATCATCCTCAGGGAAAGTCATATCATTAATTATAAACCGAGTTTTAAAACTCCGTTTTATCCCTGGCTGCAGTTAGGCTGCATTGCCCTGTTTACTTTTTTTATTTTTGATATGGGCGCGGAAGCTATAGAGATTAGTTTAGGGTTTATGTTCCTCAGCTTCTGCATCTACATGATCTGGGGAAGGAAAGTCAAGGAGAGTGAGTTTGCCCTGCTTCATTTATTAAAACGGATTATTGATAAACGGCTCCTTAATCACACCCTGGAGGATGAGTTGCGCGAAGTAATTGTCAGCCGTGATAATATTGAGCAGGATGATTTTGACCGCTTTATCAAACAGGCTCATCTGCTTGATGTTGAAGATCACCTTGATTATCATCAGCTTATTAACAGGGTGGCGGTTCAGATCGCGGCCGGGACCGGTATGCCGGAAGCGGAGATCAAGGAAAGGTTTATAAAGAGGCAGCAGGAGTCCAATACCGCTATCACTGATTTTCTGGCCATTCCTCATATCATTATTGACGGCCGGGATAAAATGTTTCTGATCATTGTCCGTGCCCGTAAAGGGATCAAGTTTACACCGGAGCGGGAGCATGTAAAAGCAGTGTTTATTTTAGGCGGAACCCGGGAACAGCGCCATTTACATCTTAAGACCCTGGCCTCGATCGGTACTCTGGTCAGTCAGAAAGACTTCAAGCAGAAGTGGCTGGAAACAGAAAGTCTGGTAGAACTGAAAAATTTACTGATTCTGAATAAACGGAAAAGATTTTTATAATTAATTAAAAGCAGAAGTTTGAGCCCGGCACTTGAAAAGAAACTTGACCAGCAGTGATATGCAGAAGCAGATTAAGCATGGTTGTAAAATAAAACAGTTACTATTTTTTTAAATCCGTTTTTCAGGTCGGTTGCCTTAAACTAAAACTTATTGTAGTATTATACAGCAGGGTAAAGCGTTTTTACCTGTTTTATATGATTAATATTTAAAAAGTTTAACTGGAAGGTGAAGCTGTTATGAAGCTATCAAAATTTTTTCACAAGCCGCAATATATAGAAAAGGTTTCCGAACTGGACTTCAAGGAAGGAAAAAATTATTTTGGTGATCTGGCTCTTCAATGGTTAAATGAATACAAAGATTACTATACACTAATTAAAAACAATTTAAAATTTTTTAATCTGCCGGACAATAAACAGGCTGTGAAAAAAGCGGTCAGAAATATTGGCTATCACTATTATGAAAAATTTCTGGCTTTTCAAAAAGAACCGGAGTTTTATCCTGATTTTTTTGAGCGTATTATTAAGCCTGATGATCTGCTGGTTGAACTGGAAAACAACCAGGAGGAATATCAGCCCGCTGTTATTTTGTGCACGCATTTCGGCGGCATGCCGTTAATTGTGGGCGTCCTGAACTACTGCCATCTGGATCTTTCCATTGTGATAAAATTTCCTTCTGAAGAATTCAGGAAAATGCAGGAAGACAAAATCAAGCATATTCAAAGGACTCTGGATTACGGGCGTATCAGGTTTTTTGAGGCTGACAAACAGCCGATGAACAAGATCGGTTCAAGATTGAAAGCAGGAGAAACCTTTTTTACGGTTCTGGATGAACATACGCCAATGAGTAAAAATGTTACGTTTCTTGGTAAAACCATCTCCGGTGGCGCCGGTGTTGATCAGATTATCAATTTTGTCGGCCGGGATAAAATCAAGCTCTATTTTAGTATTATGGAACGGCTGGAAGATAACTATAAACTCAATTTACACAAAATCGATTTAAACAGTAGTAACTATATTCAGGATATGTTCAATATTTATGAAAAATATGTCGCAGCCGGTTTCGAACAGTGGTTTTTCCTTCAGGAAGTTCAGGAGAACTTGGTCCAATAAGCAGTACTAATAACTAATCTGTGAAAAAAATTGTACTTCTGTTGGAGTTTTCATTAATATTTATTGTATTACCGCTGGCTCTATATCTGCTGCGGCAAAACTTAACTCATCTTGTTATACCTCTGCTGCTGGCAGGATTTATAGGCTGCATGGTTTACCTGGTCAGAAATAAATATATGAGCAGGGATATTTTTTTCAGGCTTAAAAAATTTATTCCGGTACTGAAAATAATTATCATACGCTTACTGGCAGGCGGGACTTTGCTGCTGCTCTGGCAGTATTTTGCCGGCAAGGATTTCCTTTTTTATCTGCCCCGGCATAAGCCGCGGTTATGGCTTTTGATAATGTTCTTTTATCCCCTTTTTTCAGTTATACCCCAGGAAGTAATTTACAGAGTATTTATCCGGCAGCGGTACCGGATTTTTTTCTCTCATCCTGCGGTATATGTACTGGTCAGCGGAGCAGCTTTTGGTTTAGTCCATATTTTTTTCGGAAATCTGACAGCCCCGCTTTTAAGTTTTGCCGGTGGAATTATATTTGCTATGACTTATTTAAAAACGGGATCAGTGCTGCAATCCTCCCTGGAGCATGCTTTGTGGGGGGATTTGATCTTTACCATTGGTCTGGGACACTATTTTTATTCCGGATAAATATTGGTTTACGTTATAAATTACTGTCTGTATGTTTTTGATGTTTGTTTTTATTTTGCATAAACAGTTTAGCAGCGGAGCTCATCCAGTGCCTCCTCAACATTGTTCTGGAAAACATCAATGATCCATTCCGGTGCCAGTACTGAGTAGCAGCCCAGCCAACGCAGCATAAACTGATAAGCTTCCCGGAAGCCGGAAAACGCAAGGGTCAGGTCCTGAACGGAGCGGTCTTCCGGGTCGGGGAATCCGAGGGATTCATATTTTTTAAACTCGCTTTTAATAAGTTCCTCGTCCAAACGGAAACGGAACTTAACTTTTATATCCCGGTCTCGGTTCAGGTTAATGAAAATATTCTGGGCCCGGCTTACTTTGCGGTAAATAAACTTACGTACTGCGTTAAGCACGGCTGGTGTTTTATCAGAGACAGCCGTCTTTTTTCCAACCAGGGAGAGCGGTCCCGGGTTGTTGATAAAATCCATCCGGAATATAAAATTATGCCAGTGAGGCGCGGCATGCAGAAACAGATAGAGACGTTCGTTAAAAAGGCATAT
>CAZFAK010000249.1:0-4607 GCA_964517045.1 uncultured Spirochaetia bacterium | reverse complement strand
ATTTCCTTATCCTTTTTTTCAGTATATTCAGCTGCCTTTAGATATTTCTGCGCTGCCTGATGATACTGCCTCTTTTCCACATAATACTCGGCAATGTAGCGCAGACCGTCACTGTAAAGCTCAACTGCCTCAGGATACTTGCTGTAGAGTTTATCAAGATAAAAAACAGTCTGTTCTATATCACCCAGCTGAAGAAAACACATACTTAGTTCATAATAAGCTTCTATACTATGCTGTTTCTTTTTAAGGGAATGTATTTTATTTATTAAAGTGATATAAGCATCTATAGCTTTTTTATATTTCTGTTTATTATATAATATCTTACCGCAGATCAAAAGCCCCTTCACACTGTAATCAGAACTCAGTTCCGGATCGATCTCCTTTAATTTGTAGAAATGTTTATAAGCAGCCTCTATATCATTCTGATGATATTTGCTGCGCGCCATATAATACATAGCTTTGGTTCTGACATGGAGATTGTTTTCAAACTTCCGGAAAAGTTCCTGATATTCATCATAAGCCTTATCATAGCGTTTACGGCTGTAATAGATTCTGGCAATACGCAGATAAGCATCAGTTACCCGCTGGTCATTCGGAAAGTTACGAATAAATGTTTTAAAAGCAAAAACAGCTTTTTGTTTATCACCGGTCAGACGCTGGATCTCGGCTGTGTAAAAATAGGCCTTAGCTTTCATAGCAACCGAATCCGCCCTTTTAAGATCTTTATAATGCTGCAGAGCCCGGGCATACTTTTTAGCAAGATAGTAGGTATAGGCAACCCCCTCAATACCGTAAAAACGCGCTTGATCTTCCGGATATTCTTTAATAATACGGGCATAATAGGAACGCGCCTCTTCATACTTATCGATAGTGATAAGATTGTCAGCGATCAATCTTAAAACAGTAAGTTTATCTGCTGAAGCCGGATAACGCTCATAAGCCTTTTTTAAAACAGCAACCGCCTGCCTGGTTTTATCTTTTTCCAGCAGAATAGAACTATACCATTTATAATACTTGAAGCTGTCTTTACTTTGCGAGAATTTTTTAATTAACTGCATAAAATATTTTTCAGATTTGGCAGCATCTTTATCAAGATAATAAAAAGCAAATTCCTTTAAAGCAAACTCCTGATTGCTGACATTGGAAGAGCTTTTTAACTGCTCAAGCAGCTTAAGTGCGCTGTCTTCATTACCCTCTTCATTATGCAGATGGTACATACGGCGCAGACTAATACTATAATAAGTAGAATCCTGATGGTTTTTAATTATTTTTTTATACTCACTCAGAGCCAGAATGTTCTGATCTATGAATTCGAGCGACCGGGCGGTATAAAACAGGGCTGCATCCCTGTAAGTGGATTCCGGATATTGCTGCAGATAATCTTCCAGATTGTCTATACACTGCTGGTAATTGGAAAGCTCAAAAGGAGTATAACCAAGGTAAAATCTGATCTCGTCATTATAAGAACTTTGGGGATATTTCAGAACAAAAGAACGGAACTCCTTAACTGCTCTTTGATAGTCTTTTTTAAAAAAAGCTGTTTTAGCCCGGTAATAGAGAACTTTTTCCAGTTGGTCAGCAGCATTCTTTTCCGGCATTTTACGGATAACCTCCAGAAAATACTTTTCCGCGGTTTTATAATTACCGGCCCGGTAATATACCAAAGCAATTTTAAAAAGAGCTTCATCTAGAAAATCACCCTGCACCTGCCGGTAAGCCTCTAAAGCCCTGTCCGAGTTGCCCAGCTTAAGGTAGATATCCCCAATGAGTATCTGAATTTTACCTTTGTACTCATTATCAGGGTATTTTTTCAACGTAGTTCTGGCCTCTTCAATAGCAGCCGAATATTGCTGCTTTTGTACAAAAATATTACAGATGTGATAACGGGAACGGCCGGTATATGGACTTACCGGAAAATTATCAGCCAGCTGATTAAAATACTGCAATGCTTTATCATAGTCCTTAATATAAAAAGAGGCCAAAGCAGAGTAGTAATATGCTTCCGGCAGATATTCGGATTCCGGATAGTCCTCAATAAGGGAGGTAAATTTTAAAATAGCAAAATTATAACCTTTATCATCAAAAGCTTTTTTCCCCATCATATAAAGCCGCTTTTCCGCCGCACTGCCGGCCTGCGCTTCTAAAGGTAAAAGAATGCTGACAATTATTAACAGTAAAGGAATAAACTTTTTCATAATATTCAAATCCCGGCTGCTGTTATCCGCTCCATAGCTTCCTGAATCTTTTCCCGCGAACCAAAAGCGGAAAAACGGAAATAACCTTCGCCTGAGCAGCCGAATCCGGCCCCCGGAGTACCTACTACCCCTACTTGATGCAGGAGAGTATCAAAAAACTGCCAGGAAGACTGACCGTCCGGGGTTTTCATCCACAGATAAGGGGCATTGATTCCACCGTAAACTTTGTGCCCGGCTTTGGTAAGCTCTTCTTTTATCAAAGCTGCGTTAGTCAGATAGTATTGCAGGCGCTCTGTGATCTCCTTTTGTCCCTGGTCAGAAAAACAGGCAGCTGCCGCTTTCTGGACCGGATAAGAGACCCCGTTAAATTTAGTATTTTGCCGGCGCTGCCATAAGCCAGCCAGAGAATGCTCTTTACCGGCCGTATCATAAGCTTTTACTTTATCCGGGACAACTGTATAAGCAAGACGGGTACCGGTAAAACCGGCTGTCTTGGATAAACTGCGAAACTCAACAGCACACTCTTTAGCTCCCTCAACTTCATAAATAGAGTGCGGTATCTCCTTATCCGTAATAAAAGCTTCATAGGCCGCGTCAAATAAAATAACCGCTCTCTGCTGACGCGCATAATCAACCCACTCTTTTAAAGCCTGCCGCGAAGCAACTGAGCCGGTAGGATTATTGGGAAAACAGAGGTAGATAATATCTGCCGGCTGCTGCGGCAGCTCAGGTATAAAGTTATTGTTTTCCGTACAGGGCATATAAATTATATTTTCATAAGTACCGTTTTCCTGACAAACGCCGCTGCGGCCTGCCATTACATTAGTATCAAGATAAACAGGATAAACCGGATCTCCGATAGCTATTTTATTGTTGACTGCAAAAATTTCCTGCATATTACCCGTATCGCATTTAGCCCCGTCCGAGACATAGATCTCGCCCGGTCTGATATCCACTCCCCGCTTTTTAAAATCATACTCTGCTATCAGTTTTTTCAGAAAATCATAACCCTGGCCCGGGCCGTATCCTCTAAAAGTTTTAGGCTCACCCATCTCTCTTACCCCTTCATGAAAAGCTGTTACCACAGCCGGGGTAAGGGGTTCGGTTACATCACCTATGCCCAGTTTTATGATCTCTGTTCCGGGATTGCTGTCTATATAGCTGTTCACCCGGCGGGCTATTTCCGGAAAAAGATATCCGGCTTTAAGTTTTAAATAGTTTTCATTTATTAGTGTCATTTTTTTCCCTGGATTTATCAAAATATCTGCCTTCACAAACCAGATCAGCCGCGCCGGTCATTAAAAGACGGTTGCTCTGCTGCCATTCTATCTCCAGATCACCCCCGCGAAGGTGAACAGTATTTTTACTGCGCTCAAGCAAACCCTGCTTGACTGCTGCTACTGCCGCTGCGCAGGCGCCGGTACCGCAGGCCATAGTTTCGCCGCAGCCCCGCTCCCAAACCCGCATGGCAATAGCGGTAGTGCTCTCTTTTTTTACAAACTCTACATTGGTCCGGGAGGGGAAAAGCCGGGTATGGTTTTCCACTATGCTTCCGGTCTGCTGATAATCAAAATCAAAATTATCAACAAAAGTAACTGCATGCGGATTACCCATAGAAACGAAAATGTATTCCCGGCCGTTGATAACCGTCTTTTCCCTGCCGGTAAAATCTTTACTGCTGAAAGCCGGCTCACCCATATCAACAGCTATCAGATCCCGGCCAGGGGTTGTGCTGATCCGTTCACATTTAACCGGTCCGGCCAGCGTAGCAACTGTGAGGGTATCCCTCTTTAATATATCATAGTCCAGAACAAACTTGGTAAAACAGCGTACCCCGTTGCCGCACATCTCCGCCTCACTGCCGTCACTGTTAAAGATACGCATAGTAATGTCATATTTGCCGCTCTTTTCCGCCAGGATAAGGCCGTCAGCACCAATACCAAAATGAATATCACACATGGCCGCAGCCAGTTGGGAAGGAGAACTGATCTGCCGGGTGCAGTTATCAACCAGCAGGAAATTATTTCCCAGGCCGTTATATTTGACAAAATTAATGTTATTCATCTTAATAAAATTCCGTTTTAATGTCTGTACAGACAAACCTAATTAAACTCTGTTACGCAGAACTGTTCTTATATTTTAACATCATATCTTCAATTTTTAAAATTTACCTAAATCTGGGGTGTGAATTTTCATTCCTGTAAAAGTTACACAGAGAGCCGCTGAGAATCGCAGTGAGCCACAAGAGACTAAAATATAAATCTATTAATTCCATCTTTCATCCGTTTGTGATGAAAATTTAGTAATAATCCAATTTTATGTCCAGATAATCCAGTATTTGTAAGTGTCTGGGCTTGAAAAATATCCTTTTTATCTCTTTGGGCTTTTAGTTCTACTACTACCTTATTTTCG
>CAZFAK010000248.1:0-4682 GCA_964517045.1 uncultured Spirochaetia bacterium | reverse complement strand
GTCCTATTATCTGTATTTTAGTGCCAATTTTGACTGGGGCGGCTCCAGTGAAGGCGGAAAACTGCCTGGTCTGGCAGCAGATGAAAACTGCAGCGGCGGCGACACCTGTGACGGCAGTAACGGCTTTACAGCCCGGCTGATGTGGCGCAGTGGGGGACAGGCGGTTTTATACCTTTATCATATGGATAAACCCGGAACTTACGGTGAGGATTTTGCGCTGTCAGACGCCGGCGGTGATATTCATTTTAACCGTGCGCAGTGTTATCATATCAGGGAAAGAGTTAAAATCAATACTGGTAATAATTTTGACGGTGAAGTACAGATATGGATAGACGGGGAAGATGTATTATCTTTAAGCAACATCCGTTTTGTTAATGACGGTACTCTCATTGATAATTTTTATTTTTCCACCTTTCATGGCGGGGGTGACAGCGACTGGGCACCGTCTGTAGACTGCTCTATCTGGTTTGATGATATAAAGATATATAAATATTAAGTCTAATCAGTATCCATGCATATAGTAATCAGTGAAGCAAAAGACTGATATTAATAATACAATTACAATTTTTTCTATAATCTAAATAATTTTTTATTTTATAAATACCGGTCTCATCTCGAAACAGTAAGTTTTAAAACTTTGCTGCTTTTTTCATCAGCGGCAGCAATTATATATATACCGCCGGCTACAGGATTTTGTCTCTGGTCCTGTAGATCCCAGTCAATGCAGCCTACACCGTCGGCACAGTAACCATCCTGTTCGTAATCGAGATTACGTATTATTTTTCCGTTAACTGAATATATCCTGACTGTGGTTGTACGGGTGACATTCTGCAGTAATACTTTCAGCATTTCCGTACGGTCAAACGGGTTGGGGCCGATTATCAGGTTATCAAGGGAGCCGGCAATGTTAAATACAGTAAAATCAAGATTGGTTACACTGGTAAAGCCGCATACATTGGAACTCCGGATAATTAAGCCGTAGGTGCTGTTGCTGAGATTAAACGTATTTACGGAAAAGTTTTGCGAACCGGTACTGCTGAAGGTAAAAGACTGGTTGGTTATACCGCCGGAGTTGGTAATATAGCACACACTGCCGAGCAGGGACCCGCTGTCTTCTGTAACGGAAAAAGAAAAAGTATAATCTTCGTATATCAAACTGTCATTGGTATCTGAACTGTCACTGTCAGGTTGTACGGCTGCAATAACCGGTGCTGTGTTGTCAACTGTAATGGTATTGGTTACAGCTGAATTATGGCCGTTACCCCCTTCAGCAAAAATAATAAAATCATAACTGCTGTCATTAAGGGGTGCTGTATTGAGACTTAAATCAAAATTGGTAGCTGTAGTCTGATCATAATTACTGCTGTTAACTATAAGAGAAACAGTAGGAGCTCCCAGGGCCGGATTCTGGTTGGTGGCTATACCTCTGAAATAGATATTACTGCATGAAAAAGGAGTACTGTTCAGTAAATTGGTATATAGAATATTCTGCAGCTGAATAACCGGTCGGCTGTTATTTACATAAAAAGAAACAGTTGGACTTACTGTAAATAGGCCAAGATTATTGGTAGCGCTGATAAATATGTAGTTGCTGCCGTCATTTACTGTAGCTGTATTCCAAGTCTCATTAAAGGTTTGCGGGTCGGCAGCTGTAATGTCAAATACACCGCTCTGGTTACTGATATGAATAACAGTAGCCGTTATACTGCTGAAATTTTCATTAACAGTGCCGCTTATCTGATAACTGTCTTCCACTGTTTCCCTGTTGGTAGGGCTTATAAGTGTTATTAGAGGAGCTGAATTATCAATTATATTGGTTTGGTTAAAAACAGTAACCGCACCCATTGTATTTGATCCGGTAAAACGCCAGATATTGGTCCCGTCACTTAAACCGGCTGTATCAAAGTTGGTTGACCAGGTAGTGAGGTTAGTGGCGATTAATTGATCCGGTCCGCTGTTTATAGAAACGAAAATATGCATATCAGAACCGATATCCTGATTATCAGCTCTGCCTTTAAAAATATGACTGCCGCTTATGATATCCATTTGGGCCGTATTGGTTTCCGCAATAGATACTCCGGAAAGGTTAGTTATATAGTTAGTTACAGCAGCCGTGGTTACCAGTCCGACCGCGTTACTGCTTTTGACTGTAAATATAAACTGGCCATTTATAACTGCTGTGGTATCAATGGGTATGTTCCAGAAGGTGCTCACCGGTTCATTTATCCATGCTGAAGAGTTTGTTTTCCACCAGAATCCGCTAATAGTGCTGCCGTCATGGTTGGAGCCGCTGAAGTTAACCGTATCACTGACAGTAAGACCGCTACCGGGATTAGTGACAGCCAGCACCGGCGGTGTAAAATCGATATAATTTATTTGGGAATTAGTAGTAACATTATTACTGACATTGGTATTACTGGCTATAATGTAAAAGGTGTTGCTGGTCTCGTTAAAAGCAGATAAATTTACATTGGTAAACCAGTAGTCCAGACCGCTGGCCAGGGCAAAGCCGCTTCCGTTAGCGCTGAAAAAAACACCTGCACTTTCACTGCCGAAGTTGGAGGCATAGCCGGCAAACACAAAAGAACTGTTGGTGATAATAACTCCGGGAGCAGGATTTGTAAAATCAGTTACAGGCGGTATGGGCACCTCGCCGAAAAGGCGGAAATGATGCGAATGGAAAGGATTAACTCCGATTGGTTCTCCGGTGTTGGATCTGATGTTCATACTGATATAAAAATTTGTTTCTCCCACAGCACTGTTTTTAACATTATCAATTATCAGGTTTTCACTTTCTCTAACGCCGGAGTTGTTGCCCCCGGTACGGTTAATGGTAAGATTATGCACTGAAGCAGACCAGTTAAACGTCGGACTGCCGCCGCCCCAGGAACTTGTACTGGAAACACTGGTAATCGAATTGAGATCAAAAAAGGTCATACCCCCGCCTTCCCGCGTGAAAAACAGTTCAATAATAGCATTATTCGGTATCGTTATTTCACTTTCATTGTAGAAAGTAAGTATGTACCGGGAATATTCACCGGCATTGGTATTGGTAACCTTAACCTGCAGGGTGTGGCGGCCGCAGGCAGCACTGACCGGATTAGCTGTAGCCAGATTAGTGGCAGAGCTGTTCCAGTTACCGGTTAAATTATGCATGTCACTGCCGCGGGACCATAACACGGGATCAGCAGTTGAGCAACTGGCGTCAAGGGTTACGAGAGCATTGGAGTATGGCCCAAAGACAACTGAATTGTAAGCGGTAAAACTGCCGAGGCTGCCGGTTATAGCAGCTTCCCGGTTATAGGCAGCCAGGTTATTGGAGAATATCATGGTAGTGAAAGAAGATTCGGAACATAAAAAGCCGTTAACGTTACTAACCGCGCTGTTGTATAAAAAGATAGCCATATCACTGCCGCTGCCGGAAGCTTTGGCGTAAAATCCTGCCAGACCGTTATTATAGGCTGTATTGCCCACGTAGCGCAGATCCTGGCCTGCGTTATAGCCGAAACCCCATTTACCATTGGAGAAAGCCAGATTATTTTTAAGAGTTGAATCAGCATCGGAAGAGGAATACATATAAAAACCGCTGTGTACATTACTGCAGGCTGTGTTGGAGTAGACCATATTATTGTTGCCGCCCGAGGAATGGAACCCCCGGTCACAGTGGTGCATGGTGTTATAACTGATAATACCGCCGCTGTCGATGTTTCGGATACCCTCCTGTACTATGTTATAGATCAAATTACTTTTAACTACCGAGTTATTGCCGCCGTTAAGATAGATGCCGCGGTCATAGCCGTCAATTATATTTCCCATTATTATTTGAGAACCGCTGCCGAACTCTATCGCGTCCTGGGCTCCGGTGCCGTTGGTTATAATATTATCGATAATATAATGGCTGCCGCTGCCGATATTAAACGGTTCCGGTACTCCGGCCATATGATTATTAGTGATATAACAGTTACCGCCGTCCATATCAAAAGCCCGGTCGGAACAGTTGAGAATAACATTATCAGCAATAAGCTGACTGCCGCTGTTAACATCAAAGACTGTATCAGCGCCGTCAAAATAATTACTGATTACAGTGTGATCACCGTTATCAAATCTTATACCATAGGACATATTACCGAGAAAACGGTTATACATGATGGTATGACCGGTGCCGGAACCGCTGCGGATATATATGGGCAGGCCGCTGCTTGCGACATTAAACTCATTACTGAAAATATAGTGGTTATCACCGCCGTCTATTCTTATTTCATCTATATTATCAAATATAATATTGGAGATGGTAACTCGGGAAAAATTGAGATCAAGCCGGTTGCCGCCCATATTTAGCTGTACATCGCCGTAGGAGAGACTGGAGTGGATAGTAATCAGAATATCGGAATTTTCAATATCAATATCTTCACTTTCCGATCCGTAATTGCCGGCTTCTTTAAAAATAACATTATCACCGTCAGAGATAACCCCGCTGTCTTCAAAAGCCCATACCAGGCTCTCCCACGGCAGGGCAAAGGTGCCGGGATTACCGTCACTGCCGCCCGGAGACAGATAATAGGTGGCAGCTGTTAAAAGAGCTGTATTTACTAAAAGCAGTAATAAAATCTTTTTTAAACTCATCTTTCCTCCTTTAAACTAAAGGTATATTTTTATTTTAACGCAGTTAACAACGTTTTCCT
>CAZFAK010000247.1:0-4689 GCA_964517045.1 uncultured Spirochaetia bacterium | reverse complement strand
TATAACAACCAAAAAATATAATTGGTATTATGAATTGAAAAAAGTTTTACTTACATGCAGAATAAACAGGACTCTTTTTCCATAAATCTCTGTGCTGATGATTTTACTAATAAAAATACTCTTAATTTTATTAAAAAAATGCTCCATGAAAAACAGATAGAGCCCGGGCGGGTTACTTTTGAAATACTGGAAAATTTTTCCTATACCAATACGGTTAATGCCATGGATATCCTGAATAGTATTCATGACCTGGGGTGTAAAATAGCTATTGACGATTTTGGTAAGGATTACTCCAATTTCGGCAGGCTGCTGGATATTAAGGTTGACTTTATAAAAATCGACGGAACTTTTATTAAAAATATTGTTAAAGATAAAAATACCTATACCATTGTTAAAGCTATTACTGATTTTGCTCACAGTATCGGCTGTAAAGTAATTGCCGAATATGTTAGTACGCAAAAGATACAGGAAAAACTTTTTAAACTGGGCATTGAATATTCGCAGGGCTATCTATTCAGCAAACCTTTTAACGACAGGATAAGGCTGGCCTGACCCCGTCCCTGAATGGCAGAAACTGAAATTCCCGAGCAGTCCTGTTAAAAACAGCATATTGCCTTAAAAAGTAAACCTGAAATTTCCAGGCTTGAAATTCCTCTAATTATCTACTATATTACATTAAATTAAAAAAAGAGTCACCTTTGTCCGGCAATCACTTAATTATTAAAAACTCGCACGAGCATAACCTTAAAAATATCTCAGTGCAAATTCCCCGCCATACCTTTACGGTTTTTACCGGTATCAGCGGTTCAGGCAAATCCTCGCTTGCTTTTGATACTATTCTGAAAGAGGGACAGAGACGCTACCTGGCCTCCCTTTCTGCCTATGCGCGTCAGTTTATCAATAAAATGGAAAGGCCTAAAGTTGATCAGATTGAAGGTCTGTCCCCTACTATCTGTATTGATCAGAAGAGCGCCGGCACCAATCCCCGCTCTACAGTAGGCACTGTAACGGAAATTTATGATCTGCTGCGCCTCTTTTTCGCCAGGCTGGGCACTCCGCACTGCCCCCGCGGCCATGGACCTATAAAAGGCCAGAGCCCGGCTATGATATGCAGTCATCTTCAGAATGATTATGAAAACTGTAAGATACTTGTTATGGCGCCGGTTATTTCCGACCGTAAAGGAGAATACCGGCGGGAGATCGAAAATATACGTAAGCAGGGCTTTGCCAGGATGAGAGTAGACGGCCGTATTTATAAAACAGATGAGACTGTTAAGCTGAGCCGTTACGCTAAACATACCCTGGAAATAGTTGTAGACCGCCTTAAGGTTACACCGGCTAGCCGGGAACGTTTACTGGAGGCGGTTACCCTGGCCACCAGGCTCAGCCATGATAAAGTAAGCATTGTTAAACAATATGATTTTAACGCAAGTAACCTTACCTTAAAACAAATAAACAGGCAAAGCAGTTACAGTTTGTTTACCCTGAGCAGATCCTGCCCGGTATGCGGTCATTCCGTGGCAGAACTTGAACCCCGTCTTTTTTCCTTTAATATTCCCCAGGGGGCTTGTCCCGACTGCCAGGGATTGGGCTATTCTTACCGTTTTGATCCGGAAAAATTTATCCGGGATCCGGAGAAAACAATTTTCAAAGGAGCTTTACATATATTAAACAGCAGCGGCAACATAAATTTTACAGCTTACGGCAGGCGGGAGATAAGCCGGCTGGCCAAACTTTATAACGAAAACCTTAACCGGCCCTGGCAAAAACTCGGCCGCTCTTTTAAAAAACATTTACTGTACGGCTCAAAACAAAAAAAAAATAACTTCAATCTGCGTAAAGAATTAAAGGAGCTTTACGATACCTATAAACTTCCCCAGCTGGAAAAATACATGACTTACGAACAGTGTACCCGCTGTCAGGGAGCCCGTTTAAACCATACTGCGCTCAATGTACTGTATAAAAAGAAAAATATTGCTGATCTCAGTTCAATGCAGATTGACACCCTTAAAAAATTTATTTCCGGTATAAAATTTAAAGGAAATAAAAAAATTATTGCGGCGCCTGTGCTTAAAGAACTCAAAGAACGTCTTGATTTTCTTCTGAATATAGGCCTTTATTATCTTACTCTTTCGCGCCGGGCCAGTACTCTCTCCGGCGGTGAAGCCCAGCGCATACGCCTTGCAGCGCAGATAGGTTCCGGTCTGGAAGGATGTTTATACATTCTTGACGAACCTTCCATTGGCCTTCATCCCTGTGACAATAAAAAACTTATAAAAACCCTGCATAAACTGCGCGACAGATCAAATACCGTATTCGTAATAGAACATGATGAGGAAACAATGCTGGCAGCAGACCGTATAGTTGAGATGGGAGAAAAGGCGGGCGTTAACGGCGGCCATGTAATATTCAACCTGGCCCCGGCAGAGATAACCGGGAAGCTAAAGGGAAAACAGTCATTTACAGCAGATTATCTTACCGGCAGACGTTCCATCCCTGTGCCCCGGCAGAGAAAAAGTTTCAGTGATTTTTTATATTTAAAAAAAATTAATAAATTTAATATCAAAGATCTGGATGTCAAAATTCCGGTATCTGTTTTAACCGTACTGGCCGGAGTAAGCGGCTCCGGCAAATCAACTCTGATACAAGTATTAAAAAAAGCTTTTACCGATTATAAAAACGGCAGCGCTGATAAAAAGCATAATTATAAAAAAATTACTTTACCGGCCGCCATTGAAAAAGTTCTGGAGATAGATCAAAAGCCTATCGGCAGAACACCGCGCAGCAATCCCGCGACTTATACCAAAGCTATGGACCATATCCGCGCCCTGTTCAGTCAATTACCGGAAGCAAAAGTAAGAGGTTATAATAAAGGACGTTTCTCCTTTAATGTCAAAGGAGGGCGGTGTGAAAACTGCCGCGGCGGCGGCAGTATAACCCTGGATATGCAGCTTTTTTCCTCTGTGGAAGTAACCTGTGAGATATGTAACGGCCGGCGCTTTAACGGCAACACTCTGGATGTACGTTATAAAAATAAAAATATATTTGAAATACTGCAGCTTACCGTAAGTGAAGCTTTGGAACATTTCCGGAACATTCCCAAATTAAGACAAATATTTACTACTATGGAAAATATAGGGCTTGGTTATCTTACTCTGGGACAAAGCTCCACTACCCTCTCCGGCGGCGAGGCGCAGCGTATCAAACTGGCGTCTGAACTCAGCAAACATAATAACGGCCGCACCCTGTACCTGCTGGATGAACCCACCACCGGTCTTCATTTTGAGGATATAAAAAAACTGCTGTCTGCTCTGCACAAATTAACTGCCCGGGGAAATACCATAATAGTTATCGAACACAACCCGGAGATAATAAAAAACGCTGATCATCTGATTGAGATGGGACCCCGCGGCGGTGCAGCCGGCGGAAAAATTATTGCTGCCGGTACGCCGGAGCAGGTATGTCTGCGGCAAACACCTACCGGCAGAGAATTAGTCACTGTTTTCGCAAGACAAAAACAGAGAAACAGGGAAAAAAAGATACCGCGCAGCATGCTCTCCCGGAAGCCTGACCGGACGCAAAAAGCTCTTAAACACCGGCTTACCCTGCAAGGCTGCCGCCAGCATAACCTTAAAAATATAAACCTGCAAATACCCAAATATAAACTAACCGTAATAACCGGGGTTTCCGGCTCAGGTAAATCAAGTCTGGCTTTTGACACTATTTTTACAGAGGGCCAGTTCAAGTATATTGCCAGTATGTCAACTTATGCCAGGCGCTTCCTTGGCCGACAGGAACGTGCTGACAGTGATGCAGTAAAGGGTATCGCGCCTACAATTGCTGTTGATCAGAATACAGCAGCGCGCAACCCCCGCTCCATACTTGCTACCCAGACCGAACTGTATGATTCTTTCCGTGTCCTTTTTACCCACATAGGCCGTATCCACTGTCCTGTATGCGGCAAAAAATTAAACCGGTACAGTCCCCACCAGCTTACCGGTAAAATAATGCATGAACACGCCGGCCGCAATATTATATGCAAAACCATACTTTATCAGGCAGATAGTAATAAACGCTACATGCTGGAAAATCCTCATAAACTTTTTTCCCTGATAAATATTTTAAAAGCAAAAGGTTATTTGCGCCTGAAAATAAACGGTATAACCTACAGGCTGGATAACGGACAGCTGTCTACAGATTTTAAAGATAAAACCGGATCCATACACCGGGTCGAACTTATTCTGGACCGGTTTCAGGTTAAACCGGCCCATAAAAACCGTATCTTTGAGAATATTGAAAAAGCGTATAGTCTCGGCGAAGGGGTAGCTGTGGTAGAAACAGATAACAGGGATTATTTTTATGCCAGGCATTTTGCCTGTTTTGCAGATAACTATTTTTTTGACGAAAAACTTACAACTAAACATTTTTCCTTCAATCACCACCTCGGCGCCTGTCCCCTTTGTCATGGGCTGGGTAAAGTACTGACCCTGGCTGAAAACATTTTTATTGCCCACCCGCAAAAGCCGCTTCTGAAAGGAGCTATTAATAAAAAAATCCGCTCCTTTTTTACCAGACCCGGACAATATTATAAATATTTACTTAAAAAAACAGCCCGGCGGGAGCATATCGATCTCTGGCATACTCCTTTTCAGGCTTTAAGCAAAAAAGAAAAAAAATACCTTTTCTACG
>CAZFAK010000246.1:0-4696 GCA_964517045.1 uncultured Spirochaetia bacterium | reverse complement strand
AAAAAAGGATAAGGAAATTTCCTCTTATTTCTGGGCAGCTGACGCTTTGGCCAGCCTTAAGCAGCATTCCCGGGCTGTTGCTTTATACAAAAAAGTTACAGCAGCAGGCCGGAATGAATTTTACTGGGATGCGCGCATGGGTATAGCCGAGGAGTTGGCCGCTCTTGGTAAGACCGGAGAGGCTAACCGGATATATAAAGATATAAGAGACAAATCCGGCCGTACGGATCTTAAAAAACGGATAGCAGCTATATTAAACCGGCAGATTCAGTCTGATGACCGCGGGAAAGTCAGCCGTACTTCTGACCTGCAGCAACTTAAAGAACTGCTGCCTGAGCTTCAGGATGATGAGGCCCTGGCCCGGGCACATTATAAAATAGCTCAACTGCTGGATAAGGAAGATGAAGAGGTGGCAGCTTTAAAACATTATAAAAAAGTTACAGAGTATTCTGTAAAAAAAATAGCGGCCCTTTCCCAGCTGCAACTGCTGGAATATTATTTTACTAAAAAACAGTATCTGCTTGCTTATAATGAGGGTCAGTCTTTACGTTATATGTATAATCAGGATTATCCGGAGATTGTACATGGCGAAAAAGTTCTATATATGATCGGTATTGCCGCTTATCAGACTGGTAATATTAATGATGCCCGGGAGTTGTTTACCAAACTGAAACAGAATTATCCCTCTTCATCATATTTAAAAAAAATTCCGGAGTAAAATATGAGTCTAAAATTAAAGTTATTATTTTTACTTTTTCTTTTATTGTGTATACCGCTTTGGTCCCAGGATGAGGAATTTGAGCTTGAGGAAGAGGGTGATACAGAGCGCTTTGTAGAAGAAGAGAGAGATTTTTCCGTATCAGACGAGGGCAAGGTAAGCAGCAACCGGGAAAGTGATAATATTACTGATATAGGTCTGAATCGGGAAAAAACAGTAAAAACTTTTCTTTCCAATGAGGAACAGTATGATGACCGGCAAAACGCTGAACTTTTTACTCTGACCAATGACCGGGAGGAGGCAGAGGATCCCTCTGCCATAATACGACGCGATCCGGTTACCGCTGAAACATTACCGGCACGAAAAGGTTATTCCCTGAAACGTTTTGACCTTCTTTTCGGTACAGGCTATCAGTTGCAGACGCTTTTTGATTTTAGTAAAAGTTTTAAAAACTTTGCCTATGATATTGGTCTGAAACTGAACAACAGCAGTCTGGTGCGGCGGGAAATGTTTAATGCGGATCATATATCCACCAACTCGGCTTTTAATTATTATAACGTTAACCTCGGGCTGCATTATTTTAATAAATCATTACGTCTGGGCGGTAAACTGTTTTATGGTAAACGCAATGAAGGTCTTTATGATTTTATCACTCCGGAAACCGGGCTGGAACACCGCCTGCTTTCCTTTCAGCTGGATGCGGAGCTAAGCCGGAATAATATGCTGCTGGATCTGCAGTCATTGAATGAAACCGGCAATTCCTTTATCAGCAGTAACATAGCCGGATTTGAACATTTCAGTACCCGTAATGAATTAATGTTGCGCCTGGCCAGATCAGAACTTAACTATTTTGAAGGTTCTTTTTTATATAAATATAAATTAACAGAGCGCCATAATGAGGGCACCAACTCTTCTGCTGACCAGCATAAAATGGTTTTTAAAGCGGGCTATCAGTTTGAACTGTTTAAAAAAATAATTTTTATGGCTGCTGCCGGCGGTTACTATTGTCCTGCTCTAAAGGAGATAAACAGCTTTTTTATTTATCCTCATCTGTTTTTCCGTTTTAAAGATATAAGTAAATTTTTTCAGCTGCAGTTTGGTGTGAGCGGTGATGAAAGCATGCTTGTATATAAAGAGAGATTTCTGGCTGCAAAATTTATCTATCCCGATATTCCCCGCGTTTTTGACCGGTACTGGCGTGCTTATATTAAATTTAACTTTAATTATCAAAATATTTTACAATTTATGGTATTACCCTATTTTGATTATTTCTGGTATAAAGAAAGTTTTTACTGTGATCACTACAATCTAAAAAACAGTTATTATAAAAAACATTTTCCGGCGCTGGGCACGGTTTTTACAGCCAGCCTCAATCTGGAGAAGAGATTTGTTTATGATATCAGTTTGAAATATTTTTATCCATGGCGCGGTAAATTGTCTTTTACCCCTGCCTTACAGTTGAAGACAGGCGGAACTTTAAATATTTTCAGTAAAAAGGCTGAGCGTAAAGTAATGTCTCTCTCGCTTGAGCTGGAATATAATTACGGTGAAAAAGTACGGCAGAAAGACAGTCTGCATAATATATCATGGCATACTTTAAAAAAAACAGCAGTACTTAACACCGCTCTCTCTGTATATATAAATAAAAAAACAGAATTATATTTTTTAGCTAAAAATATTACCGGTGAAGATATCGTGTATATTCCCGGCGTAGAGGAATTTGATACCTCGCTTTTTCTGGGAACAAGTATAGAATTTTAAAAAAAGGAAAAACTATGTACAAGATAAAAACATATAACAAAATAGCCAGGCGCGGGCTTGACCTGTTTGAGAGTAAAAACTTTAAAGTTGATGATAATGAATCTGCGCCGGATGCCATTGTGTTAAGAAGTTATAAATTACAACCGGCGGATCTTCCTGATAATCTTATCGCTATAGGCAGAGCCGGTGCCGGTGTAAATAACATTCCGGTTAGTGAGTGTACAAAACGCGGGATATGTGTTTTCAACACACCGGGTGCCAATGCCAATGCGGTTAAGGAACTGGTTATAGCCGGGCTGTTACTGGGCTCCCGTAAGATAGTTCAGGGGATACAAGCTTTAGAGGGAGTAGAGGACAAAAGCGATATAGCCAAGGCTGCTGAAAAGATTAAAAAACAATTTGCCGGTCCGGAAATAAAGGGAAAGACTATCGGTATTATCGGACTGGGTGCTATTGGCGTGCTGGTGGCAGAAGCTGCTTCAGATCTGGGAATGAAAGTTATCGGTTATGATCCTTATCTCTCTGTGGAAAATGCCTGGCGTATACCCAATCATGTAAGTCAGGCTGCAGATCTTGATGAGATGCTGCCCCGTCTTGATTACCTTTCCCTGCACATACCTGTAGTAGATACAACCAGAAATTTTATTAATACCGGCTTATTATCCAAAATGAAAGACGGAGTCCGTATTGTTAATTTTGCCAGAGGCGGACTTGTGAATGCTGATGACCTTGCAGAAGCTTTAAATACAGGTAAAGCAGCTGCTTATGTGACTGATTTTGCTGATGCAAAACTTATGGAAAACAAGAACGTTGTCTGTATTCCGCATCTCGGTGCTTCAACTCCTGAAGCGGAAAATAATTGTGCCACTATGGCCTGTTCCCAGATAAAAGATTATCTGTTAAACGGTAATATTGTTAACTCTGTTAATTTCCCTGATACCAGTGTAGGAGTAAAAAAAGAGGGGGAATCCAGGCTGACTATTATCCATAAAAACAAGCCCAAAATGCTGGGCGCCTTTACAGATGCTATTGGTGATGAGGATTTAAATATCAGTGACCTCAGTAATAACAGCCGGGATGAAACAGCTTATACCCTTATTGATGTTAACGTTGAACCGTCTGCCGTACTTATTGAAAAATTGCAGCATATTGAGGGAGTGTTCGGGTTACGGGTTGTCTGACTGGAATTGTTTCTCAGGTACTTTTCTGCCTGAAAAAAATTAAAATTTTACTTGCATTTTATTATCATAAATGTTAACATTACCGCTCTAAAAATCCTTGTTCTCCTGCTTTTACGGGAATTTTATTCTGAAAAACAGGAGAAACGAAGACCAGAAGGAGTGTGTAACTATGACCAATAAATATGAACTGATATTTATATTCAACCGGCAGGAATCTGTATATCATTCTTCACTGAAAAATGTCCAGGAACTGCTGAAAAGTAAAAATGTCAATATTATCAGTGAAGAAGATATGAAAGTAAAACCCCTGGGTTATCCTGTTAAAAGGCAGCTTGAGGGACATTACTATCTGTTTGTTTTGGAAGCGGACAGTTTACTGATCAATGAATTAACTTCAGAACTTAAACATTTTGATGAAATTTTAAAATTCATGTTCGTTAAACTGGAATATAAAAAAATGGAAAATAAAAGGGCAAGCTAATGGCTTTGGATATTAATGTAGTAACTGTTGTCGGCCGTCTGACCAGAGACCCGGAACTCTCTTATACACCGCAGAACCAGACACCGGTATGCCGTTTTTCAGTTGCCAATAACCGCGGCGGTCAGAATAACGAAGTAAATTTTTTTGATATAACTGCCTGGAATAAAACCGCCACTACCTGTTCCCAGTATCTTAAAAAAGGAAGACAGGTTGTTGTGCAGGGCAGACTGCAGCAGGACCGTTTCGAGGATAAAAACGGACAAAAACGGTCTAAAGTTAAAATAATAGCCAATTTTGTACAGTTTACCGGTAGTAAAGGTGATAATACTAATCCGGCGCCGGCTCAGCCGGCTGCTGCAAATCAGGATCAGAAAGATATTCCTATTCCCGAGCCGCAAAACTGGGAAAACAACGGTATCGGCGAGGGAGATGTCCCCTTTTAAAGGATTATATATATGGAAAAAAAAACAACTGATAATACTAAAAAAAAAAAAAAAAATAACAATAAAAACAAACAAAAATCTTTTTCGGAACGCAAAAGGTTTGTTTTCCGAA
>CAZFAK010000245.1:0-4715 GCA_964517045.1 uncultured Spirochaetia bacterium | reverse complement strand
TGGTGCTGGCAGTTTTACCGATAAGCAGCTTTTTGTGGTCTTTGTTAGCGTAAGTTCCTTTAATATATAAACCATTATCAGCATCCAGCTGATAATAGTTATAATTTTTTTCCGCACTTACAAATTCAAAATTGCGTTTATTGGTAAAAACAGCTGCCATTTTATCTATATCCTGGCTGCGCAGGATATAATGCTCTTTAACTGTCTGCCATTTGCCGTCTTTTTTAACGATGGTAATATTTTTATTTTTATTGGATATGGCTATGGCGGTGACTTTACTCTCCGCACCATCCCAGGTTATTCTTTTGTTGCCGCCGGTATTTTTGATCAGATAGATACCCGCGCTTAGAATTACTATTATAACTAATAAATAAAGATTTTTCTTATTCATAAAATAATCCTTTATTGCTGCAGAAATTTGATACGTAACTCTTTTTTCTTTTTTTGGTACCTGAAATAGAAGAAGATACCTATTAAAATTATGAGTAGAGGTATCAGTACCAGATTATAAATTCTTAGCAGTTCATGGGAGGTAAAGAGTTTAACAAACCATGAAGCGTCTTCTGCCGGTTTGGCAATGGGGCGGTATTTTTGCGCTTTAGTGCGTAAAACAGCCCACTCTTTTTTACCGTTTATATAATCAATAATATTAAGTATCATGGAAGCATTGTTCTGCACACCCAGCATCTGTCCGATCTGAGCCTTGAAAAGCTGGTCTTTAATCAGACGGGAGTTGGCTGTCACAAAGATACGCGCCGGCTTGCCGTTTTTGATAAAGGGTTTTTTGGTGTCAAAACTGTCTTTTTTTACATCAGTCTTTTTTTGCGCATTGGTACTTTTTGCGGGTACACCTTTATCAGTAAAATAACTGGGGAATTCACCTTCCATTATATAAGCCTGCACATAGGACTGCATCTTTTCTTTATCCGGAGGTGATGCGAACTGCAGCATACGCGCTGATAAGCGCTTTTCCTCAAGCCATGCCCTTTCAGAGGAGGAGAAAACCGGTGTTACAGTAATTTTATCAAAATCAATATTATTGGAGACTATTTTTAAAGGACTGGGCAGTATATTATAAAATTCTTTTATATTAGCCATTATCTTCAAATCATTATTTATAGAAGGTTCTTTTATAATAGGAATGTAATGAACTTTGTCTAATCTGCCCTGCGGTGGTTCAAGACAAACGTCGTCCATTATCAGGGCCGGTTTAAGACTGACGCCGTAATGCTGCAGCATTTTTTCCAGTCCGGTAGTATGCGGTACAAAACTGACACTGTTGCCCCGGCCGTAAGGACTTCTTTGTCTGGTTTCCTTCAGGGCATCGTTGAAAATTACCAGGTTTTTCCCCTGCATAAGATACTGATCAATTTTAAAAAGCTCCCAGTCTGTAAATTTTTCCCGGGGGCCGGCTATAATAAGGGTGTTGGCATCTTTCTGGGTCAAATCCGCAGCATCTATTTTTTCAATAGTATAGTGCTCACTTAAAAGCTTGTTAAAAACCGAAGCCTCTGCCTGCTGCTGCTGTCTCTGCATAGGATTGCGGGAACGCGGTGCTTCCAGGCTGACACAATCTTTGTCCTGCAGATAAGCAATTTTAGAGTTGATATCCAGAACATTATCAACAGCAGTATCTATATATTCCTTAAGCTGATCCAGCTCCATTGTGGCAAATATCTGTTGTAATCCCTGGCCGGTAAAAGCAAGCTGGGGCTGGAGCAGTTCTATGATCTCATATACATTGGTAGTATCACCGCTTGCGGTCTGCTTTTCCCTGCTTACTGCTATAGCTGCTACACCAGGAACTTCACTGCCCTCCTGGGTCTGCAGGGGCAGTTCCCGTAACTGATATTGTTCTATGAGCTGCTGCTGTTTATTATTTTTAAAATCTGTAATTATATTCAACTCAAGCGTATTAAAGGCACGGGCATTGCATTTTTTAAATGCTTTTTCTGTTTTGCTTTTTACCTGGGAGAGATCCTGTACAACGTCATTTTGTTGGGAGAGTTCAATCAGTTCCTCGGTTAGCATAAGTTTGACATTTACTTTTTTATTTTTATTATTCAGCCGGTTAAAAGTACTGATTTTATTATTGATCTGTTCTATAACGGAAGTAATTTTAAACTCAAGCCCTTTTTCCGATTCAATAAAATCAATTGTCTCGATAATATCGCCGCAGATAATAGCCAGTCCGAAAATAACTTTTACTTTGGTTGCTTTACTGGTTTCTACTTTCTGGATAATCTGCGGGCGGATGCGGTAATTAGCTGCTTTTTTAATATTGGCCTGTACCTTGCTGTTATCTTTTTCATCGTCCTTGTCTTCAGTACAGTCGTATTTTTCAATGATCACTTTACCGTCGCCCAGCATTTTATATTCGGCCAGCAACTCATTCAGATATATTTTGGTGCTGCGGTACTCGGAAGTAAGGTTGTCGCTGTAAAAAAGTTTAATTGTGAGCGGGTCTATAAGTTTGCGTACTGCTTTTCTGCTGACTGGGGAGAGGGAATAGGCGCCGTTTTCCGTAAGATCCAGACGTACTGCTGAAGAGAAAACCCCCAGCATAATATTGATAAGTATAATTATAATAAAGATAAGAACATAGGTACTGTTTGTATTTATAAATTTTAATATGGCATTATTTTTCAGATTCATAATTTTTCCTTTAATTTTTACTTTTAAGTTTAATTTCCAGTCTGTAGTAGGTCATAAACAGAAAAACGACAGTTACACTTAGCATATAAACTATATCGCGCAGGTCTATTAAACCCCTGGCAAAGTTATTGACATGGTAGTTGGCACTGAAATAGCGCACAACTGTGAGGATAGCTGTGGGTAAAAAGAACATGGCATCGTAGAACAAAGCAAAAAGGGCGCAGATAGCTACTGCAATAATAAAAGCTGTTATTTGATTCTTAGTGAGGGAGGAGGCAAAAATACCGATAGAAGCAAACATGGCGGCGAGAAAAAGCGCACCGAGATAACCGCAAAAAACAGCACCCCAGTCCGGAGTGCCGACCAGCATTACCGTAAAGGGTATAAAGAGGGTGGTCGCGATCATTACCATAGTCAGTAAAAAAGATGCCAGGAATTTGCCTAAAACCAGTTCTGAAGTGCGTATCGGCAGCGTAGCCAGCATTTCATAGGTGCCGGTATCAAACTCCTCGGAAAAGGCGCGCATGGTGACAGCAGGTATGAACAGGGTAAAAAGATAGGGCAGAAGACGTATCAGACCTTCTATGCTGGATTGACCCAGAATGAAAAATGGATATATGGGAGGCTGGGTAATTTTGAACGGGATCACAAAAAAGAAAAGCGCTGTTGCCAGAATAAAAGCAAATAAGGCAATGTAAGCCATTGGCATGTAGAAAAAGTAACTGAATTCTTTGCGGGCTATGTTTAAGATTTGTTTTTTATCCATAAAGTTAATATCCTTTTAAATTATTTACTGGTTAATTCCAGAAATATACTTTCCAGAGAGCTGCTTTCCTGATTCAGATTTACCAGGGTCCATTCCCGGGATTTGGCCAGATTGAAAACAGCGGAAGAGATATCTTCGCTGCCGCTGACTTTTATTCTGGCTGTTATACTGTTGTCATTCTCACTGTTTACTTTAACCTCGTCAATACCGGTTATGGTTTTAAGTTCACTGCTGACACTGTCTGCAGCTGCATCTTTGAAACGGGCTGTGATATAGGAGGCACTGCCATGCTTGTTTTTAAGTTCGTCCAGAGTACCGTCAGCAGCAATCCGGCCCTCATTAATAATAACCACCCGGTCACAGGTTGCTTCTATTTCACTTAAAATATGACTGCAGAGAATAATGGTTTTTTCTTTGCTTATTTTTTTTATCAGTTCCCGTATCTCTATGATCTGGTTGGGATCAAGCCCGGAAGTAGGTTCGTCCAGGACCAGTATCTCGGGATCGCTCATCAGGGCCTGCGCCAGTCCTACGCGCTGGCGGTAACCTTTGGAGAGTTCATTGATGCTTTTGTGCACCACTTCTCCAATACCGCAGGTCGCACTGAGTTCTTTTATACGTCCCGGTATAGCCTGGTCATTGATCCGGCGCAGGGAGGCAATAAAAGCCAGATAGTCATAAACGATCATATCTTTGTAAAGCGGAGCTGATTCCGGCAGGTAGCCGATCTTTTCCCTGGTGGCAATATCATTACGCTGTACATCAAGATCTTTGATACGGATAGTTCCGCTGGTAGGAGCCAGATAGGAACATAATATGCGGATGGTAGTGGTTTTACCAGCTCCGTTGGGGCCAAGCAGACCCAGGATCTCACCTTTATTTACGGAAAAGTTTATATTCTCCAGGGCGAGAAAGTCACCGTATTTTTTGGACAAATTATCTACTTCAATCATTTTTTTTTCTCCTGCGGGCAGTATTTTACTATAAACACCTATATTTTTTCAACATCATTTTGAATTTTAATACCATTTACCAGTGAAACCGGTATAATTTGCAATTTTTTATTTGTTTTTTCCAGATATTTTTTTTTAATGAACTCAATATAATCATTTTGACGGTTTTTGTCAAGTAGTACCAGTAAACTGCCGCCAAAACCCTTGCCGCACATTTTAGCGCCCAGGGGGGCACGGTGTTCTTTGGTCAGGTTAACCAGCAGATCAATCTCGGGACAGCTTATGTTATAATCATTTTTCAGGGACAAATGGGAGGCGTACATATTTTTTCCGATAGTATA
>CAZFAK010000244.1:1717-4735 GCA_964517045.1 uncultured Spirochaetia bacterium | reverse complement strand
TGTTTTTATTGAAAGAGTTGAGCATACATCCCGGTTTGTAATCAACTACTTTTTCCTCACCACATTCACTAATTATACCTTCAGCCAGGGTGGTTATACGGTTACTCATACCTGCATAATTTCCAAGCATAAAATTAACATCGGCTGCCAGAGGACCGGTTACAAGTAATTTTTTATCTTTAGATTTAAGCGGCAGTACCCCGTTATTTTTAAGTAAGACTATAGATTTCCGTGCTGCCTCAAGCGCCAGTTTTTTGTGTTTGCTACAATTAACCTTGCTTGTTTTAATTTTGGTGTATTTATGTTTTTTTTTAGCAAACATCCCCAGTTTAAAACGGGTAAGTAAAACCCGCTTTAAACATGTATTAATATCCTCCTCAGTTATCAAACCATTTTTATTAGCCTGGAGTATATATTCATAGGTACAGCCGCAGTTCAGATCACAACCTTGCTTAAGAGCCAGCTGAACTGATTCCTGAGGCGTTTGGGTGATTTTGTGATGTTTATGAAAGTCTCTAACAGCCCAGCAGTCAGAAACAAAATGTCCCTGGAAACCCCATTTTTTACGCAGAATATTATTAATCAGGCTGGGGCTGGCACAGCAGGCTTCTCCATTGGTGCGATTATAGGCACCCATAACCGCTTCAACACCAGCAGCTACTGCTTTGCGGAAAGCCGGAAGGTATGTTTCTTCCATATCTTTCCTGGAAGCAATGGCATTAAAATGATGGCGTTCTTTTTCCGGGCCGCTATGTACGGCAAAATGTTTAGCACAGGCTGCCAGTTTTAAGTATTTTTTATCATTACCCTGCATTCCTCTGATAACCTGTACTCCGATTTCACCTGTAAGATATGGATCCTCACCATAGGTTTCCTGACCGCGTCCCCAGCGCGGGTCGCGGAAAATATTTATATTCGGCGTCCAGTAAGTAAGTCCTTTGTACTGAGTATTATGTCCCTTTTTTTGGGCATAATGATGTTTGGCCCGGGCTTCATCCGAAATAGCTGTAAAACATCTGTAAATCAGCTTACGGTCAAAAGTAGCGGCCAGAGCAATAGCCTGTGGGAAAACTGTTGCTTTACCAGCCCTGGCTATACCATGCAGGCATTCATTCCACCAGTTATATGAAGGAATACCTAAACGTTCTACTGCCCCAGCTTCATGTAAAAGTTGCGCAGCTTTTTCTGTAATAGTCATTTGCTGCATAAGACGGTTAACACGCTTTTGGTATCTTTTAATATTTTTTACAGATATAACTCCTTTTATCTTCAGCTTCATTATTTATCCTAAATATATTATATAATTCTATTTTGAAATAGTAATTTTAAATATTTTTCCTTTACTCTTAGCAGTCTTTTTTACAATGACAAGATATACTCCGGAGGCAATAATGTCACTATTAAAATTTTTCAAATCCCATGTAAATATACCAGGTGCAATAAAATCATCACTAATATTTTTATATTTATTGATTAGTTTCCCATTTACACTGTAAATTTCAACAACTGAGTCATAACCGAGACCATATATATAAAGGGGAGAGTTATACAGGGGATTGGGTCCGACAGCTGGAGCAAAGGTTAAACCGATCCGGCTGATAAAATTATCTGCAAGCGTTGTAAAATTGCCTAAATTATCGTAAGCGGTTATGCGCCAAGACCAGTCCTGATTAAACGGAACCGTAAGTATCAGGGATTCATTAGACGGCGTTAGGTTGGTAGTAAACATAACCGTATTGAATAAGTTACTGCTTATAGCAAAAGTATAATTGGAAACTCCGCTGCCCGTTCCATCTTCTGCGCTCCAGTTAAAAGTTAAATTAGTGGTATTCACAATAGTTTTTTCATTAAGTGTCAGCAACGGAGCTGTGGTGTCAATGTTTATGGCTCTGTGAGTGCTGTTTGATCCTTTATTGCCCAGCATATCTGTAGCCCCTACCCGCCAGTAAAATGTCCCGTCAGCTGGCAAGGTTATATCAGCATTAGTAGTCATAATGATATTACTTAATGATATTGTATTGAATTGAGTGTTAGTTGCAAACTGGATAGTGTAATCAGCTATAGGACTGGAAAGATCAGTAGCCTTATTCCATAAAAAATTATTATTTAAATTGGTAGTCCAGTACCCATTCGGTGGTGAAATTAAGGTAACCTGAGATGGACCGGTAGTATCTATAGTAAAATTGTTGGAGCTGCTCCATCCCGCTGTATTACCTAGCCCGTCACTTGGCCGGGCCCTTATGTAGTAATCCCCATCAGTTAAAGGATTTGCCGGTACGAAAGACAGGGAAGTAAGGTTATTGGTTGCGAGTACTGTATCGGTAAAATCATAATTGGAAGATACTTCAATTTGGTAAATACAATTGCCATAGCCTATGTAGCCATTAAGCGTATCATCAGCTGCTGTATAAGCAACTGTTGGTGTCGCATCACCGGTTAGCTGGTTATTGGTAGGCGTTGTTATGTTAATTACAGCCGGGGGACTAAGATCAATAATAAAAAAATAAGTAGAAGATTCATAGCTATCTCCTCCGGCTTCATAACTTATAATTTTCCAGAAGTTTGTTCCTTCACTTAAGGCAGTACCCGGTGTAAATGATGTCATATCCGCATTTTGGCTGTCAATATTGGTTGTAATAAAGTTATTACTGCTTATAAGTATACGGTTGGTAGCAATAACCGGATCATCTGTCCAGGAAAAAGCAGGGGTGGAATTAGTTGTATAGGAGTTGCTGGCAGGCAAACTTAAACTTGCAGCGCTGCCGCCGCCGGAGATAGTGAACATTGTAGTGCTGGTATCCATACAGTTGTTGGATACGGTAATATAACCGGAAGTAGTTCCGGCAGCTACTGTTACCTGGATTTGGCTGTTATTCCAGGATAAAATATTTGCCGGTGTGCCGTTTATTTCAACCAGACCGTTATAAGATGCATATTTTATCTCAAGATAAGGTTTATTAGCGGAGTTATCTGTGTCCAGTTGAAACTGGTCCCATGCAGAAGCCAGACCGTCATTAT
>CAZFAK010000244.1:0-1707 GCA_964517045.1 uncultured Spirochaetia bacterium | reverse complement strand
TACGGTCTGAGCCGTCAGTTTCATTCCAGGGCAGCGGATTGTCACTGCTATACTGGACCCGGTCCGTACCTAGAGATAAAGCGCACCATTGCTTATTGCCTCCATCTGGAATAGCAGCTGTTGAAAAATTTGCAAAAGCACTTGCTAAGACATTGCGGTGGCTTCCCCAGCAATGGTAACGGTTTGATAAAGCAATTGTAGTAGCAGTGTTAAACTGATTACTATAGGCGACATGATCTATGTTTAAAGGATAAATCGCATTATTACCTTTTATATAAAGGTGAAGAATAGCAGATGTTACAGTGGCGCCGGCAGGGATATCTTTAAGGGAAAAAGTCATAAAATACCTGGTATCTCTTGTACCGCCGCTGCCGTTACCGATAATATCTGCGCTTTGGTCATTATAGCCGTAGCTGTTATCATCAAGACGGTAAATAGTATGATCCCGGTTATTTGCCAGCATGTATATATTAGTCGTTACAGGAGTGCTTAAGGCACTGCCGAAATCATTGCCGTTTATAGTAATGGTAGTTCCAGCTGTTCCGGAGGAGGGTGAAAAATTGCTAATTGTAAGCGCTTGTACGCTAAAGCCGCTGTACTGATCACCATAACCGGCGCTGTTACTGACTGATATATTGCCGGAAGTAAAGCCGCTTGGTACGGTAACCGTAATGTTAGTGTCGTTCCAGTTGGAGACAGAAACAGCAGGGAAGGTATCAAAATAAACATTACCGGTGCCCTGAATATCCTTGAAACCCTTACCTGTTATAGTGATGTTATCATTATAACAGCTTGTCATCGGTGTTATATTATATATATATACATCATTTGTAGTAAACTCGTAGATATTATTAAAGTTGCCGCTCATGATTATCATGGTAAAAGCGCGCATAGTATCGTTTACTTCACCCCATTGCTGCCAATCACTAAGCGTATAAAGCATATCTTTTACCCGCTCATAGAGCAGATTAAGCCATTGTTGATGATGAACATGCACCATAGCTGCTGTACCAAAAGTACCGGGGAAAGAGCATTGTTTATCAACATTAGCTCCCACATCTCCTCCTGTCAGGTCATAACCGTCACGGATTTGGTGCGGATCACCGTTCTCTTTATTGCTGATCCAGGCAGATTGTATGTAGTTGTTAGAGAAAGCAAGATAAGAATGCTGGGTACCATACCATAAGTAATCGATAATAATCCTGTAAGCAGAGTTTGCAGATGGATATTCATAGTTATCACCAAATCCGCCGTGACTTCCTGTAGCGGCACTGCCGTTGGTTTTACAGTAATCTGCATATAAGCCGGTGTTATAATTGGTATAAAAATGTTCTAGCAGATCATAGGCATTGGAGGAAATAGATAACCAGCGGGGGTCGCCGGTGGCATGGGCAAAGATTTCACAATAACCTCCCATTGCCATATCAGAAAAGGAGACATCGTCACCAATATTCCAGCCGGTGTCACTGGGTATCATATAATCACCGGCATTGACTTCATGATTTATTATATTAGTAAGCAGTCTGGCTGCTTCCTGTTTGTAATTAATACTGCCGGCAGAACCGTAGTTGGCGTCAGCAAATAATAAAGCCAAAGCTATTTCAACATCGCCGATTGTTTGTGAGGCTGTAGTTGCTACCGTTCCGTCATCATGTACCCTGGAAAACATTAAACCGTTTCCATTAGTATGGTCAATTACATAATAAT
>CAZFAK010000243.1:0-4741 GCA_964517045.1 uncultured Spirochaetia bacterium | reverse complement strand
TAAACAGCTTATCGTTATCCGTCTTCGTCCGTTGTTTCTCCAGGGAGCCAAACGGGTCGTAGCTGTGCCCATGTAAAAAGGAAATTTTTTGCCGGTAAAAACCTGTAGAAAACAGCAGTGAATTTAATACGCTTGTCACTGATTAATTATACCATAAATCAGTCATTACCTGGATGAAATTGGGCAATTCTGGCTGCCAGGTCATAGTCGTAAACCTGGATATGGCCCGTTCTTCCCCTGCGGTCAGAACTTTTATGCCTTGTCAGAGGGCGCTCAAAGCGCCGCGCTATATCGCACCCTCCTGGTGCTTGCGCGGCATCAGCGCATCCTGCACTAGACAGCTTGACGATTTCAGCACTGTTAGGCGCCGGCAGCTTATAACCTTTACTGCGTCCTGCAGCTGCAGGCGGTGTTCCTTCCGCATGCAGCGTACATTTCGTCAGGCACTGGCAGTGCCGGGAGAGAGACCCCGGCCGCCGCCCCGAGATTTTTTTATTTGAGGGAACAATGGACACCGAGCACCGCGGAGAAGCACGGAGAGCAGGGAGGAATGGGCGAAAAACTATGACCGCAATTCGATAAAATATACGATCAGAAATAAATAATTAACACGTAGGGAGAGGGAGACGGGGGATTGATTGTCGGGTTTGGGGCTATGTTTCCTTTTTATTAAGGTCAATTAAAAAATCATAATTATCACAGTTTTCCGGTCTATAAAGATATATTTCTCTTTCTTCAATCAATGTTCCATCTGAATTTCTCCCATAACACATAACTAACTCAGAATCAACGTTTTGATAATAACTTCTCTTTATACCATTTCTTTGAGGTACATTTTTAACAAAATAAGCAGGCTGCTTAGTAATAAATGAAGTCAACATTCTCTTAGCAGGTTCTGTAATATTACTGATTCACCGCTGCAGGCAGCTAACACCGTATTCATCAACAACTTCAGTCATGTTAGCCAGGTAATTACTGCCGTCAAAAACATCACCAGTTAGTTACGATAATATTGGTATGAGCAGCCCAGTTAACATCGTTAGTATAGTTTACATATTCGCTGGCTGGAACCTTTATAGCTGTTAAAGCAGGACAACTTGCAAAGGGATCACCTCCAAAAACAGAAGGCGGAGCCGATAAAATTTCTACGGTTTTTAAATAATCATTAAGGTTAAAAGCTCCGCCTTCTATAACAGCACTACCTGTTACCTCAAGCACCATATTGGTTAATTCAGTGTGTACAATAGCACCGCTTTCAATTAATTTTACTGAAGCAGGAATAAAAATATCAGTAAATTCGGTTTCAATAAAAGCATTGTTTTCGATGACTATTATTGAATAGGGCAAGGTTATACCATATGCTAAAATATCACCGCCAAAAGCCTTCGGGCCTATATTGGTTACGGTTGTGGGAATAACAACATTAGTTATATTAACAATAGCACCGCCGGTGTTATAGCGATTAAAAGTATTACTCAATTTACTAACGGGTTTTCCATTAATACCCGGCGGAATTACAACAGTTTTATCCGTACCGAGATATCTTGTTAAAATAACCACATCATTAGTCTCTTCCCATATTAGCTCTGTTAATTCCGGATATGGGCTTCCATCCTCATTCGTAATTATATTAGTGTAATAGTAGTAATTATTATTCGTTATATAAGTAACTTCTGTGTTCGGCTCACTTGGATTATCTCCCTCCTCTCCGCAAGCTGAAACAGTAAAAAGATACATAACTGCTAAAATAAATAACACTGATAGAATCATTTTTTTTGACATTTATCTCTCCTGATAATAAAAATTAAATAATAAATAATCTGCTGACAAGAATTTCATAAATAATAACTTGTGCTATCCCTGTAAAGAGGCTTAATTATACTAAAAAATTAAATAAAAAGCAACCAAACACCCCCTTAAAATTTACTTTTTCCTTATTATATGTTAAGATTATGCTCTTTCGGGCCCGTAGCTCAGTTGGTTAGAGCAGGGGACTCATAATCCCTTGGTCCGGTGTTCGAGTCACCGCGGGCCCATTACCAGCATCTGTTCAGGTGCCGGCTGACAGCATTTTATAAAGCCAGCTGTAACTTATCCCGGTTATCTAAAAGCGCGGCAGCCCGGCGCAGTTTAAGATCCTCATGATATTTACCGCCTCCCTCATGCCCGTTGAAATAATAGATCTTTACCTCTTTGGAAGTTTTAATTCTATTATAGGCTGCAAAAAACATTGCAGCAGGGCAAATATCATCCCGTAAACCTACCGATGCTAAAATATCAGCTTTTATTTTTGCCGCTATATTGATAATATCAAAGTAGCTGAGTGTTTCTCTTACCTGTTTAAAATCTGCGGGCCGCTGCGCCAGATATTTACTGACTCCGGCCAGCACACCGTTAAAACCCTTAACCCTTGCTTCCAGATGACACATGCTGGGTACGTCCGCCATGATATAACGTACGCTTTGATGCAGCGCAGCGCCGGCCAGACATAAACCTCCACCCTGGCTGCCGCCTTCCAGCACAATATAGTCAGGATCAATTTCCGGAAAGGTCATTGCCAGATCAATAGTGCCTACTGCATCAAGATATATATCTTTTATATAGCTTTCCTCTTTATCAAGAATCCCCCGGCAATAAGGATTATCAAACCGCCCCCTGGCAGCAGCAGCAGCACTCCCGCTCTCTCCGCCCTGCTCCCGTATATCCAATGCGATTACAGCAAAACCCAAATCAGTCCATTTAAGATAATCAGCGGGTATCCCTTTGTTTCCGCCCGCGCCATGAAAATGAATTATACAGGGATGCTGTTTCCCGGATGTAAATGCCGGAATCAGATACCAGGCGCAAAGGCGGGCATTGTCATGCGCCCTGAATTTTATTTTAAAAACCTTTACGGAGCGGAGAGGATAATCATAAAACTCTTTTTCCGTTTCCGGATCCCCGGCCCGGAGCTGTTGTATATTTTTATGCCAAAATTCCTCCCAGTCCGGATGACGGGTTAAATCCGCCTCTGTTTTTTCCAGTTCTTTTATTTCCTCTTCAAACATTATCTTTCCTTACTTAATCTTTTTTTTAAAAAACGTCCGGTAGGCGAACCTTTAACCGCTGCCACCTCTCCGGGGGAGCCCTGGGCAATTATATGTCCGCCGTTTTGGCCCCCTTCCGGTCCCAGGTCAATAATCCAGTCCGCGCATTTTATAACATCAGGATTATGCTCAATAACTATTACAGTATTACCGTTATCTGTCAGCTTTTGCAGAACCTGCAGCAGACGTTCTACATCGGCAAAATGCAGTCCTGTAGTTGGCTCGTCAAGCAGGTAAATGGTATGGCCCGTATCTTTACGGCCCAGTTCCCGGGCCAGTTTAATACGCTGTGCTTCACCCCCGGACAGGGTTGTGGCAGACTGACCCAGTTTTATATAATCCAGACCAACAGCGGTCATTGTTTCCAGTATGGCGGCAGCAGCCGGTATGTTTTTAAAAAAATCATTTGCTTCTCCGGCTGTCATATCAAGCACATCCGCAATATTTTTATCTTTATAAACTACCTCCAGTATCTCGCTGTTAAAACGTTTTCCGCTGCATGCTTCACAGGTTACAAAAACATCAGGCAGAAAATGCATTTCCACCTGTTTAACCCCGGCTCCCCTGCATGCTTCACAGCGTCCCCCTTTTACATTAAAAGAGAAATTACTGCTTTTAAAACCACGCACTTTGGCAGCCGGCAGCCCGGCAAAAAAGGAACGTATAATACTGAAAAGCCTGATATATGTAGCCGGATTACTGCGCGGAGTGCGGCCCAGCGGTCTTTGATCAATATTGATCACCTTATCAAAAGCCTGCAGGCTGTTTACAGCCTTATAGCATCCCTCGGAAAACTGCGCCCGGTTAAGCCGGTTAGCCAGAGCCGGATACAGTATCTGGTTAACCAGGGAGCTTTTGCCCGAGCCGGAGACTCCGGTTACACAGGTAAAAAGGGAACCGTAAAAAGTAACATCAATATTTTTTAAATTATTCTGCGCCGCGCCCCTGATCTGTATTTTATTTTTTCCCGGAGAACGCACCTGGCCGGTCCGGCTTATTTTTTTTTCGCCCCTTAAATAAGCAGCTGTCAAAGACCGCTGTGATTTTAAAAGAGCCTCATAACTGCCGGAAAAAATTATTTCACCCCCTCCCTGGCCCGCACCGGGACCGCAGTCAACAATGTTGTCAGCCGCCTGCATCACACTCTGATCATGTTCTACACAGAGCACTGTATTCCCCTGGTCTTTTAGCTGTTTAAGCATACGTATCAGCCTTTGGTTGTCCTGCTGATGCAGACCGATAGTAGGTTCGTCCAGAATATACATTACACCTACCAGAGCGCTGCCTATCTGACTGGCCAGGCGGATACGCTGTGCTTCACCTCCGGACAAACCGGGTGCGGAACGGTCCAGGGTCAGATATTGCAGCCCTACATTTTGTAAAAACCCAAGCCGGTTTTTTATCTCTTTAATTATATCACTGCTTATCTTCTGCCGGTTATCAGAAAAACCAAGGCTCTGAAAAAAAGCATAAGCGGCATCTACAGACATACTGCTGAGTTCAGCAATAGAGCGGCCCTTGATCCTGACAGCCAGGCTTTGCCTGTTCAGACGCTGCCCCTGACACACCGGGCACTGGTGATTGCCGGAAAAACCGTGATAATATTTCCGCATTGCCGCCGAGCTTGTCGCTTTCATGCGGCGTTTTATAGCCGG
>CAZFAK010000242.1:0-4771 GCA_964517045.1 uncultured Spirochaetia bacterium | reverse complement strand
GAGCGACGTCGGTGCGACCGACCCGTTCTCGTCGATTCTAGTCGTCTCCCACCAGATGTGCCGATCAGCAGGTTGGTCGGCGATGACACTCACGTTCGCGGGACTCATCCGGTAGCGAAGCATCGCGGGATACCGTCCGTCGTACGAGTGCGAGGCGGCGACCTCCGATGTCCCGCTTTCGGTCCGCTCTTCGACAGCCGTCGTTCGAGAGACCGAGAAGAACCGCCACGGGGCGGTCACGTACATCGTTTTCTCGCCGATTTGGACTTCGATGTACTCCCAGCCGGCAGCGCCGGCAATAGAGCCGGCAGTAGCGCCGTTACAGTCTGTGTCCAGCCCGGCCATGACCGCGGTACAGACAGCAGCATTAAAATCATAAGGTGCGTATAAAAGAGCCATTACTACAATCAAGGCATTGTTAATGGTGTGTACCGGTGAGAGATTACTGTAATTTTTTTCCACCTGAGCCATAAACTCTTCCGGATTTTTATACTGCCTCTGCCAGGTCAGAGCCTGGTTAACAGCTTCACTTAGTTTACAGCGGGCCGGGATCCGGGAGAGCCCCGCTCTGATAATAAATTCAGGGTCAGGGTTGGTAAAGGCGGCGGCAATGGCTGCTGCCATAAACATCGCGCCGTAGATACCATTGCCGCGGTGGGTCCAGCGGGCGTCCTGCCAGGCCAGTTCTGCTGCCAGATCAGGATCCCCGGCTGCGGCATAACCGAAAAAATCAGCCCGGATCTGGGCGCCGATCCATTCCCGGTAGGGATTATAATTACTGCTGGTAAACCCGGGGTCAGGATAGCTGTGTTCCGGATCTATATCAATCCGGGGCCGGTGCATGTTAAAATTTAAAAAAGCCTGGGTCTCGGCTGTACAGATCATATTATAAGGTAGAGAGTCACTCCATAACTGGGCGATATCATACCATTTAAAATCAAATCCTTTTTCTTCCATAACTTTAAGACCGATAAGGGTATAATGTATGTCATCGTCAGCTTCTATATAATGGATATTTTCACGGCAGGAAAGAGGAAACTGCACAGGCCGGATATTATCTTCTGCTGCGGGCGCGGGAAAATACTCTCTGAGGGGCCAGGCCTTTTTTTTCTGTAGATACTTTTTAATAGCCTGGCGGCCGTTTAAGTTACCCCAGCCCGACATACCCAGTACCTCTACAGGTTTACCCAGGGAACAACCGCAGCAGCGGCCCTGCCAGGCTGTATAAAAGCGCTGCTTAAGCTGTTCAGTATCAAGTTCAAGCCGGCACTTTACGTTGCTTTCCGGCTGATTTTTTTTTATAAGCTCCAGGTTATAAGGTTGTGTATAGCCAAAGGAGGAGGAAGGTTTGAGTTCTGTTAAATCCCTGTATAATGCTTCTATTTTGGCAGGGGGGGTGTTTTCATTTGTTGCTTCTACGGCAGCAGTCAGGGTATTAGGCACCAGGCATCCTTCATATTTTTTTTGTTTCATTTCCAGCCGCAGTAATTTTAAGGGTGTTTCCCAGCCGTGGATCATTTTATTTTCCTTGTTTTTCCGCCTTTACTCATTCTGGATCAGGTGTTCGTAGTCGGGAAAAAAACTGTTATAGTCCTGCAGATTGCCGTTATCCAGACAGCACTCTATAATACGGCGGGCATTAATATTTAGTTCAGGCTTTAAAAACTCTTTGAGATTTTTATTAAAGAATTTTTTTAATATAGCCGCCCCTTTATCATAGCCGGCTTCACCTACTTCCTCTTGTTTGTCAACTTCCAGAAACCAGTGTGCTATTCTTATTCCTTCGATACGGACTGATTTTAAAGCGTATCCCAGTAATGAGCATCTGGCCGCAGTCAGCTGTTCTTTATGAAATTTAGCCGGACCGCGTCGCGCCAGATATTCGCGCGTAAGCCATTGAGGCATGAAACTCACTTTCCAGGCGCCGATATGCTGGTTGGGTACCAGAATATACCTGGTTTTTTCACTCCGGTAAAATTGTTCAATAAGCAGGTTAGCCTGATTAACTTTCAGGCCGGTTGCAAAAGGCCAGTAACTGCCAACACCTTCGCTGCTTAAACTTTCGCTGTCCACTATACTGGGATTGCCGAATCCTCGCGGTGAGATCAGACGCCATAGCCATGCCAGTGCCGGCGGCAGTATATGGAACATACCTATAATGCCGTAGCTGGGATCTTTACCGGTACAGGGCGGTGTACGGACACCGAAGCTGCGGTAATCAACAGCAACCGGCCTGGTTACTGTATCCGGGTAGCTGGTACGGGGCATTATCACGCGCGGATTGGGACAAGGGCGGGAGGGGTTGTCCATTATATGCTGCCATATCAGAGCTGTTCCGCGGGGAACAACATCAAGGTTAAGAAAAAAGAGAGGCTGTCGGGGATGAATGGTAAGTTTTTCCAGTACCGGATCGGTTTGGTAAGCGGTGATATGATTGACGCGCAGAAACCAGCCGTTTTCCGCATCAATAATCCAGACCTTACCGTCCTCTTTTTGAATATGCGGGGAACATAAGGCCATGTCATCACAGACAGGATGGAGCTCACAGCTGCGCGGTATCTCCAGATAGCGTTTTTCGCCGGTGACTGTATTCTCTCCTTTAAGCATCCTGCCGTCAGGTAAACGGTGAATATTTTCCAGCATTTCACTTTTGCCGCCGCCGCTGGCTCCTTCATGCATGAAAGTAGTAATATTATCATAGGGCGTAACCACCTGTACTGCAGAGCAATGGGGAACGACCCATCCCTCTTGTTCAGCTTTGTTGATAAGCACACCGTATACGCCTTTTTTGGCGCTGGGACCCGGATATAAATTGTAGGAAAAAATTTCATACATATCCGCAGTCCGGTTATGTACTACTCTTTGTTTACCGTTAAAATGGGTGTGGCGGAAAGTGGGAGCTACATAAATAATGCTTTTAGGTGCAAAATCTTCCGGTATTTCAGATGCAGGCATGATCCCCTGCAGCATTGCCAGACCCAGAGCAAAAAAAGCAGCGTTACGGGGCACTACTGCGATCGATTCGTCTCCGCTTTTATCATGGCCGGTACGGAAAACAAACAGGGCCAGTTTCTGCCGGCTAAGCCAGGTCAGAGTTTCTTCCCGCAGTCCGGAGAAGTTGCTGCCCATTACATCCTTGAATTTTGGTTTATCAGAGGTCTGGTCATCACCGATAAGCATACAATCAGGATCCCGCCGCCGCATATAGGGCTCCGGGTAGTTAACAGCAATGCCGTTGCGTACCCGGGCTACGGTAGCCTCAACTACTGTTTTACGGCCGTCCACATCATATTTAACAGTAAAATAATCATTATCGGGATTGCCGCAGGCCAGGTCAGTGAGCTGTTTGATATTGTCAGCTACGGTTAATTCAGGACAATCTTTTAATATTGTCTGCAGTCCGGGAATTTTATTTAAAAATGGATATTTTTGTATCATATAATTACACCTTGTTATTATTTTCTGCAAGAGAGCCTGGATGCAGTTTTTTTTGAATTTCCCAGGCATCAAGAACAACCAGTGCAGCCATTGTTTCCATAACCGGAATAATACGGGGTACAATGCAGGGATCGTGCCGGCCGGCTACACTTATCATACTGTTGCGGTTATAGCGGTCTATTGTCTGCTGCTGCCGGGCAACAGAGGGAGTTGGTTTTACCGCTGCGCGCATTATCAGCGGCTGTCCGGTAGTAATACCGCCGAGAAGACCGCCGGCATTATTACTTAAGAAACCTTCTTTGCGTATATTATCATTGGCTTTACTACCCCGCATTTTGCTGATAGCGAATCCCTGTCCGATCTCAACAGCTTTAACAGCTCCGATAGTCATAATAGCCTGTGTTAAACGGGCGTCCAGTTTGGCAAACACAGGGTCACCCAGACCGGCTGGTAAACCGTGAATTTCCAGCTGGACAATACCGCCTACCGAGTCTTTTTCAGCGCGGGCTTGGGCAACAGCTTTGATCATCTCTGCAGCAGCATCTGCATCAGCACAGCGGATCTCGTTTTTTTCTATTTGTTCGTAATCGATTTTGCCGGCTGTGATATTTTCAATGGCTATGGTATGGGCATAAAAAGAGACTCCTCTTTGCCGTAGAATTTTTTTGGCTATAGCGCCTCCGGCTACTCTGGCAGCTGTTTCCCGGCCCGAAGAACGGCCCCCGCCCCGGTAATCACGGTTGAAAAATTTTTGCCAAAAAGTAAAATCAGCATGGCCGGGACGAAAAAGGTCTTTTATCGGTTCGTATTTAGCGGAATCGCTGTCTTTATTATAGATGATCAGGGCAATAGGGGTACCGGTTGTTTTACCGTTAAAAACACCTGATAAAATATGTATTTTGTCTTTTTCCCGCCGGGGAGAAGTAATACTGCTCTGGCCCGGCCGGCGGCGGTCAAGTTCGGTTTGAATATCATTTTCCCTGATATTAATACCAGCCGGCAGTCCGTCCAGCACAGCCCCCAGGGCAGGTCCGTGACTTTCACCAAAAGTAGTCAGCCGTATAATTTTACCGTAAGTATTTGCTGCCGTACACCGTACAGCCAGTTCTTCGCTAAGCAGCTGCTCTGTTTGCCGGGCCAGGTCAGCCGGATTTTTTTTACCCGTATTAATAATAATATCAGCAAATGTGCTGTACAGTTCGTTTTTTTGCGCAATATCCTTTTTATACCATTCCAGAAAAACGGTTTTACTCAGGCCGGTCTCCGGCGTAGTTGTCTCAGCCAGCCGTTCCAGTAAAACTTCAGTAGTACAGCAGCAGTAGATAAGCAGACT
>CAZFAK010000241.1:0-4815 GCA_964517045.1 uncultured Spirochaetia bacterium | reverse complement strand
GAAACGAACCGGTCTTGAGAGTATTGGCAAAGGATTCATAAACCAGGTCATAAAAACCGTTTTTAAAAGTTTTTACATTCTGTAAAATACCGGTAATACTTTTACGGTTTTTATAAATAACAAACTTGCCGTCGGTTATACGGGCCATTTTTTTAAAGTAATAATAAGGATTTTCCCGGCGGGAGACTTTTCCGGCATAAATAATATACAAAGGTATACCGTTGTGGGCGGCAAAATCACACAAAACAGTAAACTTTTCCGGTAAAAAAACCTCCTTACGGTAATCTGTAAAAGCCAGAATAACAATACCTTTTTTATAATTGTTTTTCAAGTTTATATCAATGGCCTTTTTTAATACTGTTCCTACATAACAGGATTCAAAATACTCTCCTCTGATACTGCGGTCAATATTTTTTAAAACAGAGTTATTATAGGGCAGTACATCCTTATAGGTATCGTCATTTTTCGGAGCACCGCCGCCGAAAGAAAAAATACGCATCTTGTCACCCCGCTTCAGGGATACACTAAGTTCCTCTACAATATTTTTTAAAATATTGTTCCGCTTTTGCGCCTGTTTTGACTTTTCCACCAGCAGGGTCAGGCGTAAATTATTATACTCTTCCCTGCGCCGGTTAAGTTTTACCGGTTTTTCAATACCGTTCTCATAGATAGAAAAATTTTTACTTTTCAATCCGGTAATGGGTATACCCTCCCTGTTTTTAACCGAAACAGTTACCAGAATCTTGGGAAAATTACGCATATAGATACGTTCGGTCTGCACATTCAGGTTTACATACATCAGTTTCATAGGAGAAAAGATACGTATAGAAGGCCCACTGACATCACTGATATATAATAGGCCGGTATTATCAAAAACCATGGATACAGGATCAGCATTTTTAAATGTAAAATCGCCAACACTGTAAAAAATTGATTTATATTCGGAACGGTTTTCATTTATAAGATAAACATTTTCCGCGTCAAGCACAACCACCGCCTCTTTTTTTTGCGGTACAAACAGCAGCTTGCGGGGAAAATGCAAATAGGAACTGCCGAAATCATCCAGATAATTACCTTCAGTATCAAATACCTGTATACGGTTGTTGCCCCGGTCGCATACATAAACTTTCCGGTTGTCAGGAGAGAGCGCCAGCCCGGCAGGCATCAACAGTTCCCCCTTTTCTTCCCCGCGGCTGCCAAAACTGTAAATAAATTCACCTTCCTGGTTTACATACAGTATACGGCAATTACCGGTATCAGCGATATAGAGATTGTTGTATTTATCCAGGGCTATTCCTTCCGGCCCCATAAGTCCGACATTCGTACCCCGGGCAGCCAAACCTTTGCTGCCTATAATGTTTAAAAGTCCGCCGGCCTGATCTATATGCAGTATACGGTCATTACCGAAATCGGAAATAAAAAAACCGTTGTTATTATCAGGTATAAGCTCATAAGGCTTGTTTAAAGTGCGTAAAAATTTAACTTTACCGGTCAAACCCGAGATAATACTTTTCTTATAACGGCCGTTACCGTCAAGTACGGAGAGCGAATTTTTAAGGTAATCCAGATAAAACAAATTATCAGCATCATTAACATAAATCCCGGTCGGATAACGCATGAAATTACGATTGGTTATTTTCAGATCAGGAAAAGATTTTAAAAAAACATAATCTTTTAAACTGCTTTTTTTACGGGCTTTTTTTCCCCAGAGGTAATAAATAAAATTAATCTTTTGCTCCAGAATAGCGTCATGCCCGTGCAGTTTGATAATATTCTGCCATTGTTCTATAGCGTTCTCCGTATAACCGCCTTTGTAAAAAGCCATGCCAAGGTAATAGCGCACCAGATTATCCCGGCTGCGGATACGCAGCGACTGAAAAAATTTTTCAATAGCTGCTTCATAGGAACAATTATTGTAATAGAGCATGCCCTGATTAAAAAGTTTACGGGCTTCATAAACCTTGGGATCAAAGCTGCGGGGTTTCTGCGGGAAAAGAGACAATACCAGAAAAATACCAATAAACAGCTTGGAAGCAAAAGATTTAATCACTGCTGTTTCCCCGGTGTTTAAGATTATATTCAGCAGACAGATCATCTATCAGCCGCGTGACCCGGTCAGCTTCTTTAGTCTGGCGGTCATAAAAAAAACGCATAGAGGGCAGGTATTTGATCCGGATTTTGCGGCGGAGAATATTCAGCAGAAAATATTCCGCGGCATAAAATCCCTTTATAATTTTATTAATATGTTCATCGTTATATACGGTAAAAAAAACAGAAGCTATAGTAAAATCCGTGTTAACTTCCACTCTGGTAATGGTTATAAACTTTCCGCTTAGACGGGGATCACTTATCTTCTGAGCAACTGCTTCTGATAAAACCCGGCGGTAATCTTCCTCCAAACGTCTTTTTTTTAAAGCACGTCTATTATTCATTTTGGTTATCTAATTCTAAAGTACGCTTAACCTGTTCAACTTCATAAAATTCAAGATAATCACCGCTTTTTATATCCTGGTAATCCTTTATAGCAACACCGCATTCCGTACCGCTGGCAACCTCTTTTACTTCATCCTTATAACGGCGCAGGGAAGCAATATCACCGCTGTATTGTAAAGTATTATCACGGTAAAGTTTGACTTTATTGCTTTTCTTAACTTTACCCTCAGTTACCAGACAGCCGGCTATCTTACCTACACCGGATATATTAAAAACATCCTTAACCTCTGCACCGGCGATTATTTTCTCTTTTTCTTCGCTTTTTAACATACCGGCAAGAGCTTCTTTCATATCATCTATAATCTCATAAATAACATTATACTGCTTAACAACTACGCCTGCCTGTTCAGCCAGCTTTCTGGCTTTGTTATTGGGTTTTACCTTAAAACCGATCACAAGCGCATCCGAAGTAGCAGCCAGATTGATATCATGTTCATTGATAGCGCCTGTAGCAGCATGCATAACAGATATGCGCACTTCATTATTCTGCATCTTTTGTAAGGTACCTTTTATTGCCTCTACAGAGCCATAGACATCAGCTTTTATCAGCACCTTGTACTCGGTAATCTTGCTGTCCTGGAGAGTATCAAAAAGATTGGACATATTTACAGTTTTAACATTCTGGGCTTTGTTTTCTTTTTCAAGCTGCTCCCGTCTTTCGGCAATTTTCTTGGCCTCTTTTTCATCTGCTACAACCTGGAACAGTTCACCTGCTGCCGCGCTGCCGGAAAGACCAATAATCTCCACAGCGCTGGACGGACCCGCCTTCTGTAAAGACTGGCCCTGATCATCAAACATAGCGCGTATTTTCCCCGGAAATTTACCGCAGATATAGGCGTCACCTTTTTTCAAAGTACCGTTTTTTATAATAACCGAAACTACATGTCCCTTACCCTTAACTACTTTTGATTCCAGTACATAACCCATAGCTTTAACTTTGGGATTACCCTTAAGCTCCAGCATATCAGCCTGCAGCAGTACTGCTTCCAGCAATCCCTGTATGCCGGTCTTCTTAACAGCAGAGATGTTCTGGAAAATAACTTCTCCGCCCCATTCCTCGGACAAAACTCCCTGTTCGGAAAGTTCTTTTTTTACCTTTTCCGGATCAGCGCCGTCCAGATCCATTTTATTTACCGCTACTATAAAGGGAACACCCGCAGCTTTGGTATGATTAATAGCTTCTACAGTCTGCGGTTTTACACCGTCTACTGCAGAGACAACCAGAATCACTATATCCGTAACATCCGCTCCGCGGGCTCTCATTTCAGAAAAAGCTGCGTGACCCGGGGTGTCAATAAAAAGAATATCTCCTTTTTTGTTTTTTACTTTATAGGCACCTATATGCTGGGTGATACCTCCGGATTCACCGGCAATAACATTACTATCCCTGATAGCATCCAGCAAAGCTGTTTTACCGTGATCAACATGCCCCATAACTGTAACCACCGGGGCGCGGGCAACATAGTCTTTTTCCCGGCCTTTTTCAGCTTCAACTTTGGACTGCTCAGCAAGGGAGATAACTTTTACTTCACAATTAAACTCACCGGCTACTATAACAGCAGACTCTGCATCCACCGTATCATTTACAGTTAAATTCATAACTCCCAGGGAAAAAAGTTTTTTCAAAACCGTCGCTGCTTTCAGGTTTAATTTCTGGGCTAAATTTTTAATGGAGATGGTTTCCGGAACTTCTATTTTATCAGGAACATTGGCTGCCTCATTAACATCGTTTTTAGCAGTTGAGCTTTCCAGCTTTTCGATCTTCTTTTCTTCTTCAAGTACTTCTTCCCTTTTATATTTATGTTTAAACTGGTTGTGCTGTTGTTTTTTATGATAGTTCAGAGCTTTCTGCGAAGGCGGCATACCGCCTTCATCTTTTTTATTTTTTTTCTTAGCGACAAATATCTTGCGTTTTTTAGGGGAAGAAGCAGAAGCCTGGTTTTTATCTTTTTTTTCCGCTCCTGCTTTTGCTTCACTGCCGGCTGCAGGAGCCTGTTTTTTTTCTTTTTTGACCGGCGGTTTTTTTAATTTGACTTTTTTAGCAACTTTTTTTACTACAACTTTAGTAGTACTCCCGTCAACATTTTTCCGTAATTTAATTTTTGCAGTATCTTCAGCCATAAGGCAACCTTTAAGCTATTCCTTGGTAAAAAAATCATTCCTCTTCAAACTCAAATTCAACGCCGCAATTTGGACAGGAATTTTGATTTTCGTATTTAAATTCAAAATCACATGCGGGGCAGGTTAAATATTCCACCTGCTGTATCTCTTCTTTGATCTCTTCGTCAGTATCCACCCCTTCTATTTCATCTTCAAATTCAC
>CAZFAK010000240.1:0-4820 GCA_964517045.1 uncultured Spirochaetia bacterium | reverse complement strand
CAGCCAGTTACTTATCCGCATCAGGACATCACAGGCGGGTGCGGGTATCTGTCCATCCGGTGCGGGCCCAACATTTAACAGCAGATTTCCGTTTTTGCTGACACAGTTTATCAGGGCCTGGATAAGAAAGCGGTCACTTTTATAGTTATGATCTGCCGCAGCATATCCCCAGTGGTCATTCAGGGTCAGACATGTCTCCCAGGCAACAGGCCGTCCCTGATAATCGGTAACTGCCTGACGGGGGATGATTTGTTCCGGACCGCAAAAATCACCGGCATAAATGTCAGGATTATCTGTAAGCATGTAACCGCCCAGCCGATTATTAATAATAATCTCCGGCTGCAGCTTTCGGATTTTTTTTACAAGTTCAGCCGCTTTCCATTTTTCTCCCCGCATATCATGATAGGAAAAATCAAACCATAATAGATCAATTTTGCCGTAATTTTCACATAGTTCTTTTACCTGACTGTGCATATATTCAAGGTATTTATCAAAATCAATTTTTTTATGTTGATATTCCGGATTGTCCCGCATGGGATGCTGCCGGTCCTGCCAGGCCGGATAATGCGGGTGGTGCCAGTCCACCAGTGAATAATATAGTCCGGTTTTTATATTATTTTTTCGGCAGTTGTCCAGATATTCTTTTACAAGATCTTTTTTATATGGCGTATTGGTTATTTTGTAATCCGTATGTTTGGAATCAAAAAGACAGAAACCATCGTGATGTTTGGCTGTCAAAACCGCATATTTCATACCGGCTGCAGCCGCGGTTTCGGTCCAGTGGGCGCTGCAGTTATATGCAGGTTTAAACTCTTTAAAAAACTGTGCATATTGAGCTGCAGTAAGTTTTTCCTGGGACTGGACCCATTCTCCGCGGGCCGGGATAGAGTATAAGCCAAAATGGATAAACATTCCGTACCGGGCTGAACGAAACCAGGCAGTGTGTTTCATTTTTTCCTTATATATTTTGTCAGTTTTAGGCATAAGATATTCTCCTTTCATTAATGATTGGTGGTATAGTTATTTTTTGTTTAATATTTTGTTTTTTGAACTGGCTTAATAAAACTTTTAAAGCAGCAGCTGCTATTTTAACAGTATCCTGTTTTGCGGAAATTACCGGGACGGAAAGATGATCCAGCAGAGGATGATCGTCAAAAGTGGCAACAATAGTCTTTTTATTTGTTTCCGTTATAAATCTTAGAACTCCTTCCAGTAAGCTATAAGCACCTGTAAAAACAGCTGCAGGCATAGTTTTATATATGTTGTATATTTTTTGCATAGCTTTATAACCCGAATTCGCTGTATAAGTTGTTTCTTTTATAATTTTTTTATCTGGAGTAAAATTATATTGCCGAAGAGCATCATAAAATCCTTTTTTACGCGCTTTACTGGTGGATAATTTTTTATCTCCTCCGATAAAAGCTATTTTACCGGATACAGTTTTACATAACTTAGAGGTCAATTGAAAAGCGCCGCTGTAATTATCACTTACTACCCAGGAACTTTGGGGCAGGTTTATGGTACGGTCTATAAAAACAATACTACGCTTCAGTGCGTTATAATGTCTGGCTATTACAGTTTTATTCTGCAGTACGCTGGCAATAACAAGACCGTCAACCCGGCGTTTAACCAGGTCAATGGTAACTGCAAGCTCTGTATCTTTCTTATCTTCACTGCAGGATATTAAAATTTGATAACCGTATTTCCGGGCTTGTCTCTCAATTTCTTTACTTAGATCAGCAAAAAAGGGATTTACCGGATCCGGGATAACGAGTCCCAGGGAACGGGTTTGTTTCTCTCTGAAGCCTTTAGCATAAAGGTTGGGAGCATAATTAGTCTCTTTGATAATTTTTTTTACTTTATAAATAGTTTGCGGACTGATTTTATATCTGTCACCTTTGTCATTCAAAATAAAACTTACCGTGGTTTTGGAAACACCAGCTTTTTTTGCTATTTCATTAATTGTAACATCCATACTAAAACGTTTTAGTATTATACATGTAAAAGTATAATACTGTCAAGTAAAACAATTAATTTTAGTAAACAAAAGCAAAAAATAATTGTTTAGGATAAATTGATGTTGTAATATCTAAAGATTTTTCATATAATATCTATTATACTTAAAAAGATTAAAACCTCACAGGAATTTTTATGCATTTTAAAAAAATTATTATTTTTAATATCTTTTCTATTATTTTGTTTTATATATTAATAATTACCTGTAAAAAAAATCCTGTAGAGACTGACTCTGCATCATCCCGGAGCCTATTTGCAAATGCTTCCAGCAGTATTGCTGCCGGTCTGAGTTCAACCAATGGTAGCAGTTTATCGCTCAGTAATGCTTCCTCAGGGGCAGGAAGTTCGGCAATTAACAGTTCATCACCGGTGAGCAGTCTTTCGTCAGTAAGCAGTAGTTCAGCAATGAGTAGTATATTTTCTGTGAGCAGCGCTTTTTCAGTAAGTAGCAGCAGCGGCTCCGAGTTTATTTTTTATGATAAAAGTCAGGGGATCAATCTTTTTACCGCTCATTGGGGAAATGATATGAGCATAGCAGAAGGAAGCCAGGGATGGGAAATGGATGTTACAGCAGCCGGGGGGTATGGTTATCTGCAGCCTGACTGGTCTTCCACTTCTTATGATATAAGCAGTTATACTTATTTGGAGGTGACATATTTCAGTCCGGATTATACCGGAACAATAAATATTAATCCCCGTGATGTTTCGGGCGGCAATGATTCCTGGAATCCGGGACAGGCGGTGAGCACAGGTTTAACAACTTTTTCCATACCGGTTTCCAGTTTAAGTGCTGGTTTGACCACCAATGCCCTGCGCTTGCTTATTTCGGCGGAAGACACTGCTACCGGTAAAATTATTATTACGTCTGTTAAAGCAACCGGCGGCGCAGTGACTACCAGTTCGGCAGTGAGCACCAGTTCGGCAGTGAGCACCAGTTCGGCAGTGAGCACCAGTTCGGCAGTGAGCTCCAGTTCGGCAGTGACTACCAGTTCGGCAGTGAGCACCAGTTCGGCAGTGACTACCAGTTCGGCAGCGAACACCAGTTCGGCAGTGACTACCAGTTCGGCAGTGACTACCAGTTCGGCAGTGAACACCAGTTCGGCAGTGACTACCAGTTCGGCAGTGAACACCAGTTCGACAGCGAACACCAGTTCGGCAGTGAGCAGTGTTTTCGGCTCCGAGTTTATTTTTTATGATAAAAGTCAGGGTATCAACCGCTTTACTGCTAACTGGGGCGACAACATGACGATTGCGGAAGGCAGCCAGGGCTGGGAAATGGATATTACCGCAGCCGGGGGGTATGGTTATCTGCAGCCTGACTGGAGTGGTACATTTTATGATATCAGCAGTTATACCAGTCTGGAGGTAACCTATTTCAGTCCGGATTACAGCGGGACAATCAATATCAATCCCCGTGACGTATCCGGCGGGAATGATTCCTGGAATCCGGGCCAGACAGTAAGTACGGCGTCCAGAACTTTTACTATATCGACTTCCAGTTTAGGTGCAGGTTTAACTACAAACGCATTAAGGCTGCAGATCGCTGGTGAGGATACAACCACAGGTAAGATAATCATAACCTCTGTGAAGGCAACGGGGGGACCGGCTTCAAGCAGCAGTTCGGCAATGAACAGCAGTTCGGCAATGAGCAGCAGTTCGGCAATGAGTTCCTCTTCTTCAAGTGGATCATCTTCTTCTGTGCCGGCCGGTTTTAATCCGGTTTATGATTTTATGCCGGATAATCCAGGCGGCAGTACCTCCGGCACTACTTATTATGTTGACCAGAATCATGCTTCCGCTTCAGACTTTAACAGCGGTACTTCGGAAAGCAGTCCGTTTAAGACTTATAAAAAAGGGCTGGATACAATCAATGCCGGTGATACCCTGCTGGTTAAAGACGGTTGGTACACCCCCCAGAATGATCAGTACCAGAATTATAAATTTCAGAAGTCCGGCACTGCTGATCAATATATTACAATTGCAGCTTATCCTGGAGACCGGCCGGTCGTTTATGTGGACACCTGGAACGGAATGGAGTTTAATAATGCGAGTTATATCGAGTTCCGCGGTTTTGAGGTACGGGGCATGGATGATCCGGATACGGTTGATGTGAATAACCCGGCCCATTTCGGAAACGGGATCAGTGCTTTTGACGGCTGTACCTATATCCGTATTATTGATAATGGTGTCCATCATGTCGGGGGAAACGGGATCGGTGCCGGCGGCGGTGATCAGATCCTGATTATGAGCAATACGGTTTATCATTGTACTCACCGCAGTGATGCAGGCAACAGCGGTATTTCAGTAACCAGTCCCACACCCCTGACCGGTTCGGCAAATACTTACGGGATTGTCGTCGCCCATAATATCTGTTACGATAATGTCAACCAGTTTGATTATAAATATGCCGGCTATATTACAGACGGGAACGGGATTATTTTTGACTATTATCCCAATGATGGTGATATCGGTTCTTATGACCGCCGTTCCCTGGCTTACAACAACCTTTGTTATAATAATGGCGGCCGCGGTGTTCATGCTTATCATTACCACCGGGTTGATGTTGTCCATAATACGGTTTACGGCAATCTCCGTTCCGCTGATCTTCAGACAGCCCAAGGTGAGTTATCTATTGTATATGCAACTTACGGACGCTTTTACAATAATATCGCTTATGCCACTACCTCCGAATTTGTCTTGAATATCAGCGGGGCTAATAGCGAGGCCGTTGATAACATCCTTTACGGCGCGCCGGTAAACAATCCGGACAGCCGGCCTGTTCAGAATGTTATCAGTCAGGACCC
>CAZFAK010000239.1:0-4840 GCA_964517045.1 uncultured Spirochaetia bacterium | reverse complement strand
AAAAAGTATCGGCCCTGGATAATAAAAACGAAGCCTACCGTTTTAACCGCCTCTACCGTATCGGCATCTTCACAGCCCTGGCTATTGCCATACACAATTTTCCCGAAGGACTGGCCACTTTTCTCAGCGCCCTGCAGGATCCCCATCTCGGTATAGCTATTGCAGTTGCCATAGCTATACACAACATTCCCGAAGGAGTAGCGGTTTCCGTACCTATTTATTACGCTACCGGCAGCCGTAAAAAAGCATTTGTTTATTCCTTTTTATCAGGACTGGCCGAACCGCTGGGAGCAATTATCGGTTATGTTATTTTATATAATTATTTAAATAAGTTTGTCTTTGGTTTTGTTTTTGCCTCAGTAGCCGGTATCATGGTTTATATCTCCCTTGATGAGCTTTTACCGGCTGCCAGAGAATACGGGGAACACCATTTCTCTATTTACGGTATGATCATTGGTATGCTGGTAATGGCTGCCAGCCTGCTGCTGTTAGCCTGAAAATCAGCTGCCGCTCTGACACTGCGGACAGTAATAGGTACCCCGTCCTGCCAGTTTTGTTTTCTGAATAGGAGTACGGCAGTGGGGACAGGGGTTGTCTTTTTGCTTATAAGCCCGCAGTTTCAACTGAAAAGTACCATGAGCACCGTAGCTGTTAACATAATCGGAAACCGTGGTTCCCTGGGCGGCAATGGCTTTTTTTAAAGTTTTTTTTATTGTTTTTAATAATCCTTTTACTCTATCACTGTCCAGCCTGCCGGCCGGAAAATAGGGATCAATTTTTTCCTGAAGCAATACCTCGTCCGTATAAATATTGCCAAGTCCGGCAATTACAGACTGATCCAGCAGGCAGGCTTTAATATTTTTTTTACGGTTTTCAAGCTTTTTCCGGAAAGTAACAGATGTCATAGTAAGGGCGTCCGGGGCCAGCTTTTTCACTTTTATATAAGCCTTCTTGTCACAGCCCGGGATTAACTCAAAACGCCCGAATATACGCGTGTCACGGTAAACTATCTTTTGTTTGCTGTTATTAAGTATGATCTCCAGATGGGTATGCTTGTCCGGTTGGTACTCAAGCGGGGCTGTAAACAACTGCCCGGTCATGCGCAGATGGACAATAATAGTATAAGCATTAGCCAGTTCAATAAATATATACTTCCCATGTCGTTTTAAAGCAGTAATTCTGTTATTCTCAGTATGTTGTTTAAAATATTTAACAGAGCCTTTGATTACTTTACTGTAGAAAACAGTTATTTTTTTTATAGATGTGTTAATGATCTCCTTGCGCATACCATTAACAATAGTTTGAACTTCAGGTAATTCAGGCATTAGAATAATTCTATTTTAGAATTAGTATAATCTATATACCATAAAAAAGCAAATAATTTTATTAAAAAAAATATACTTTATTTTACATTTAATTTACTATAAAATTACACTATATGAAAACAGACAGAGAAACAACGCAGATACTGCACCAGGCAGGGATTAAAGCCAGCCGTTACCGTAAAGCTGTCTTAATTTACCTTCAAAACCATCCGAGCCACCCTTCGGCCCGTACTATTTTTCAGGATCTGAAAAAAAAATATCCCGGCCTCTCTTTTGCTACTGTTTACAACTCCTTAAATACTTTCAGCGCCTTAGCTATAATCAGGGATATAAATATAGAAGGCGAAAAAAAATATTATGATTTTAATACCAGCGAACATTATCATTTTTTCTGTGAAAAATGTAAAAAAATATTTGATATAACCAAAGATTGTCTTAATTTGAAACTGCCGCTGCGCTCAATTGACGGACACCTTATAAAAAAAAAGGATGTTAACTTTACCGGTATCTGCCGCAGATGCCTGCATCAAAAAAAACAAAAGACTGAGGCTCCCTCCGGGGAACTGATAATTACCGTTAAAAATCTGAACAACAAATATAAAATTATCAATCTGAAAAATGCTGTCCACATTATAGACAGTAAAGCCCTAGTTAAAGCCAGAATAAAAAAACCCAGGGTAAAAATTCAGACCGGCTGCAGCGCTGCGGTCATAATAAACGCAATTAAAAAAGCCGGTTTTACGGTTAATTACTGATTAAAATAATTTTACTCTTTACAGTTAACAATAAATTTTTGCTCCGGGATTCACTGACTCTGTAATCCAGGTATTACCGCCGATTACCGCACCTTTACCAATAACGGTTTTGCCTCCGAGTATAGTAGCATTGGCATAAATGATCACATCATCCCGTATGTCAGGATGACGCTTTTGACCTTTGCGCGGTTTACCCTGCCTGTCAAACGGCGAAGTAGCACCCAGTGTAACCCCCTGATATATTTTTACATTTTTTCCAATAGTTGTAGTCTCTCCAATTACTACCCCTGTCCCGTGATCAATAAAAAAGGAAGAATCTATACCGGCGCCGGGATGAATATCAATACCGGTATGAGCATGGGCGCGTTCTGACATAATACGCGGTATAATGGGTATCTGCTCTTTGTACAACAGATGAGCCACCCGGTAAGTGGCGATGGCTTCAATACAGGGATAACTCAAAATAATTTCCGCAGGAGAATTGGAGGCCGGGTCACCCTTTAATGCTGCGTTAACATCAGTCATTAATTCATTTCTTATCTCCGGTAACTTTTCTATCAAAGCAACTGTTGCTTTAACCGCTTTCCGGGCACAGCTGCAGTTACTGCAATTATCAGCCGGGCAATGATGTTCCAGTACCTCTTTTATATATTTATGCAGGTGATAAGAAACATTTCTCAGTTTTTCATTGATGTAAAAATCAAGTTCGGTTTTCAGTATTTTATTTTCTGCAAATGCTCCCGGAAAAAGTACTGCCAGAAGCGTATCCAGTATTTTATAGATATTTTTCCGGCCTGATATATTTAATTCTTCTCCCGCTTCAAAATGGAAACCTTTTAAAATATTCTTTTCCAGTTTTTCAGCTGCTGCCGGGATCAGTTTATTTAACCATTTATTTATTTTCATAATTACACCTAAAAAGGAGTTGTTTCATATACAAATTTCAGCCACTGACTGAAAAATTCAAACCGATGGCTGCGCCATAAAGTATGCGGCCGGTTAATATCCAGATTTTTGGGACGGACCGCTGTTAAATTTTTTTTCTCCCTATCGCGTATATATTCATCAACCAGACGGTTGGCATCATACTCCGGATGACCCAGATGCATCAAAAAACGTTTATCCGCGCTTTCCAGAATAGTATAACCGGCCTCTTCCGCATATGCCAGCAGATTCAGTTTACCCTGTTCCTGCTGCTTTTCCAGAACCTGGTCAGCTATACCGGCATGACGGCTCTGCGGACACCAGAAGTAGTCATCATGTTCGCCCGTAATACGATGCCGGCGGTTAATATTTTTGGTTTTAAATATACCGAAAAGTTTTTCACGGTAATTTTCTTTTTCCAGCCCCATATATCTGGCAAGAGCCAGACCGCCCCAGCAGATACCAAGCGTGGAAGCCACATGCTGGCGGGCATATTTAATAATTGCTGTAAGCTCCTCCCAGTAATTTACCTCTGCAAAAGGGATAGACTCCACCGGAGCTCCGGTAAGTATCAGTCCGTCCAGATGTTTATGGCGGACCGCTTCCTCAAAATAAAGATAATGATTATCAAGATGTTCGCGGGAACTGCTTCTGTAGGCATGGTTTTTCAGTTTTAACCATACCGGAACTATCTGAATAATAGAACGTCCCAGCGGAAAGAGCAGACTGAATTCATAACTTTCCGCTGCCGGCATAATATTTAAAATGCCGATACGCAAAGCGCGTATATCCTGGCGCAGGGCATTCTGATTGCTTATGCAGTGAACCCTCTGTTTTTGCAGAGCTGCTTTAATATGGTATTCTTCAGGTATTACAATAGTCATAGTTTATATATGATTACTTAAATATAAAACATCGCCTGTTTGTTTTTCTGCTTATATTCTGCTACAAGGTCATCAAGGGTAATCTTATCAAGATAATCAACTATTACCTGTTTAAGCCCTTCCCATACTTCAGTAGCCGGACATTTTTTTTGCCGGCGGCAGTGATATCCTGTCTGTAAACAGTCAATAGGTTCCAGTGAACCCTCCAGTATACGAAAAAGATAGCTTAATTTTAGTTTAGCCGGCTCCTGTTTTAATTTATAACCGCCGCTGGCACCGCGCGAGGAAAATAATATTCCAGCCGGTTTCAAAACCAGAATAATCTGTTCCAGATATTTGACAGAAACATCTTCTGCTGCAGCTATCTCTTTAAGCTGAATAAAACCCTGTTTATCTCTGGCAGCCAGATAAATAAGCAGGCGCAGTCCATATCTGGTCCTGGTTGAAAATTTCATCTTATTTCCTATATTTACAGTAGGGATAGTATATATTAAGATCCGGGCATTGTCAAGGTTTGCTGTTAAAATTAAATAACAAACTGTGAAAAAAGGTAATAGCCGCGGTAGACTTGTTTCTGCATATTGCTCTAAGTCAACTTCGGCCTCAGGTACAGGATTGCAGTATGTTTTTTTGGCTGTTTATGGAAGATTTATCTTTCTTTAGCCCTTAGCGGTTAAACTGCGGCTTAAAATTGTCACAGAGTCACTAATGGAAATATTTTTGATAGCCACTGTAGACTTGCTTGTGCATATTCCCGCATGCTAACTTACACCTCAAGTGCTCGGTTACACAATATGTTCAAAGCCAAAGACGGCCGGAACTCCGGTATCCGCTCTGGAAATTCTTCTTTGGATGGAGGTTCAGGCAGGGAAACAGTTGAGGACGGAGCAGAAACATAGCCGCTTTTGATGGGGCCTTTTGAGCCGGAAAAAAGTCAGGATGACTTTTTAGG
>CAZFAK010000238.1:0-4912 GCA_964517045.1 uncultured Spirochaetia bacterium | reverse complement strand
TTACCTTCCCACCCGCATTATAAGATCGCCCGTTCCCAGATGAAAGGTTTCGGGGCAGTAGTCACTTTTGAAGTAAAAAATGATATTGCCTATGCGCACCGGTTTTTAGCTGCCTTAAAATATATCAATATTGGGCCCAGTTTCGGGGGTGTGGAGTCCCTGATCACTCATCCGGCATCTATCAGTTATTATGATCATACTGCTGCCGAAAGAGAAGCACTCGGAATTAAAGACGGTCTTATCCGCCTGGCAGTCGGTTTGGAAGATATTGATGATCTGAAAAATGATCTTGATAATGCTCTGACAAAAGCCTGATTACCTTTTATACGTTTATAATTCAGCTCTCAATTTTTTTAATAAATCCCGGGCGCATTCCGGCGGTATGCTTTTATCTTTTCTGTAATAACCGAGAAAATGGTCCGGTTTGCTGGCGCCGTGAAAATCCGAGCCGCCGGTAACCAGCAGTGTCAGTTCAGTAGCTGTTTTTTTATATAAGGAAATCTCCCGGTCACCGGCGTAAGGGGTAAAAACTTCTATACCGTCCAGGCCGTACGGTATTAAGCTTTTAAAAAAAGGAAGGAGCTCCTGGTCGGTTAATTTTAATTGGGTAGGGTGGGCCAGTACAACAGTTCCGCCGGCTTCTTTTAGCAGTTTAACTGCAGCGGCAGGTTCCAGGCGGTAGCGGTCAGCATAGGCTGCTGCGCCTTTGGCCAGATATTTATCAAAGGCCTCCTGCACGGAAGAGACATAACCTTTGTCCGTCAAGATGCGGGCCATGTGCGGCCTGGAGACAACATCACCGCCGGCTTTTTTACTTACTTCCTCTATGCTGATGTTCAGGCCCAGGTTGTTCAGTTTTTCTATTATTACTTCATTACGGCTGTCCCTGCCGGCCCGTATTTTACGCAGACTGTTTTCAAGCGGCTGGTAATGATCACTGACATTATATCCCAGTATATGACAGTTGCCTTTTTCCCAGGTTGCTGACAGCTCCACACCGGGAATCAGGGTAATATTTTTATGTTTACCGTATTTTTGCCAGCGCTTGTGGCCGGCCGTAGTATCATGGTCGCAAAGGGCTAAAGTATCTATGTTTTGCCCGATTGCTTTATCGATCAGCTCCTCCGGTGTAAAAGAGCCGTCTGATTCGTTACTGTGTACATGCAGGTCAATTAGCATTTATCTGTCCTTTTACAGCGGTTTAGTATTTGCGGTCAGCATATTCCACCCATCCGCCGCTGCTGATCAGGGCTTTACCAAAATCATTCAAATTAAAATTTATCCGGTCCCGGCGCGAGGAAGAACTTATTTTCAGTACTCCTTTGTCCAGATCAGTTTCAAGATAAGCGGGCTGGTTCTGATAATTTTGAAACAGCATATCTATTTGGGCTGCGGGCAGTTCTATAGCAAGCATACCGCAATTATACATATTTTGGCGGAATATGCGCGCGAAATTTTCCGCAATAACTGTGTTTATTCCATTAACTTCCAGGGCCCAGGGTGCATGTTCGCGGGAGGAACCGCACCCGAAATTGGCGCGGGTTATAATTACACCTTTATTTGTCAGATCATCGGGGTGCTGAAAACTCTCCAGGTTAAGATCTTCCAGGCAATGGGATTTTAAAGCTTCTTTGGTAATCTCGGTCAGATATTTGGCCGGGATAATCTCATCTGTATTAATATCCGAACGGTCCAGAAAAAGAACATTTCCTTTAAAAATTTTCATAGCAGACTCCTTATTTTTTAAAAACGGGAGAGTTGGTAATTTTTCCTGTGAGCGCGGTTGCCGCTGCTGTCGCCGGACTCATCAGATGAACAGTACCGCCTTTACCCATTCTTCCGTTAAAATTCCGGTTGGTAGTAGAAGCACAAACCTCACCCCGGGCCAGTACCCCGTTGCTCATACCCAGACAGGCACCGCAGGTAGGATTGGTAACGCAGAATCCGGCATCCATAAATATTTTTATATAACCCCGGTCCAAAGCATTCCGGAAAACTTCAGGCGTGGCTGGTGAAAGTATACCTCTTACGCTGGCTGATATTTTTTTCCCTTTCAATACGGCAGCAGCTGCTTCAAGATCGCTTAAACGGCCATTGGTACAGGAACCAATATAGATCTGGTCTACAGGCGTACCTTTCATAGCGGAGACAGGTTTTACCTGATCCGGTTTACTGCCGAAGGTAACCATCGGCGGAATGGCTGCGGCATCAAATGTGATCTCTTTAACGTAGTCAGCATCATTATCAGGCAGCCATTTTTTATACGCAGTTAAGGCCTGCTGCGGAGCAGTGAATTCGTTTTTAATATAGGGCCAGAGGTAGGTTACAGTTGTCATGTCCGGATAACATATACCGGTAGTAGCGCCTGCTTCAACCGCCATATTGCTTAATGTCATGCGCTCATCCATAGACATGTTTTGGACTGTGGGGCCGCTGAACTCTATAACCATATTGGTTGCCCCGTTTACAGAGAGTTCACCAATGATATACAGGATAAGGTCCTTGGCATAAACACCGGGCCTGAGCTGACCGTTTATTGTAATTTTCATTGTTTCCGGATACTGAAAGGAACATACTCCTTTCAGTATACCTACTTCCAGATCAGTAGTACCTACACCGGCAGCAAAAGCGCCGAAAGCGCCATGAGTGCAGGTATGGGAATCTCCCATTATTACAGTAAAGCCGGGCCGTACATATCCTTTTTCCGGGAAAAGAGCATGGCATACGCCGTTGTGCCCGATATCAAAAAAATCTTTAATCTTATGCCTTCGCGCCCAGATACGCATAATTTTTCCCTGTTCAGCGGTTTTCGAGTCTTTGGCAGGCGTAACATGATCAATTACTGCTTTGATTTTCGCCGGATCAAAGACACGGTCTTTATTCCTGGCAATTAGATCATTTATAGCGATAGGCGTGGTAATCTCATGACAGAAAACCCGGTCCAGACTCAGGACAGCGGTATTTTTAAAAGGTTTATCAACCAAGTGTGCAGCAAAAATTTTCTGCGCTGTAGTTTTTCCCATGATGTATCCTTTATTTATTTTAAAAACCGTTTGGGCGGTGAGGTTATCCAGTATGCTTCCAGGCCGGCAGTACTGTAGTTTAATAATTTATGAGGTACAGCTGCCGCAAAAGCAATGCTGTCCCCTTTCTGCAATTCATAAAGATCACTGCCGTAATGAAATTGCCCCCGGCCTTTGGTAATAATGCCTATCTCATATCCCGGATGTCCGCATTTTTTATTTTCAGTCAGCTGGCCTGGTGCCAGTTTCACACGGTAGGCTTCTATGCCCTTTTTATTAACTCCGGCGTTAATAGCTGACAGTTCTTCAAAGTCAACCCCCTGAACCTGGTGTAATATTCTCTCCTTTTTTTTGACTATCTGTATGCTGTTTTTTTTTTTAAGATAACTGAACAGATAGTCAAGCTCAATATCCAGACCTTCGCATATCCGGGAAAGGGTTTCCAGAGAGGGAGATATTTTATCTCTTTCTATCTGGGAGATCATACTTTCACTTATTGAAGCAGCTTGTGCTGTCTCTTTAATGGTTTTGTTTTTTTGCTGCCTTATTTCCCGCAGCTTGCTTCCGGTTTTAAGATCCATAATTAAGCTATAATTAATTTAATTTACTATAACTTAACATAGTTTAAAGATGCTGTCAAATTTTAAATTTTTTCAGAGGTGATATTTAAAAAGAATTACAGCATAGCGGGGCCAGGGGCCTGGTAAGGTTGTCTACCGGTCGTGTTCGGCAAAATAGACAAAATAATCCAGATCAGAGATATACCTGGACCAGATTGTACTTATTTGATCGTTAAGAAAAATCTCTTTTTTGAAAGAGCGCAGTTTTTCTGCCAGTTCTTTTTTATTTTTACTTATGACAAAACCAATAGTTTGTTTTTTACTGACAGCTGAACCTATTTTGATATTTTGCTTTTTCTCCAGAAGGCCGAAGGCCCGGCAATTGTCCATAATAGTCATAGTGCCCCATTGGTTTTTCAGGGCACTGAGCTGCTGTTTGGGATTGTCAACATAAATAATATTGAAATCCTTATTTTTTGCTTTGGCTTTCAGCTTCAGATTGTGCGCATAGGGAGAGTTACTGGCAACGATTATTTTTTCCCCGGCCAGCTGCTCATAGGAAGTAACCGGTAAATGATCGGGCAGGGAAACCAGTACCTGCTTTACAGGCAGTAATTCTATATATTTAAGTCCATTCTGCCCCGGATTTAACTGGGTAATATTGTCAATGATAATATCAACTTTTTTAAATATTTCCAGACCCAGTTTTTTATTTTTATCTTTATAGACAGAGTATGATTTTAAAGGTAAAACTTTAACTTTTTTATCTGTTTTTTGGGCATACAGAGCAGCAATATCATAGAAAAAGCCGGTATACTCTCCTTTTTTCTTTTCCAAAAACCCTCTGGACTCAAACGCGCCTATATAAAAATAACGGTTCCATTTATGCCGTACTTTCTCAACAACTTTTACGTTTTTTTTCTTTTTTTGCGGACGCGGTTCCTTTTCCCGGACCAGCTGCTTTGAAACAGAATTGCGCCTGTCTGCAGGCTTGTTTTTATTTTTTTTTATTTTAACTGTTTGTTTATTATTACTGTTATTATTATTTACGGTACATGCCAGGATAAAAAAAGCTATGGTAAAGTAAATGAAAACGTTTAACTTCTGCATAACAAATTATATGATGATATTTATATAAAGTAAATCAATACTAAAATTTACGCTGTTTTTATAATTTTTAGGAAAAAAACAGATTAAATTGTACAATTTCGCAATGAAAAAATTTTATAAAAATAACAAACTTCAGTCCTGTCCGTTAATGTTGTAGTTTACCGGCGGCAGTATGCAGAGGCAAGTCTACCGTGGCTAAAGATCACAGCGTCCGGAGCA
>CAZFAK010000237.1:0-5029 GCA_964517045.1 uncultured Spirochaetia bacterium | reverse complement strand
GGCTTTTTTGCGGTAAATGCCGGCTGCGGTATGGATAAACTACTAGGATTATAACAGGGCTAATGATACTTACAAGTCTATCTTACTGCAAAACACCCTCAATATACTTGCTGAAGCTGCTGCAGAGATGATCCACGCTGAATTAAGAAAAGATTTCTGGCAGTATGCTCCGCAGGAAAACCTCACCGCAGACCAGCTCCTGAAAAAAAAATATCAGGGCATCAGACCTGCGCCCGGTTATCCGGCCTGTCCTGACCACAGCGAAAAAAAAACCATCTTTAAACTGCTGGAGGCGGAAAAGCATACAGGTTTGCGTTTAACTGCCAACTGGATGACTGAACCGCTACCCTCTGTATGCGGTTATATACTGGCAGCGCCGGCAGCGCGCTATTTTAATATTACCAGGATAGGCCGGGATCAGCTGCTGGATTACAGCCGGCGCACAAATAAATCAGAAAGTTTATTACGGAAAATTTTAGGTAAATATATTCAAGTATGATCAGGAAGCAAACGTAAAATCTCTGCTTCAAATTTTTCCATATTGGAAACAGGTTTAAAAAATATATGGTTTGATACATTAGGTACAGACTGCAGCTCATGAGGAAGAGAATATTCAGGTGAACCGGTACAGACCAGTATTACCAGCTGCGGCAGCATTTTCAAAGCTTCCCGCATAAAAACATTACCGTCAAGGCCGGGCAAACGGATATCAACTATAGCAGCAGCCGGATCCAGCTGCTGCAGAAAATTAAGCCCCTTTTCAGCTGTAGAAAAAGCGGTTACCTGCCACCCTTTATCTTCAAAAAAACAAATAAGACTCTCGCGCACAATATGATCGTCATCTATTATAAGCAGTTTTTTACGGTTTTTCATTTTTTCCCCCTGCTGTGGGCAGTTCTATGATAAAGGTAGTACCCTGACCCGGTTCCGCGGTTACACTCATACTGCCGCCATGGGTTTCTGTAATAATAAAATAGGATACGCTTAGTCCCAGACCGCTGCCCTTGTCCACAGGTTTGGTCGTAAAAAAGGGGTCAAATATTCTCTTCCTTACATGCTCGGCCATCCCGGGACCATTATCAGCTATCTCCATACGCACCATGGCTTTCCCCCGGTCAAAGACTGTTCTTAGAATAAAAAGCGGATCTTTTTGCTGTCTTTCCTCCCACATCGCTTCAGCACCATTGCGCAGAATATTCATTATAACCTGCTGTATTTTACCTTTATCGCAGTATACCTCAGGCAGGTTAGAAGCATATTCCCGCCTGACAGTAATATGTTTAAAATCATACTGCTTTTTAAGATCATAATCCATAGCTGCCAGTTCTATACACCTGTCTAACAGGGCTGATATATCAGTTCCGGTTTTGACATCACTGCCGGGACGGGCAAAAGAAAGCATATTTTTAATAATTGCCGCAGCATGTTCACCAGAGGTATTAATGTTCTCCAGCAGACGCAGGATTTTACGTTTTTCCATAAAACTCTTAATACCTCTCATCGTAAGACCGGCATTGCGGGCCGCACTCTTGTTTGTAGGAAGATTAAGATCAGTAAGACGGCGGGAAATAACATTTGCACTCTGCATAATACCGGCCAAAGGATTATTTATCTCATGAGCCATACCTGCTGCCAGTCCGCCGATAGAAAGCATTTTTTCCGACTGGACCATCATCTCCTCTAACTGCTGCTGCCTGGTAACATTATCCACCCGGATAACCGCGCCGTCAGTGCCGTTTATGACCAGAGGATAAATAGTAATATCCTCGTAACAGCGCTGCCCCTTATGATAACGCAGTCTCCTGTTCTCCTGCTGTTCCTGCCTGGTGGTCATTGCCTGTTGTATTTTCTCCATCTCAGTACCAAGATAGGGAAGAATACGCACCAGGGGACGGCCCACAGCCTTCTCAGCTTTGATGCCGGTATTATCTTCCGCTTTTTTATTCCAGTGGGTAATATTGGCATCCCGATCCACACTTACCAGCAGGGAAGGCATGGAGTTTATAATATTGGCAATATAGTTACGCGTTTTTTTAAGTTCAGTTTCTCTTTTTCTACGTGCCGTAATATCGCGCGCACTGCCGATAACCTCCCGCGGCTGATTTTGACTGTCACAGATAAAAGCGGCATTTACTTCCACAGGCACGATATAGCCCTTTTGATGTATAATATCAAGTTCCAGAGGCTCGCTGTAGACCCGGCCACGGGACAAAGCATTTTCCATCGCTTCCTGCTGTTTTTTATAGGACTCAGCCGTAAGTACATCCCTGGCCCCTAAGCTTAAAGCCTGGTCAGGCGTATAACCGAATACTTTTTCCACTGCCGGGCTGATATAAGTATACCGGCCTGTCTTGAGGTCCATTTTATATATAATATCAGCTGATGTTTCCGCCAGAAGCCGGAACTCTTTTTCGCTTTGTTCAAGCTGCTGCCGGGCCTGGGTTACAAGGGTTATATCTTTTACATATTCTATAACACCGGTAACCTTCCCGGCCGGATTTTTAACAGGAAATGATGACAGTTCTATCCAGCCGCTGGGATTTTCCGCGCTCGGATAAGGCACCTCTGTGCTGTGGCGGGTGCCGCCCTGCAGGGCTTTTACAGAGGGACACCAGGGACAAATACTTTGCCTTTTTTGGTACACACGGTAACACTTTTGTCCGGGCAGGCCGGCAGGATCAGGATACATTTTTTCCATCCATTTATTGGTCTGGATAATATTCAAATCCGGGTCAAGTACACTTATCCCGTCCTGGATAGAATCAAATACATGCTGCAGAAAATCTTTCTGCTCCTCTACCTGCTGCCGCAGGCCGTATTCTGTGGTAACATTCCGGAAAACCAGCACTACGCCGATAAGTTTACCAGTCGCATCTCTTACCGGCGCTGCTGAGTCAGCAATCTGGTATTCCTTTCCGTTGCGCGCCAGCAGTTTGGTGTCATTGGCCAGACCAACAATGCCGCCGTTTTGCAGTACTCTGTCAACCGGATTGAAAGCCACGGCACCGGTTTTACTGTTTACTATCCTGAACACTGTATCCAGTTTTTTACCCCCGGCCTGGTCCGGATCCCAGCCGGTAAGCCGACAGGCTGCCGGATTCATATGCAGAATACTGCTTTTTGTATCGGTAGATATCACTCCGTCACCGATAGAGTCCAGGGTAATGCGAAAATTTTCCGCCAGTTTAAAAGCCTGTTCCCGGCCGGCCAGCAGAGAAGCGGTCATGCGCTCTACTATAAATCCACCTGCAATAAAAGCAAATACACAAAAAAAACGCATTATCAGTTCATGCTGGTCAGCTTGAGGCCATAAATAAAAGTTAAAACCAGCTCCGCTCTGATTAAACCATAAATATCCGATTAAACTGTCAGTGACCCAGAAAAAAAAAATCAGTACCAGAGTTGTACCCCAAACCATAAATACCGGCTTAGAGACAAAACTCTTTTTTTTAGCTAAATTAATATTCATACTTATTTCCGGTACAGGATAAAAAGCATAGAGCCGTTAAATATTTTTTTACACAAAATTGTGTTTTCATTTAAAATAAAACCTGATATAATACAAACTTAATCCTATTAGATATAAAATCAGCTGGATTAAGCAGAAACAGGGAGACAGCAGCTTTAGAGTGGAGGCTGTTTTATTCATGCTTAACTCCTCCTTAATATTATAGTAAACTTTTATAATATATTTAATTTTAAAATACGTTTCTTAAATTATACACTTTTTTGTATTTTAATGCAAATTTTTTTATTTTTTTTTTAAATTTTAATTATAATATCTGTAATTTTTCATTACTGCAGGGGTTTGCTGCCATAATTCAAAGACTAAAAAATTACTCTCCTGTTACTGCTGTGCCCCAGAAGCTGGCCGTAAAAAAGGTCAGGATGACTTTTTAGGCGAAAACGGAGTGCAGCGTTTGCCGGGAAGGCAAACGCCAGCGTCCCCGAAAAAGCGGCTGTCTCCATGCTCCGGACGCTGTGATCTTTAGCCACGGTAGACTTGCCTCTGCATACTGCCGCTGGTCAACTTCCGCCTCAGGTGCTGTGTTACACAATATGTTTGAAGCCAAAGACGGCCGGAGCACCGGTATCCGCTTTGGAAGGGCCTTATGTACCGAGGAAAATATAGGATATTTTTTCCCGGTGCATACCGAGCTCCGCGGCTGACAGGAGGTCAGACACAAGCGTCCCTGAAAAAGCGGATTCCGGATTTGACATCCCCTGCTAATAATGATACTATTTTTTTTTTAACAAAAAATTTGTGAGATTTAATTTAATAACGCCAAATTGAAACAGTTTAGTATAAAAATTACCCTTCTTTTACTAACTTTTATTTTTACAAGCTGCAGCAACAACCCTTATAAAGATGAAATAACAGCCAGCAATGTACTGCTGAGCGCTTACTCTACCAAAATAAAATACGTTGACCCGGTACGCTCCTATTATTCGTATGAAACCAAGGTTATTGATCAGATATATGAGTCTCTTTTTGAATACCATTATCTTAAAAGACCTTTTAAAGTCATACCCAACCTGGCCGCCAACCTGCCGCAGCCGGTTACTAAAAAGATCAGCCTGCAACTTTATCAGGGAAAGAACAGCCCGCAGCTTTTTAAAAAGCAGACGGTTAAAGCTGTTTCCTATACTGTAAATATAAAAAAAAGAGTTTTTTATGCGGAAAATAAATGTTTTCCCCCTGACCCCCGAACAGGTAAACATACCAGAGAGCTTACAGCAGCTGACTTTATCTATGCCTTTAAACGTATTGCGGACCCGCGCCTTTTGTGTCCCATAGCCCCTGTCCTCTCCTCCCGTATTTACGGCATGCAATCCTTCTATAAATACAACAAACAAAAAAAGAAAACCGATTACAGCTTTCCGGTCGCCGGACTTAAACAGCATGGCAGATATACTTTGGAGATACTTTTAAAAAATCCCTACCCGCAGCTCATCTACTGGCTCTGCATGCATTTTACCGCGCCGATACCCGTAGAAGCGGTCGCTTACAGTAAAAAAATTGTACGGC
>CAZFAK010000236.1:0-5034 GCA_964517045.1 uncultured Spirochaetia bacterium | reverse complement strand
GCATGAACGGTGCCTATGACGATTTTTTGATTCGCAGCGTATCAGGCGGGGGAGTATATCAGATGGACAATCCGGCACCCGATGAGTATACCCTGGCATTAAAAATAAAACTAAAACCGGAACATGCCGGTGTCAATACTGTTATGATAAGTAATATCCCCGGAGCAAAGCTGACCGTAACCGGTTTTAAGTATAACAGCCGTTGTCTGCGGTCCGCGGTTAATCTCTCACCAGGTACACCGGCTTATACAAAAGAACGCAAGCGGTTTTTCCAGCAAAAAGATACATATTGCTCTGTTTATAATAAAAGCGGTATTATTATTACACTGGCTGAACAGATCAGGGCGGTCCGGAGCCGGGAGAAACATTGCTTTATCATAAAACTTAAGACTGCTGAAGTCAGGGCAGGCTATAATCAGGGCGGCGGTTCTTTAGTCAGGGGGGTATTTGTTGATGCGGTACAATATGAACAAATGCCGCCGGAGAGTAAAGGCTTAAATGCGACTACCGGACCGCAACAGCTTAAAAAACAGGAACTGCGGGCAGACGCGCAAACTGCCACGCCGGGGAGCCGCTAATGAAAAAACTTTTATTACTTTTCTTTTTATGTAATACGGTTTTTCCAGCTTATTTTTTTGATTCATTTAGCGGCAGTATGGCTGCTCCGTGGGGTATACCCTTTTATTACTGTAAAGACGGAGCTGTTGTACCCCACACATCCAGCTCGGCAATAGCTTTTTCCAATTCGCAACTGGTTTTTACAGGCCAGCCCTTTACCGGCGATGCGGCAGCCAAAGACGGTGTCTGGCATGGCCGTAATGCCTGGCTGACCAACAAATACCATGCCTCAGCCAGGTCACCTTTCGGCTGGGAGATTATTCGTACCTACAGTGACCTGGATGCGGATAACGGTAACGCCAATACGCCGCGTCTTACCTATACTGTTTGGAACAGCCTTATTATGTATGTGGATTCTGAACCGCCTCTGGTTAAAACTACCAATGTTAATAACTTCAGTAATCAGGGCGATACTTTTGCCTGGTTTTTTGAACTGCGTGACTGGCTTAAATGGTATGATAAAACCACCTGTCAGCATCTGTTATCCCTGTATTCAACCAGCAGCACTCCTTTGAACAGTGATCTGCTGACCGCCCGGTCACCGGCAGGAAAAATATATAATATCTCCAATCTGATCCTTACCGGTTATAACTATGCTGGTAATAACAGTGCGGCTAATGAGACCAATCTGGGTTTCCGTTTTACCCACAACGGTTCAGCAGTTTCTCTTTATATCAACCCGGATCCGGATAACGTCAAACCTGGTTATCCTGACGAATGGCTTTTTATAACTGCCGAAACAGTTTTATGGCGCAGTAATATCCAGTTAATGGTTGGTCATGGCAATTCCTGGTCCGGGGGGCAGACTACGGATCTTAATCTTGATAATCTTCTTATCCGGAGCGCGGCATCATCTTCCGGATTTAATATTTATCGGAAAAAGCATAAAATATACCTGGCAATTAAAGTTGTTTTAAAACCGGTCCGGAACGCGGGTGTAAATTTTATCAGGGTATGTTTGAACCGGACAATAGAATGCGGTCTGCAGGGAATCAGAACCGCAACAGATCAGCAGCCAATGGTATCCCTCTCTCTGCAGAAATGGGACGGTCACAACTGGCCTGAAAAGGGGTCTGCTGCATGGTGGATATACAGTCCTGATGAAATGCGTATTGTACTGGGTAAACAACTGCAGGCAGATGATAAGCCTTGTACTGCCGGTATTATTTTAGCTCTGCCTGCAGACGCTGTAACAGGTATACCGTCGGTTTATATTATGGCAGAGCAGTTTGCCATAATGCCGCCAGCCGCTAAAAGACAATACTCTACATGCGGTTGGGAAAAAGCAGTTTTTACAGGTGACAGTCTGTAAATGATCCTAGTTTAGATAATAGTATCAACAGTATTAAACTTTTTTTGCAGTCTGTGCAGCAGCCATACATTCCCGGCATATTTGCGTATTATTTCGGGCAACCAGTCTGGAAGCCATAACAGGTTCCTGACAGGCAGCGCAGGGAATTGATTTTTCAATTTTTGCCTGAGGCGGAGCAGCGATCTGTACTTCTCTGATTGAAAAAAGCTGCTTTGCATCAGTTTGCAGAATTGCTAAACTTTTTTCATGGTGAAGCTCCCTGAACCTCTCTTTTTCTGGAGGTGCTATATCGGCAGCAGTTACTTTATTTCGCAAACGGTTATACTCTTCATTTTCGGCTGCAGAATCAAATTGCAGATAGTCCCGGTGTAGAGCAAGGCGTACCCCCCGGCCGGTATTACGGCTTATAAAGTAAAATACCTGTTTGCCGTAGTCTCTGAAGATGAAGTTTCCTTTGCCGAATGTGCATCCGGTTAAAACCTGCACTGCATCTACTCCGCATGCATTGTTTTCCACAACGGCAACTATCTCTTCGTCCGCTGCCCTTCTCTCTTTAAGTAAGTTGAGACCGGTTTGAGCAGCTTTATAGCCTATGGAGAGTCCGGGGCATATATGGCCGTGAAAAGCAGCGCACTTTTTAAAATCTTCCGGCAGGTTAAATTGTTTTGCTGTCATCTTTTCTCCTTGTTATTTAATAATATATATTTAGCTGCAGAGAGGTTATTTCAGACCGGGTTTACAAAAATACAATTTTTATTCTGCAGTATTTCTACATCAACCCCGTATACTTTTTTGATTATATCTGCATTTAATTCGCGCGGTGTAACAGGCGTACTTATTTTGCCGTTTTTCAAAAAGAGAATTTTATCAGAATATTTTACTGCAGTATTAATATCGTGCAGAGTCATAAGACCGGCGATATTATGTTCTTTAACGATATGTTTAATAAGGCATAGAATTTCAATCTGGTTTTTAAGGTCAAGATTGCTGGTAGGTTCATCAAGCAGAAGGATTTCCGGTTCCTGAACCAGGGCTCTGGCAATACATACTTTCTGCAGTTCACCCCCGCTCATCTCATCAATATAACGCAGACTTAATTTTTCAAGATGCAGGGTTTTAATTATGGCATTTACGATTTCATTGTCCTTTTTACTGACATGCCAGTTGATATAGGGCCGTCTGCCGAGCAGAATAGCATCAAATGCCGTAATCCGGTTTGCCTGTGCCTGCTGCGGGACATAGCTGAATTTTTGGGCAATAGTATTGTTTTTTAAATGCTCAAGACTCAGGCCGTCAATTTTAATTGAGCCGGCTGCAGCCGGCAGTATTTTATTAATGCATTTGAGCAGGGTGGTTTTACCCACTCCGTTAGGTCCGAGAATGGTTATTATCTCTTTTTTTTTAATACTGAAGCTTATATTTTCCAGTACTTTTCGATTTTTGTATTCAAAAGAGAGCTCTTTTACAGATAAGGTCATTTAGTATGTCCTTTGATTATCAGGTACAGGAACAGAGGCGCTCCCAGAAAAGAGGTCAATATGGCAACCGGAAGAACATGGGGAAGCATTACTGTTCTGGCACAGGTATCAGCAGCCAGCAGCAGAATGGAGCCGGTGATAATACTACCGGGGATCAGAAAACGGTGATCTTCCCCAATAAGCTTCCGTACTATATGGGGGCAGATTAGGCCTACAAAACCGATAATGCCCAGCAGGGAGATAATTACTGCAGCCAGCAGGGAAGCTGCCATCATTGATATCAGGCGTATTTTTTCTACATTAATACCAAGGCTGCGGGCTGTTTCATCACCTGAGCAGATAGCATTGTAATTCCAGCTGTTAAAAATAAAATAACCGGCCAGCGTTATAGTGGTTCCCATTATTATATACAGTTCCTTCCAGCTGGCGCGGGATACATCACCGAAAGTCCAGAATACCATAGCGGCAAGCTGGGTGTCGTCAGCAAAGTACTGTAAAAACATGGTACCTGCTGTAAACAGGGAACCAAGGGCTACACCGGCAAGTATCATTACCTGGGGCGAGGCTTTTTTTATTTTGGACATGCTTAGTATAATTAAAGCAGTTAGCAGGCAGAAAAAAAAAGCTGATCCGGTAGTGAGATAAAAGTTGGTAATTTTTACAGCATCTGTGGCGCTGCTTTGCATTGAGCCGGAACCGAAAAGCATTACACTTAAAGCCGCCCCGAAGGCGGCTGCATGCGAGAGGCCCAGGGTAAAGGGTGAGCCGAGCGGGTTATTAAGAATTGCCTGCATTACAACCCCTGCAGCAGCCAGACCTGCTCCGGCAAAAACCGCTGCCAGTGCCCTGGGAAGCCGAATGCTTCGGACTATAAGATACTGCTGCATGGTGGCTGTATTTTTAAAAAAAAGGGAGATGGTTTTAATAAAAGGTATTTTCACTGCTCCTACTGATACTGCGAGAATAAATAAGAAAAATAATAAGCCTATAGCGGAAACCAGTATGATTTTTTTTCTGTTTATATATTTTTTATACTTTTCCGGTTTTTCATGAGAATCTATATGCATTGTTGCTTCTTTATAATCAGGAATTTTTTTTATTCTTTTAATTTTAGTTTACGAAAGACTTTATTTTTAAAAGCTTTGTTCATATCACTGAAAACAGCTTTGCCGACCAGATATTTGTAAATGCTGTCAGCCCTGGCTGCCGGATCAATGTCTTTGAATTTTTCCGGATAAAGTATTTTTCCTATATAATAGGCATTAGCCAGTATGGAACCAAAATTTTTTGTGTACCAGTTATAGGGCAGTACACCGTAAACAGAGCCTGATTGAACAGCTGTTAACTGCTGGTAGACCGGATCCTTTTTTATTTCATAAAGAGCATTGCCGCGGGATTCAAGCTGCATGGTAGAGAGATCAATAAAAATAACTTGCGGATCCCATTGCACAAGTTTTTCTTTAACAACATCAGCATGGGCGAGCTGTTTTTTATGCAGAGAGGGATCATAAACTACATTTTCAGCATTGACCATCATAAAGGGAGGATAAGCCGGCTCGGTCGACTGCAATCCATGCGGACCTTTATAAGCAACACCGCCTATATAGCAGTTTTTTTTTTTTCAAG
>CAZFAK010000235.1:0-5039 GCA_964517045.1 uncultured Spirochaetia bacterium | reverse complement strand
AGACCAATATATCACCTAAACGGTCAAAAGGGGTAAACATAACTATATACTGTTACTCCTGTTGCGGTTTATAAAATCTCTTATGCGCTTTACGCAGCAAAGAGGGTATATCAAGCTGCAGATGGCACCGCGGCAGGCATTCGCCGCAGTCATTGCAGTGATCAGCAAACTGGCCCGGAAACCAGGACTGATCAGGCTGGAACATATTGTAGCGGAAAGTGCCGAATTTACGCATACCCCAGCCTGTATCCATATTAAGCATGCGCAGGGTCTCCGGTATATTAATACCCTGCGGGCAAGGCAGGCAGCGGGAGCAATAATCGCAAAAATCATCTCCTGCAGCAGCTGCAGCGCTGTCTACCCTGGCTTTAATCTGAAGATAGTCCTTATTGATGTAGGGTTTATCATCAAGTATGCTCATAGCCGGGCTAAAATGTTTGTCTTCATGTATACCCAGGGATAAAGTTGTAATCTCCGGATGGGAAAGACAAAAACGGCCGTTGAACTGTACAGGAGTAAGGGGGGATGTTAGTTTTTTTAATTTTTCAGGGGGATCAAACAAGAGCCCGCCTTTTTCCAGAGCTGAAATAATGAGAATGCCCATGCCTTTCAAACCTGCTGCGGCCACAGCCGGATAGTTGCGCTGGAAAAAATAAAAATAGTGCAGATTCATAAACTCAAATTCATCTGTGGCTACAGCATCCAGAAGTACATCCAGAGGACCATGTCCGGAAAAACCCGCATGTTTTATCACACCCTGATCACGCAGGCCGGCAATAGCTTTCCAGGGGCCGTTGGCTGACATGGTATTGTTAAAAATATCCCGGTTATTAAGGCCATGATAACCGTAAAAGTCAAAATAATCAGTTTGCAAAGTTTTAAGCTGTGATTCCAGTACGCGCATCATCGCATCATAGTCAGGTGCATTGCCCTTAGTCATCAGGTAATAGTCGGAACGCGGTTTGTCCAGCTGCGCAAGCGTGCGGCCGTAGAGGCCTTCGCTTTTTTTATAACCGTGAGCAGTTTCAATATGATTGATCCCCAGGGAGAAAGCTTTTTTGGTAATCTCGTAACAGTTAGCCAGGGAGTCAGGAGGCAGTTCATCTCTTGGCTCATCCCAGCCATGCAGGTAGCGCATCCCGCCCAGGGTTATAACGGAAAGTTTTTTACCGGTTCGGCCAAAATTTCGGTACTGCATAATTATACCTCCTGAAATTATAATATCCTTTAACTTAATACGCAAATAGCCGGTAATTTTTCCGCAACCAACCTTATATACCCCGGCAATTCCCGGTTTGGCTTTTTATAATCTTTGGTTGCAGTTTCCCGTTAGTTTTTTGAAATGATAACAACTTTCAGGCAACAGCGCAGCTATTCGGTGTGTACTTCTGTCTTCCAGCCGCAGTACCGGCATACATAAAAATATCGTTTACCGATCAGCATTTTGTCCACACACTCCCGGCAGCCGCACTTTATACAATCACCAGCCGGCGGACGGGTGCTGCGGTTATAATACCACACAGCAGCAACAATAAAAAGTAAAAATAAGACAAAAATTATTTTTATATAGGTGCCGCTGTTTTTCACTCTGGCTGCTGTAACCCCTTGCATTCCTTTTAAAATATGCAAACGCAGCTCAAAAAGCCGGCGGCGGTATTGGGAAGCTGTTATATATTTATTTTTATATTGCCTGTCCAGCTGCTGTTTATCAAGCTGATAAAGTTGATGATATTTAAATTTATTCTTTTCTGCAATCCGTTCGTTGGTTGTTTTACGCCGGGAAGCCAGTTCATTATAAAAACTGTTTATATTACTCTTCCAGGTTATGTAATTTCCGGAGAAAAGCGCATTGGTTCCGCTTTGGTTTGCATAACTGCCCGTGCCGTGTTCTGGCCGGCTGACAAGTTTATCAAGTAAATTAAGCTGAAAGCAGCGGTTGGTATAGCATAAAAGCTCTATACCTTTAACCCGGGCAAAGGCCGTATTTATTAGAAGTATAATTATAAAAAAAATACGCTGCATATTTACTGAAAAAGCGGGGACAGAGCTTCCAGATAACGGCTGTAGTCAGCATAGAGAGAGCGGTAGACAGCCGCATTTTCTTTATCAGGAGTACAGCCGGCTGTTTTATCCAGTTTTACATGTTCGCGGACCACAGTACTGATCGCTGCCTCTCGGCCGGCTTGCTTTTCGCTGCACCACAAAGCCTGCAAGGCAGCACCAAGAGCTGCAGCCTCTTCCCCGGCAGGCAATACCACCGGCAGTTCCATAATGTCTGCAGCAAGCTGACGCCACAGCGGATTACGGGCGCCGCCGCCGATCAATCTTATCTCACTGGGAGCAAAACCGCACTGCCGGAAAGCCTGTAACCCGTTTTTAAGGCCCATAACAGCAGCTTCCATTGAAGAGCGGAGCAGGTTTTCCTTTTTAAAATTGTCCGGGGTCAGCCCTGTTACAGATCCTCTGCCGGCAGGCAGGTTGGGGGTTCGTTCCCCGTTGTAAAAAGGCAAAGTAATAATCCTCTCACTGCCTGCAGGCGCCCTGGCAGCTGTTTCCGCAACCCGGGGAAGCTCTATATCAAAAAGCCGGCGGGTAAGCTCAGTCGCAACCGTACAGTTCATAGTACAAACCAGCGGCAGCCAGCCGCCGGTTGAGGAGCAAAAAGCTGCTACACGTCCCTGCGGATCAATAACCGGCCGGTCAGCATAACCATATAACGTACCGGAAGTGCCCAGACTCATAGTAATTACTCCCGGACTTACCGTACCGGTACCTACAGCACCCATCATATTATCACCGCCGCCGGCCGCAACCAGTATACCGGCAGGCAGACCCAGCTCGGCAGCAGCTGTCTCAGTCAGAAAACCGGCCGGCTCTCCCGGTTCATTAAGCTCAGGTAAAAGCCTCTTCAGATCCTGATCCGGATCAACAGCTTTTAAAACACCTTTATGCCATGTACGTTTTTTTATATCCAGAAAACCTGTTCCGGAGGCATCACCGTACTCCATGGTTTTACTGCCGGTCAGGTAAAAATTGATATAATCATGGGGCAGCATAATACAGGAGAGTTCTTTATATATTTCAGGTTTGTTTTTCTTAAGCCATAATATTTTAGAAGCAGTGTAACCGGGCAGAACCGCGTTACCGGCTTTTTGCAGCAATTTTCTGCTGCTGCCGAAACGTTTGGTTATCTCTGTACATTCCTGCGCTGTAGAGGTATCACACCACAGTTTTACATTATAAATAACCTTGCCTTTTTTATCCAGGGGGACAAAACCATGCTGCTGGCCGGAAACCGCAGCAGCGCAAACCCGGTTCTTTAAATCAGGATCAAGCCGGGCCATACATTTTCGCAGGGCATCTATCCACCACCCGGCTTTCTGTTCGCGCGTGCCGTCAGCAGCAGTGATTAGTTCATGTTCACTGGCTGCCTTAGCAGCCACCTCTTTTTTTTCAGCATCGTAAATAATGGTTTTGGTACTCTGGGTACCGCAATCTATACCTAAATATAAAGCCAAATTTCCCCCTCTCTGAACTGTTTTAACATTTTTGAATTTATTATAACATTGTTTTTTATTATTTTTGCTATTATATTACATACTTAGCTGAATGAAACGGTAATAACGGTAATAGCAGTAATAAAAAAAATACCTTAACCAGCGCTGCCAGCGCCCTCTTTTAAAGGCGCCCCGGTAAATTATGCGGCATTTATGACAGAGCGTCTGCAGGACTGCTTTCTTTCTGGCAGGAGAGAGATTATATCCCAGTATCTTGCGCAGAGTGTATACCCGGAAACGGTCCATACAGGCAAATGCCCGGGAAAGCTGATCTGCATGACCTGCGTATCTGGTAACCAGGTTTTTTTCCAGTAAAGCTGCCGGATAACGGCTCAGTATCCTGAGCCAGAGATCATAATCCTCACAGGCCGGGAGTTTTTCATCAAACACGCCGCATTCAGTAAAAATATTTTTTTTAATTATAACAGCCGAAGGTGATATCAAACATAACTGTAAAGACTCAATGAAAAAATCTCCTGACTTTTTTTTATGTTTACGGGCCGGATTCACCCGTTTATTATTACGGATCCATATCTCCCGGCACTGCAGTATACTGGTTTCCGGATACTCACGCAGATAGTCAAGCTGCTGTTTAAGTTTATCTTTATGCCATATATCATCTGAATCAAGAAAAGCAATCCATTCCGCCAGGGCCTTTTGCAGACCCAGATTACGTGCTGCCGCAACCCCTTTACAGCTCTGCCGGAAATAGCGGATACGGCTGTCAGCAGGCAGAAGCGAGTCAAGTTTGGAAGCGGAACCGTCATCAATGACCAGCAGTTCCAGACAGGTGTAAGACTGCTGCAACACAGAAGCGACAGCCCTCTGCAGCATCTCCTTTCTGTCATGGACAGGGATTATTACCGATACCAGAGGCCTCACTTTAACAAAAAGGGGAATCGGAAAACGGGTTATCCCTGGAAAAATGTTTTTTTAAATTTAATTCGTTTTTATCGATATATTCTTTGTGAGTATTAAGCTGGTCCAGTACTTTTATCATTTTGCGGGCGCCTTTAGTGCTTAAGTGAGCAGAATGTACATTGCCTTTCGCTATCTCTTTTAGAACAATTTTGGTCAGTTTTTCATAGTCTTTACAGTCAACCTCGGACTGCAGCTGGAAGATCTCGGTCATCATCATATTCAAACGGTGCCTTACCAGCTCCAGAATAACTGTTTGAAAAGCTGAATTTTTGGTATTTATATTCACCCTGTACTCTTAACCTGAAACTGCTTATTTGCCGGTAAGCATTTGTACTTTACCAATCATGGTATATTTTCGGATGCGCTCTTTCCGTAATTGAGCCGGCGGCAGCTGCTGCAGTTTTTTTAAATTTTTCACAAGAGAGGTTTTAACATTTTTAAAAGTAGTTTGCCAATCACGGTGCGCCCCCCCTATTCCTTCACTTATAATTTCATCAACAACTTTAAACTTATAGGCTGTTTTGGCGTCGTTTTTAAGAGCAGCTGCAGCTTTTTCTTTTT
>CAZFAK010000234.1:0-5041 GCA_964517045.1 uncultured Spirochaetia bacterium | reverse complement strand
ACCTCTCCCTGTATTAAAATAGATACTCTGGAGCAAAATTTAAAAAAACAACCTCACCTGCTGATAAGGGTAAGGGATAACGGCCCGGGAATAGCTGCTGCGGACAGAAAACTGGTATATGAACCCTTTTTTTCCACCAGTGCTGCCCGGACCGGACTGGGACTTACTTTTTGTCAGAAAACAATAAAACAATATAACGGCCGGCTTAACTTTAAAACCGGTGTGAACAGGGGCACAACCTTTTATGTTTACCTGCCTTTAAAATAATTATTACAGGAGAATAATATGAGATTACTACTGATCAACCCGTCCAGGTATGATGATAAGGGCAGATTACAAAAATTCAGGTATGGTACTTTCCCGCCGCTTAATTTATTGCTGCTGGCCGGCATGCTTAAAAACAATAAACATGTGCAGATCAAAGTTGTTGATGAGTTTATTGAAGAGATCCCCTTTGACGGCAGCTTTGACCTGGCGGCTGTTACTACCATATTTACCAGCTCCTTTCCGCGGGTAATTGATATCTGCAAGAGTTTCCGCAGCCGGAAAATTCCGGTCGTTTTGGGAGGTCCGCATGTAACCTGCAGCCCGGAGGAGAGCCGGCACTATGCTGACGCGCTGGTACTGGGCGAAGGGGAAAAGATTTTTCCAAAATTAATCGATGATTTCCTGACCCGTAAAAAACTTGAACCGGTATATAAAAATGAGTCTTTTCTGGACCTGAGCCGCCGACCGGCTGTTTACCCGGATTACAGCCTGATCGATCTGGATAAATATTTTAAAATCGGCTTTTTAAAAAAATCCAACTATTTTGCCCTGGAAGCCAGCCGGGGCTGTCCGATGAACTGTACTTTCTGCTGTGTTAAAATAATACATGGTCAAAGACAAAGATATAAAAAAATTGGTTCAATAATAGAAGAAATACGGTTTTTAAAAGACAAATATAATGCTTATTATTTTAATTTTTCCGATGACAATTTTTTTTATGATCAGAATTATTACACGGAATTATTAAGGGAGGTAACAAAAGAGAAAATAAGATTTCATTGTGAAATATCCCCAACGATTTTAAAAGAAAGTAACGCAATTTCCCTTTTAAAAGAGGCAGGCTGCGCTTCAACTTTTATAGGTTTGGAAACTATAGATGAACATAATTTAAAATCAGTAAAAAAGGGGCATAATAAAATCAAATATTATAAAGAATTAATAGACAGATTAACTAAAAACAAAATTATAGCCTGCCCGGCTTTTATATTCGGCTTTGACAATGATAACAGTGATACCTTTCTGAAAGTATTGGATTTTTTAAAGAAAACAAAACCGGCCCGTGTTCACTTTTCCATACTGACCCCCTTACCCGGAACAAAATTACACACGGATTTTGTAAAAGAAAACAGAATTTTCAATGATGATTATTCCTTTTATGATGCAGCCCATGCTGTTTTCCAGCCCCGAAATTTTTCACCGGCAGAGCTGGAAAATAAATTCTGGAAATTATACCAGCAGTTCTACAGTTATAAGGAACTTTTTTTAAGATTAATTAAAGGAGAACAAAATTTAATTTTATTAACAGCAACAAATTTAAGGGCTAAAAAATTGGTACATAAAAGATTACCCACTTTCAGTGCCGGTATAAAACAAATATCAGCTTAAAATATTTATGAACTATCTTCTATAAATACTGTAATTTAATATTTTTACAGAGATAATATTTTGCTGTTTACTTCCTGGTTTAGCTTTTTTATATCCTGATAAGCACCGGTTAAATGTAATCTGCGGCATAAATTGCGGAACTCTTTTTCATTACCCTTATAACCGGCATATTCAGCCACCGGGACCAGTTCATCCGGCATAGAAGTCAATATTTCTTTATCTTCAACTTCCCTTTTAAACAAATCACTTTTTTTAATAAATTCATGAAAAGATTCACCATTGATTTTTATAGGTAAACTTTCCCACAGGTTTAACGGCAGAAAAAGCTTGTATTTATACTTTGACAGAGCTTTAAAATAATCCTTTTTACCGTTTTCAAAATCAAACCCGAATTTTGCAGCTTGTTTATCCCACACTGTGCCCCGCGGTATCCCGCCCGGGATAACCGAGACTGAATCAGGTCTTATGGCATAGATCAGATCCAGACTTTCCCGCATAGTGGCCGGCGTATCAAAAGGAGCGGGAAAGATAAAACTGGTTATAACAAAGATACCGGCCTGTTTACACTGCGGTATGATCTCTTTAACCTTTTCCACCTTTAGCTTTTTACCGAGACTTTTATCAAGAATTTGCTGGCTGCCGGATTCTACCCCGAAAAAGATTGCGCGGCAGCCGGAACGCGCCAGCAGTTCAAATAAAGGCCCCCGGGAATCCTTAATGCGGGCAAACATCGTATACTTTATATTGATATTCTGTTCGATAAGTTTACCGGCTGTATCCCGGATCAGGGCTGCCGGTGTTCCGGAACCGGCAAAACGGAAACAGTTTATGTGATAAAGTTTCTTTATCTTTTTTATATCAGAGACCAGTCTTTCAGCTGTTTTTTTTCTTAATCTGGTACCGCTTTTAATAGGCTGCATACAAAAATAGCAGCAATTGGGGCAGCCCCGGCTTTCATCCAGGACCACGGTTTTGATTTTTTCATCACCCTGCATGGCAAGGTAGATATCCTCATCATAAACAGGAAAAGGCAGGCTATCAAGATCCGTAATCCACTTAACCGGCGCTATTTTAATATTACCGTTTTTACGGTAGATAACATTGGGAATAGCGTCCAGTTCCTGCCGGCCGTCAAAATACTCAGCCAGCTTGACAACCACCTCTTCCCCGTCTCCATAAGCAAGGATATCAAATACATCGGTCTCTTCCAGTATATATTCCCGGAACATATCCACATGCGGTCCCCCGGCTGCCAGGGGCAGACCGGGCAGGGCTTTTTTTATCTCCTCAGCTATAGCAATGGAGCCGGAAAAACCATCACCGTTCCACAGTTTAATACCGGCAAAGTCAGCTCCTTCTTTTTTTATAAAAGCAGCTGTCTCCCGGCCTATCTCCCTGACTCTTTTTTGCTGATAGGTTTGTAATTTTTTGTTAAACCTGATCAGCTTATTAATGCCCTTTTCATATATAGCATTACCGTATTGCTGAAACAAGGCTGTAATCTCACGGCTGTAATCCGGCGGAAACAGTTTTTTTATGGTTGTAACTGTAGCCAGATCCAGTATCTTTACCTGGTGGCCGTTTGCCAGCAGAGCACCGGCCAGATTAGCCAGTCCGTTATCCAGCAGCAAGCTGCTTAAAGTATACGGATAACCTGCATAACTGATCAGAATACATTTAGCCATGACATAGATTAATATATTTTAATACAGCAACAGTTTAAAAATTAAGACAAGTTGTATCATCAAGCATAAGTGAATCCAGATAAGGATAACCCAGCGCAACAAACTTACCGGCTTCCTCAGCGTTTAAAGTCTGGTAATGTTCATTACAGACATATTCCAGTTCACTACTGTCAACATACTGCATCCTGGGGCCCGGACCGGGGATCCGGCGGTGATCTTTGAAACGGTAATACCAACCCTCTTTATCTGCTGTAGCCAGATCAACTTCCCTTTTACAGGTACGGCATCTGTATTGATCCCTGTCTATACTGATGCCCAGTGTATTGGCGGATGAATGCATCGAAACCTCCCTGATCTTTAATTATAGATCATTAAAAGAGTTTTGTCAAATTTTAACTGCCTATTTGGGTAAATAAATATTAAAATATATAGTCTCCGGTATAAGCCGCTCTTAGAGGCTGCTGTACTTTTAACATGGCAGTAATCCTGCTGAATTTATGTTCCACCTCCCGGTTGGACATATTGCTGCGCTTAAAACCGATAACATAATAACCGGTTTGACAGCCGTAATTTAAAGCGGAAGCTGCAAAAAGCAGATCATCATAACCCAGTTTGCTGTAAATCCTGTCAAGCAGAAAATTATGTACAGCGCAGATCGTGATATTTTCCGGTGAGATTTTAGCTTCCACATAAGCAAAATCAGGCGCGCCATGCGTGGCATCGCCGCCGCCTTCGGAACTGTTGGTGATTATGTTTTTTTGATTAAGTTGCAGTACAGCTTTACGGACCGGTTCATCTATCAAACGTAAGGTTTGCGGCTTCATATCTGAATATATTATATTTATCGAAAAAATTTAAAAAAAGAATATTTATTTTTTGTTTAATTTTTTACATGTTTATGATAAATTTAAATACAGGAGGAAAATATGGCTGTAATATTATTAATGATTCTTACCGCAGCAGGGTATCTGCTGGCTTATCATACTTACGGTAAATATATAGCACGCAAAATATTTAACCTTAGTAATGCCAATCATGTGCCCTCACGGCAAATGGAAGACGGAGTTGATTATGTACCGACCAAACGGCAGATCATTTTCGGGCACCATTATGCTTCCATTGCCGGTACCGGACCTATAGTGGGCCCGGCTATTGCCATCATCTGGGGATGGGTTCCGGCCCTGATCTGGATCTTTGTCGGCTCTATCGTAATGGGCGCTGTGCATGATTTCGGTTCCCTGGTGCTCTCTTTACGCCATCAGGGAAAATCCATATCAGCTATTACCGCCAAATATATAAACAAGCGGGTCCGCTACATTTTTTTTCTAATAGTTTTTTTCGAGCTTTTAATAGTTATTGCTATTTTCGGCCTGGTGATCGCTATCATTTTCGCCATCTTTCCCGGTTCTGTGTTCGCGGTCTGGATGCAGATTCCCATTGCTGTTGTACTGGGATATGTTATTTATAAAAAAAAGGGCAATCTGCGCCTGTTCGCTGCGCTGGCTGTTTTTTTAATGTATCTCACTGTTTTTACAGGCAGCTATATACCTACAGGCAGCCCGGCTGTTATATCAGACAAGGTTATACAACAGCTAAATACCGCTATAGTAAAGGGTGACGGTGACAGGGAAACGAGCCGGCGGATCACTGCCAGGCTGGCTTCTGTTAAAAATAAAAAATATTTAAACTATAATACTTTAACC
>CAZFAK010000233.1:0-5046 GCA_964517045.1 uncultured Spirochaetia bacterium | reverse complement strand
ACAGCTGCAGTAGATAAGCACACTGTCTTTGCGTAAAATTTTACGGTTAGCAGGGGAGATAAAAGTGGAACCCCCGGTAATAATCAGCTGCCAGTCCAGGTCAGCGGCTGCCTGCACAGCTTTTTCTTCCAGCTTGCGGAAATCTTCTTTGCCCAGTATATCAAATATTTCTTTGCATGATTGGGATCTGCCCGTATCTTTATAATACATATCTTCCAAAAGGGAGTCAGTTTCACAATATTTAATCTGTAAAAGCCGGGCCAGTTCGCGTCCCAGACTGCTTTTCCCGCTGGCTTTAGCTCCTATAATAACAATTTTCATTTATTTTGCCCTGGTTTATTCTTAGTAATATTTTTATACATATTCAAAGCAAGTATATATCTCCCGGATTAGGCCTGCAGACTGTTTAGTTTTAATAATTTGAGCAGTACTGGTTGCGACCTGCTAATTATAAAATGAAAATGTATTAGGCACAAATCTGAAAAAAGCTTTGCTTTTAATAGAGGAGTCAGGATATTTACACAGGGACAATAAATGTCAAGGGGTCAGGGTATAATTTATTAGATTACATTAAGGACTGGCGGCTGAGCACCGGGATTATCTTAACCGGGAACGTCGGGAAACCGGTAAGGAAGCCGGATATTCAAAACCCGATCTGTACCCCTTCTTTTTTATAGCTGATTTCCGCGGCTAAAAGATCGAGGGCAGCTGAGGTGGTTTTTTTGTTAGGGGGATAATAGCGGAGCTGATCATAAACTACTTTAAAGTCTCCGGGCATCAGGGGATTAAGCGCGGTAAGCTGCTGTGCAGCATGGTCTGCAGGTACTGGCAGCTTGGGAAAGTAGAGTTTAAACATTCGCATTTTATCTTTTTTTCTTAGCGGTTTAAAATCAATTTTCCACTGAAAACGGCGGAGGGAGGCATGGTCAAGTTTTTCAGGGAAATTGGTACTGCATATCAGGACTCCGTAAAAATTTTCCATATCGGTTAAAAATTCATTTACATGGGAGATCTCCCAGCTTTTCTGCGCCATGCCGCGGGAGTAAAGAAAACTGTCAGCTTCATCTACCAGGAGGATCTGATCTTCATCGGCAGCCTCTTCAAAAGCGGCCCGGATATTTTTTTCTGTACCGCCTACAAACATATCGAGAAAGTCCGAGGCTTTTTTGACCATGATCCCTTTATCCAGTGAACGGGCCAGATGGCGGGCCAGAGCGGTCTTACCGGTACCGGGTGCGCCGGTAAACAGAACATTCAGGGGCAGCTGCTCCTGATAATGATCCCTGGTTGTATAATAATCTTTCAGGGCATTTAATAAAGCCCGGGGACATTTATCAGTATTTAATATTGAGATATCATATTTACCCGATTTTTTTTCCAGTACCGGTTTTTTACCGTGAGTCAGGATGTGCTGCTGTTGCAGCAGGTGGCAGAGCCTGGCCCGCGCTTCTTCCGGGTTTTGAGCAGGATTTTGCGCGGCGATGCGGCTGACTGCTTTACTGATCGTGCCTGCGTCTACAATATAGGTCCGGACCAGCTGTTTAAGCTGTTCTCCGGAAAGCAGTTTCCGGACCGGGCTTTTTTTTAAAATAGTATCCCAGAGCCGGGCCCGCTGTTTTTCGTTAAACGGCTTAAAGTGGTAACTATAGTCAAAGCGGCGGCGGAGGGAGCTTTCCATACCCCAGGAGCGGTTGGTGATCCAGATAATGCTCACCCGGCGGCTGTTGTCAAAGAAACGGTTGAGCCGCCCTTTATCCAGAGAGCGTTTGCCAAAGATGAAATCAAAGGAGCCGGTATTGAGAATCGTGTCCGCTTCATCTACAATCAGGACCTCATCAGGGGCAGCTACCCGGCTCAGCATCTCCAGACTGCCCAGGTTATCCTCCTGATTGCTGTCTCTTTTAAGGAAAACCGGTTTTTTGCCCGCGCTTTTGATCAGGGTTTTACTGAGTTCGGTCTTACCGGTACCGGGTGCGCCGTAAAAAAGAATATGAGCCGGGCGCGGATTTTTAACCATAGCGGTCAGGGTGTGGCGGACTTTGTCCGGGAGGACAAAACCGGCCAGCGGATATACCGGTCCGGCAGACGGTTTTTCAGACAAATAATCTTTAAGCGTAGTCTCCGGAGTATTGAGATAAACCATAAGCTGGGGACTGAACATGCTGTTAAAATTTCCATGCGGATCTTTGATTAAACCGCATTGAACCATGGGACTGCCAGGTGTAAAACAGTTTGAAATGCTTTTTAACGGCTGATCAAATATGACCGGAAACAGCTGATACTTTTGATCCTCATCCCAGCGGCCGGTAAAAGTATCAAAGTCAGGCATATAGCTGCGGGCAAAAGCAAACCTGATCAGCTGCATATCAGCCGGAGTTAGTTTCAATAGTTGTTTTAAGTGTAAAATTTTTTTTTCCGGAAAGTATCCGGAAACCGGTTTTTTTGCCAAACGGGCAAGATATTTATAAATAAGACAGATAAGACTGGCTTTTGATATTTTTTCCGGATTGAAATGATTGTGATGACTATAGAATATACAATGGAAGGAGCTGTTGTCCTTACAGTCTGAATACCATTTTTTTAATTTATCCTGATCATAATGGGGTGCGCAAAGCCGGGTTATGATATACTTTTTTTGGCTGACAGTAAGGAGATCAAAAGCCGCTTCCATAAATTCATCTTCACGGGCAAAGGAGAGGCGTGATTTTAAATAATTATACAGAAAACGGGCAGTATAAATTTCATATAAAGGGGTTTGCGCCTGCTTACTGTTTTTTATATATTCAAAATGACGATGTTTATTAGACATAGAAAATCCCCGTTCAAGTCTTATAACCTATTATACAGCCTTCCGGGGACAGTCAGTGTCCGGAGTAAAAGCTGAGCGCTTTTGGTAAAATAATGGAAAAATCTTTGCCGGGGTTAGATGAATTATTTAAAAAGCGGCCGTTGCAGATTAAAACACCCGGATCCTCGGGGACGTTTGCCGTTCACATCCTGTGAACGTCGGTTCTCCGTTTTCGCCTATCCGCACCTCCTGTGCGGCTGACGGCAAAAAAGGCCCGCATCGGATCCGGCTGTTTTCTCTGCTTTGTCCTTTAGCTTTATATTCCCAGTTACCCCGTCAAAGAAAAAAACGTGCGTTTTTAAGGAAATATGATGTTTTGAAAAGTTATTATTAAAATTAATTTTGGCTGTCTATACGCTGCAGTACAGAGCTGTATTTGTCAAAAGGTGAAACCTGTATATTGTTTTTTACAATATTCATGGTACCGCTGTAAAGGAGACAGCCTGAAAGAGATTTTTTTGATCTGTCAAATACAGACCCATATTTATGAAGACCGCGGAAAAGATCATTGTTTAAGGTCTGGGCTGATTTTATCTCAAATGGGAAATTATCAAGAGCTGTCCGGTAGATAAGATCAACTTCGTTTCCTTTGGCATCTCTGTAAAAAAATAAATTATTACGTTTGCGAATATAAACCGAGTAGGGTTTGCCATGAGCAAACGCGTAAGCGAGGCAAGGGAACGAAGTGACCGCAGCGTTTGGCCGCAGGCCCAATGTCGGGCGAAGCCCCGGAGGACAGCTTGACTGTCCGAAGTGACAAGACGCATTCACAACCCTTTTTTGTTGCATAAGTCAATAAAAGCTTTATTTTTTGAGCCAATAAAATATTTTTTCTTATTATCTATACTTACAAACAAATCAACATTTGTATTATTTTGAAGCAAATAAGTATTTTAATCCGGTTGTCATTTTTTATTAATTATCCTTTGTTTTCAAACTGCCCCATTCTAAAAATAACGGATGGAGCGGATTCTATAATCAAATATTTTCCAAAAATAAAATGATGAACCATCAGGAAAACCATGATACCAGGAATTAGTTATATCAAACTCACTTGAAGAATGATAAAGATCATTAACAAAGTTGCCCAATCCATAAGATGCAAGATTAGTGGCCATTAAAGCCAGCTCCTTTCTGCTTGGAAGATACCAGTCATCATACCCGTTTAACTCCAGTTCATAACTCCTCCGGGCGGCATAATTAGTATTAGTTCCCTGAGCAACGTAGATCATCTCCGTATTACTCTTTCCATATCCAATCCCGGTATTGGTAACTCCGAGGAAACTATACGTTCCGTTATACCAGGGAGCCCAGTCTCCTTGGTTATTGGAAGCTGCTTCTATATAACGCCAGCCGTCAGAATAGTATCCCTTGTCGTAAAATACCCAGCCGTAGGCCGGTCCCCTGTCCCGCAGTTTATATGCTGCGGTCCAGTTCGCGTACAGGTCCACATCCCCGCCGCTGATACTCAGGGTCTCCCCGGGAAAGTAATAGCCCGAGCTGTTGGTCCAGTTAGAGAGGGTATCCCCTTTGTTGGTCAGATTATTAAGATTGGCCAGGACTGTGGCAGAGGCATTATTGGTGTAAAAGTTGGTATCCACCGGCACACTGCCCCCGGTAGATACAGCTGTATGGTAGATCACTCTGTAGGCCGCGATCACAGTTACGGTGCGTATTTTCTGCACTGCGTCATTTCCGCTTGTATCCTGGGCATCATAGGTGATTGTATAAGTACCCGGGGTGTTGGTGTCTACCGTATCCCCGCTGATATTAACGCTGACACTGCCGTCAAAGTCATCACTGGCGCTGGCGCCCGGATCTATCCATAATTGCCCCTGATAGATACTCATATTTGCGCTGCCGCTGAGGGTGATCACCGGCGGATCAGAGTCTATCACGTTTACGGTGCGGCTGACCTGGAGAGCACTGTTGCCGGCCGCGTCCTGCACATCATAGGTTATCACGTAGGTGCCGGGGGTACTTTCATCTACGGTGTCGCCGCTTGACACGATATTGGTAGAGATATCCCCGTCTATATCATCCATAGCAGACGCGCCCGGGTCTGTCCAGGTATCCCCGTAACCCAGGTTGGTGGAAGCCGGACCGATCAAGGTGATCACCGGCGCGTTGGTATCTGCCGGCGCAGCGGAAGACGATAAAGAGGAGCTTAATGAAGAACTGACCGCAGAGCTGCTCAG
>CAZFAK010000232.1:0-5048 GCA_964517045.1 uncultured Spirochaetia bacterium | reverse complement strand
CACCGACACCGGAAGTGTTTATATAAAGGCCGTCTCCCTTTTTTTTTTCCACTACTTTGGTATCTCCGGTAACAATTGCCACTGGTACAGAGGCTGCTGTGTGGGCAATAGAATCCACGATATCATTTAAAGTTGTTAGAGGGAAACCCTCTTCTATAATGAAGGATAAGCTTAAATAGCGGGGCATGGCGCCGCACATTGCCAGATCATTGGTTGTACCGCAGACAGCCAGTTTGCCTATATCACCGCCCGGGAAAAAGAGGGGCGTTACTACAAAAGAATCAGTAGTAAAAGCCATTTTACCAGGGCCGGTGGGAAAAACAGCACCATCATGCATTTTGTCAAGCAGCGGATTGTTGATTTTGGCGACAAACATTTTATTTATAAGATTATTCATTAATCTGCCGCCGCTGCCATGCGCCAGGGTAATGGTGTCATATCTGGTAAAAGGCAGGGGGCAGGCTGGTGTGTACTGCTGTTTTTTATCTTTATCAGACATTATTCTCTCCTTTGCGGTAGCGGAAATAGGCGGCGCAGGCGCCTTCGCTGGATACCATAGGTGCTCCCAATGGATGATCCGGTGTACACTCTTTGGCAAAAGCAGGACACTGGGGCGGTTTTTTTTTTCCTTTTAAGATATCACCGCTTATACAGACAGAATATGCTGCTGCTGTTGTTTTTGCCAGTGCAAATTTTTTACGCGCATTATAACAGGAGAACTCCGGCTGCAGACACATTCCGCTTTGCGGTATTAAACCTATCCCGCGCCAGTTAAAATCACACGGTTTGAAAATGCTGGCTATAAGCTGCCGCGCTTTCTTGTTGCCTTCTTTTTTAACGTTGCGCATGTAGCAGTTCTGGACGCGGGCTTCATTATTGTGTAATTGTTTAAGGCAGTTATAAATAGCGCTGACAATATCTACCGGCTCGAATCCGGTTACTACAATAGGTACGTTATACTGCCGGCTGACAGGGATGTACTCTTCATAGCCCATTACAGTACATACATGACCTGCTGCCAGGAAACCGTCAATACTGCTGTCAGGATCATCAAGGATGGTTTTGACAGCAGGGGGTACCGTGACCTGGGAAACCAGCACCGAAAAATTTTTTATTTTTTTTGTCGCCGCCTGCTGCACAGTAGCTGCATTGGGGAAGGTAGTGGTCTCAAATCCGATAGCGAAAAAAACAACTTCCTTCTCCGGATTCTCCCGGGCAATTTTTAAAGCGTCCAGGGGAGAGTAGACCATGCGTACATCAGCACCGCGGGAGCGGGCCTGGATAAGATTGGTTTTTGAACCGGGTACGCGAAGCATATCACCGAAGCTGCAGAAAATAACGTTTTCCCTCTCCGCTATATTTACGGCATCATCTATAACAGCTGCCGGTGTAACACATACCGGGCAGCCGGGACCATGAATAAGTTCAACTTCATCAGCAAGCAGGCGGTCAATACCGTTTTTGACAATGGAATGGGTTTGCCCCCCGCAGATCTCCATAAGCCGTTTTTTCTTACGGCTTATTTTTTTAATAGCCTGGATATAGGTTTTGGTTATATCACTGTCACGGTATTCATCCAGGTATTTCATACTAGCTTTCCTGTTTAACCATGCTCCAGATAATTACCGATTTCTTTAAAACAGTCCAGGGTTTTCTGTGCTTCTTCCTCGTCTATGACATTTAAAGCAAAACCGGCATGTACCGCTACATAGCTTCCGATATCGGCTTCAGGTACGGCAGAGAGATTGATCTCCCGTACAGTTCCGGAGAAATCAACTTTGCCCAGAATATTAGCCGGATCTTTCCGGTTAATATTTATTATTTTTCCGGGTATGGCCAGACACATACAGCTACTCCTTGCTTTTAAAATTCTGGTAATAAACTGCTGCCAGCTGACCGGCTGCGATGCCGCCGTCATTAGGCGGTATCAGCGAGTTAAAAAAGGGAGTTATACCCTCCTGAACAAGCCGCCGGCAGGTTTGCTCCAGCAGGTATTTATTCTGAAAACAGCCCCCTGCCAATAAAGCTTTGGTGCAGTTGTTTTTTTTTATAATATCTGTAATCATTTCCACCAGGGTGTTATGAAAACAGGCACATATTATACTATTACTTTTTCTTTTTTCAATATCGCGTATAATTTCCCTGAACATTGGCTGCCACTCAATAACCAGCATATTATGTTCTTTTTTTACGGAGTAGTTATAGCTGCCTTTTACTGTTTGCGCGGGCAGGGCAAACTCCACCGCCATAGCTGCCTGACCTTCGTAAGAGATATGCTGTTGCAGGCCGGTAATAGCTGCGACAGCATCAAACAGCCGGCCGATGCTGCTGGTAAAGGGACTGTTGATACCTTTTTGCAGCATAGGGGGATATATTTTTTTTTCAGCTTGTGTTAAAAATCTAACCGGTTTCAGATGGTCCATTTCCCATAGCTTACTGCCGAAGATTTCATATAAAACACTAACTGCACTTAAACGGGCCTCTTTTATCGCCCTCTCTCCGGCAAGCAGGCGGAAAGGTTTTACAGCAGCAATGCGTTTATCATTACCTGGCTGTAAGCGGAAAAATTCCCCGCCCCACACAGTATGGTCTTCACCGTAACCGGTGCCGTCCCAGATAACAGCCAGGGCTTCCGGTTTCAGTCTGTGTTCTGCCAGTACTGCGTAAGCATGGGCCAGATGGTGTTGAACGGTTATTGTTTTTTTAAAGTGATACCTGGCAAAAGCAGTTGTATAGTAAGCCGGGTGCAGATCAGTGACAGCGGTTTCTTTGCTGTATTGGTAAAAAGAGAGAAGGTCGTTTAACACAGTTTTATAGTTATCACAGGCTCTTTTGTTGTGCAGCTCACCCAGGTGCTGGCTGATGATGATCTGATCCTCAACATTAAAAGCGATATTGTTTTTAAGCTGGCCTCCCAGGGCTAAATAGCGGTAGCGCGGCAGTTTGCTTAATCCGGGCAGGCTGTAAGGCGGCAGCGGTGCATATCCCCGGGACCGGCGTATGATTACCGGTTTTTTATACATAAATTTTACAACAGAATCATCTACAGGCCGCCGGATCGCGCGGTTGTGCAGCAGAAAAAGATCAGCTATCTTTTCCAGCCTGGCAAGTGCCTCCCGGTTGGTAATACATATCGGTTCGTCAGACATGTTGCCGCTGGTAGCAATAAGAGGTTTGCCGGTATAATAGAGTAAAATGTGATGCAGCGGTGTATAAGGAAGCATAACACCCAGACAGGGATTACCCGGTGCTACAGCTTTATAAGCTCTCTGTGCATGGCTCTTTTTTTTTCTCGGCAGCAGGATAACAGGAGCAGCCGGAGAGGCAAGCAGAGCGGCTGCAGCACTGGACACGGTACAGTCTTTTTTTATAGTGGATATGTCAGGATAGATCATGGCCAGCGGTTTTGCCTCCCGGTTTTTAAGTTCACGTAACCGGCTGACAGTTGCCTCATTATCTGGATCTGCCATAAGATGAAATCCGCCCAGTCCTTTTACCGCGGCAATACTTCCCTCTTTTAATTTACGGGCCAGGAGTTCAAGCGGATTTTGGCTTTTGATTTTGTAACCGTGTTTGTCTGTAAGCCAGACCCGGGGACCGCAAACCGGACAGGCATTAGGCTGGGCATGAAAACGCCGGTTATGCGGGTCGTTGTACTCCTTACGGCAGGCAGCACACATTTTAAAATCTTTCATTGCAGTATTTTCCCGGTCATAAGGCAGAGAATCTATAATGCTGTAGCGGGGTCCGCACCTGGTGCAGTTGGTAAAGGGGTATAGATAGCGGCGGTTAGCCGGATCAAATATTTCTTTCAGACATTCCCGGCATGTTGCCATATCAGGCAGCACCAGAGTTTTACCTTTGGTAACCGAGCTTTTTTTTATGTGGAAATCCTTGCCACCTTGCGCTTTGAGTGTTTTATGAACAAGGCGGTTGATAACAGCAGCCTGCGGTTTGTCAGTTTGAATTTTATTTATAAAGGTTTTCAGCCGGGAAGAATGACCTTCGGCTTCGACATGCAGCCCGTCGCTTTCATTAGCTACCCAGCCGCTGATATTATAACGGGTTGCCAGGTTGTATATAAAGGGACGGAACCCCAGCCCCTGCACCACTCCCTGAATAAAAATTTTTTTTCTTTTTTTCATTGGATTTATAACAAACCTGTAAGGGCACCTCCGGGGACAGACCGGAAAAATTATTATGATTTATTCGTTTTACAGATGCTGTACAGATAGTCTAACCATTCATTAAACCCCTGTCCGGTAAGTGCGCTTAAGGTAATAACCCGGGCATTGTAATTGACCTGTCCTATAAAATCACGGCATTTGTTTTCATCCCAGTCAAGGTGTTCAATAAGATCAGCTTTGGTAATTAGAACCAGGTCAGCTTTATGAAAAAGGGCGGGGTATTTGACCGGTTTGTCTTCTCCTTCAGTACAGGACAGCAGAGCAACTTTACATCTTTCACCCAGATCAAAAGCTGCCGGGCAGACAAGATTACCGACATTTTCTATAATGAGCAGATCAGTCTGGTCTGATACGGTTTCGGGTAAAGCATGGGCAATCATATGGGCATCCAGATGACAGGAGGAATGAGTATTGAGCTGTTTGATGAAAGCGCCTCTGTTTTTTAAACGGTGGGCATCATTGGTCGTTTCCTGATCTCCTACAATTACAGCAGTATTGATATTTTCATTGACTGCCGTAAGGGTTTTTTCCAGCAGGGAAGTTTTACCGGATCCGGGAGAACTAATGAGGTTTAAAGAGGTAATATTTTTTTGTTCAAGAGAGGTGCGGTTTTGCGCAGCATAACGGTCATTTTGCGCCAGTATGTTTTCCTGCAGATTTATGGTCTTGTGTTCATGGTGATCATGGTCATGTTTATGGGTTTGATTGTGAGTATGCTGATTTGCTTCATGACAGCCACATTCTTCACACATATGGTATCCTCAATTTTTTTATATTTTAGCATTGATAGAAAAATAATGCATAATAAAGGGGTGTGATTTTTAATACCTGTAAAATTGCTTAACATGTTATATTTTGGAC
>CAZFAK010000231.1:0-5099 GCA_964517045.1 uncultured Spirochaetia bacterium | reverse complement strand
TAAAGCTATAATAATACGGGTATCCGGCATCACCTCTTTTGCGCCGGGTACAGGTAAAACCAGTTTAACTTTTCCGGCAGTTACCTCTCCGAAAAGGAGTAAGAGAAAAATAAAAGCAGATAACAGCATCCTGTTCATTCTAAAAATTACCTTGTTTTCCTTGTACTATAAGTAACAAAAAAAGCTGCTAAATGCGCAAACGAAAAGGGGGAAAATTGTATTTTATTCTTTTTTATTATTAAAAATAACACATTTTTACCTTAAATCCGGTAAAAAACAGTGCTTTTTAAGATAAAATTCGTAAATTTTTTATACTTATACCGCTTTTTTCCGAAATTTAAATACAGGTTATAAGTTAACCGTGTTTTAAAATAGATTGAAAATATAACAAATTATAATGAAAAAAAAGTGGCTGCTCCTGTTTTTACTGTTTTTCCCGCTGACTGCAGAAAAGGGTTATACCTATTATGAATCAGGCAGAGTGAAATCTGTTTTTGAACTCAGCAATAAAACAAAAAACGGTGTGTGTAAAAAGTACTTCCCCTCCGGAAAATTAAAAATGGTAAGTTCATTCAAAAAGGGATGTAAAGACGGACCGGAGATAGAATATTATCAGACCGGTACTCTAAAAATTAAAAGAAAAGTTAAATATAAAAACGGCCTAAAAACAGGAATTGAAAAAAAATATTACCCTACAGGACAGATATACAGCACAGCTGTTTATAAAGCCGGCAAACTGGAAGGCCGTAAACAGGTCTATGACACTGCCGGCAACCTTGCGGCAGTAATACCTTATAAAAGAGGAAAAAAAAACGGACTTAAAATCATTTACTATAAAAACGGCACAATCAAAAAAGAAGCGCCCCTGCTTAAAGGTAAAATAAACGGTATTGTGCGCGTGTATTATAAAAACGGCAATATTAAAAAACTGCTTTTTTACAGAATGGGCAAGCTTGTAAACAAAGTAGATAAAAAAATTAATGATATTGACCCACAGTAAATAACAAGGTAGAATAGGTTATGGTTGCATTCCGGCAAATTGGCTTGACTTTATTATTATTAAGTACCTTTATGCAAGGACGCTCCCTGGAAGAGATACGCAAGGATAACCTTATCCGTATCGGTATTCATACAGCACCGGGCGTATATCAAAAAGATGATGAGGAGATCACCGGCTTTCATCATGACCTTGCCGTAGAACTGGCCCGTTATTTAAAAGTTAAAGCCAAATTTATTGTTATGAATTATGACGATTATTTTGATACCGATACCATGATACGCTCTCTGCCCGGAGTTAGCAATGCTGCCAGCAATGCTTATAAAATCATCGAAAAAAGTATTGTTTTTGACAAAGTGGATATTATCTGCGCCGGCATTGTCAACTTCGGTAATTATAAAGAAATTATGAATATCATACCCCTGTATCCGGTTAATGATATATATTTAACCCATAAAAACCGGGAGATCGCTACCAAATCAAAACTTAAAAAAAAATATATAGCAGTAAGTGACAATCCCTACCTCTACACCAGAGCTCTGTTAATATTACAGGATATAACCTCAGCCACTATACTGCCGAGTGCAGACAACTATAAAGCTATTGATAAAATAGTAAACAAAAAAGCTAACACGGCTATTATTTATTCTGATATGGCCTATCTTATCAGTGAGATGGATAAATATGATGATATTGAAATTGATCAGAATCTAAGCGCCAGTGTTAACAGTACTGTATTCAAGGGCTGGGGGGTACAAACAGGCAACACGGAACTGGCTAATGAAGTAAGCTTTTTTATAGAACTGATCAAAAAATTAAATAAAAAATTCGAAGCCTACTGGCGCAGAACTTATAACGAACAGTATGACAAATACCTGATGTACCTTAAAAATTTTAAAGCGGATTAAACTGTTGCCGAAAAAAAACCAAAAAGCGCTATTACCCTAAAAAAAAGAAAATTTTACCAGCTCTTATATACTGTTTTAAAGATAAATAGTATATGATATAATCTGCCCTATGCAAGCCAAGGAAATACGCTCCTCTTTTATTGATTTTTTTAAAAATAAACAGCACCAATGCCTGCCGAGCGCTTCGGTCATCCCTGCCGGTGACCCGACTCTTATTTTTACCAATGCCGGCATGAATCAGTTCAAGGATATTTTTCTGGGACTGAAAAACCCGCCCTGCAGCAGAGTATGCAACTCTCAAAAATGCATCCGGGTATCCGGCAAACATAACGACCTGGAAGAAGTAGGTGTAGATACCTATCATCATACCTTTTTTGAAATGCTCGGCAACTGGTCTTTTGGTGATTACTATAAAAAAGAAGCTGTCAGCTGGGCCTGGGAACTTTTAACCAGAGTCTGGCATCTGCCCAAAGAAAAACTTTATGCCACGGTTTATAAAAGCGACCGCGAAGCGGCAGAACTATGGCGCCGGCATACGGATATACCCCCTGATCATATCCTCTCATTCGGCGAAAAAGAAAATTTCTGGGAGATGGGCGGCACCGGCCCCTGCGGCCCCTGCAGTGAATTGCATATAGATCTGGGTCCAACAGCCTGTGACCAGCAAGACAAAAAAGATCATGAGTGCGGTGTAAACCGTAACTGCAGCCGTTTCATTGAAATATGGAACCTGGTTTTTATCCAGTACAACCGTCTCCCTAACGGACATCTGGAAGAATTAAAACAAAAACATATTGATACCGGCATGGGGCTGGAGAGAATAACTGCTGTTCTGCAGCATAAGTATTCCAACTATGATACTGATATCTTTACCCCCCTGATAAAAGCCGTAACCGGGATGTGCAAGACGGAATGCAGCCGTGCCCGCGCCGCCGTAGCAATGCGGGTTATTGCTGATCATATACGGGCTATTACCTTTGCCGTGGCTGACGGCGTAACTCCCTCCAATGAGGGCCGCGGATATGTTATCCGCCGCATTCTGCGCCGGGCTTACCGCTACGGACGGACACTGGGTTTTAAAGCACCCTTTTTATATAAGCTGGTTAAAATACTGGTAAACGAGATGGGCGGGATATATCCGGAGATTAAAAACCAGCAGGCATATATAGAAAAAATAATATTTGCCGAGGAGGAAAATTTTAACCGCACCCTGGACAACGGCCTCACGATCCTCAACAATATAACCGCTGAACTATTACAAAAGAATAAAAAAATTATTAACGGCGGGGATGTTTTTACTCTTTACGACACTTATGGTTTCCCGCCTGACCTTACCGCGCTGATCGCCGGAGAAAAAGGATTAACCATAGACCAAAATGGATTTGACAAAGCTATGCAGCGACAAAAACACCGTTCCCGCGGCAGAGAAAATAACGACACTGCTTACCTGCAGGAAATTCTAAAAAAACTTGAGTTACCCACCAGCTACATAGGAGAACGGGAAACAAAAACCGATGCCAAACTGGTAACGATCATTAAAAACAACAAGACAATCCCCTGCCTGCAAACCGGAGAAAAAGGAATTTTAATTTTTAACCAAACCGTTTTCTATGGTGAAAGCGGCGGTCAGGTAGGAGATACTGGTCTTGTTTACGACAATGATAACACTTTCAAAGTTACTGACACCCAAAAAATAGAAGACTATTTTCTCCACTATGGTACTACTACCAGGGGAACTATAGAGAACAATAATACCTATACCCTGGCCTTTAACCAAAAACCGCGCCAGGATTTACGGAAAAACCACTCGGTAACCCACCTGCTGCAGCAGGCTCTTAAAAATGTTTTAGGCAATCATGTACGCCAGGCCGGCTCCCGCGTCACCCCCCAAAGCAGTCGTTTTGATTTTAACCATTTTTCCGCTCTCAGCCGGAAACAGCTGGACGCTGTACAACTGCAGGTAAACCAGGCTATCTGTGCCAACTATCCGGTCGATATAAAAAAGATGTCCATGGACGCAGCCAAAGAAGCCGGAGCGCTGGCCTTTTTCGACGAAAAATACGGAAACCGGGTAAGGGTAGTAAGCATGGGAACCTTTTCCACTGAGCTTTGCGGCGGCTCCCATGTGCGCACTACCGGAGAGATCGGCTCCTACCGTATAATCAGCGAAAGCTCTTCGGCAAGCGGTATCCGCCGCATTGAAGGGGTAACCGGTTTAAAGGCTTATCATCTCTATAATAAAGAAAAAAAACTGTTAGAGCAGACTGCTGCCGCGCTGCAGGCCGTACCTGCTGATACAGCTGTCAAAGCAGCTAAAGTTGTGAGCGAAAACGCAGAACTGAAAAAAAAAATTACTGCTTTAACGCAGCAAAATATTTCCGGGTTAATAAAAAAACTTAAACCGGAAAAAAACGGTTCCTGCGAGCTGATAAGTTATATTTTTACAGATACCGAACCACGTGAACTAAGACAGTATATTGATCAGCTTAAAAATAAAAATGAAAACACTATCATCTTCTTTGCGGTAAAAACCGCTGCCAAAATAATTTTTCTCTGCGGGGTAAGTAAAGATCTTACCGTCAGGATACAGGCCGGCAACATAGTTAAAAAAGCGGCTGCTGTCTGCGGGGGCGGTGGCGGTGGACGGCCGGATTTTGCTCAGGCCGGAGGCAGGGATCCGGACCAGGCAGAGGCGGCGCTGACAGCAGTAAAAAAATACCTGAGGAGTTTATAAATGAGGTATTACACTATTTTTTTTTCTATACTTATGTTTTGTTTGTTTTCCTGCAAAGATGACAGCGCCGAATACACGCCGCGCCCCCCCCGCGGCCGGGTAAAAAAGCTTATAAAAATAATCTTAATAAAATAGTTAATAATAAAGAATTAAGAGAAAAAATGTCTCAAAATGCAAGAAAATATTACGAAAAACATTTGACTACACAAACAGCTGTTAATACAATCTCAGATAATACATTTCAAAACCCTGAGTCTATGATTCCTTTTATAGGAGCTTTTGCAGGAGCTGTAGCTATAATCTCATTTATAATCTCAATAGGCTTTTACATTTATTTATCACTTGCTTATATGGGAATAGGAAAGAGAGCTGGGTTAAAATCTCCAGGACTTGCATGGATACTAGGAGTAGGGCCTTTAATAATTGCTTTCCAAGCTTCTAAAATGCAATGGTGGCCGTG
>CAZFAK010000230.1:2650-5109 GCA_964517045.1 uncultured Spirochaetia bacterium | reverse complement strand
ACAGAAAAAACTGCAGCAGGATAATACTTTCTTTCCAGTCTAATCCTGTCCGCTGCTGGCGCTGCCCCAAACCGGCCTTAATTAATTTTAAGCCTGGCCCAAAGCCGGATATCACGTGAAGAAGCTCCTATGGCTATTTTATAAAGGCCGGGAGCGCAGCGCCATTGCTGCAGATAGTGGTCGTAGAAACTAAAAGCACGCCGGTTTAAAACAAATGTTACTTTTCTGCTTGCGCCGGGCTTTAGTTCTATTTTACGGAAAGCTTTTAACTCCTGCGGCGGTCTTATAAAAGAACCGGCCGGCGGTTTAATATAAAGCTGTACTACTTCACTCCCCTTTTTTGACCCGCTGTTTTGCAGCCGGCAGGATATTTTATATTTTTCCTCAGGCAGTGTTTGTACTTTAACAGCTGAGTATCTGAAACTAGTATAGGAAAGACCATGGCCGAACGGAAACAGAACCCGCATCTGCCGGTGATCATAATAACGGTAACCGACAAAAATACCCTCCCCGTAATTAACCTCGTCCTGACCCGGAAAATTTATATAAGCCGGAGTATCTGTCAGTCTGCAGGGATAGGAGACTGTAAGCTTGCCGGAGGGATTAACCCGGCCGCTTATGATCCGGGCCAGCGCCCGGCCGCCCTCCATACCAGGATAATATGCCTGCAAAATAGCCGGAACCTTTTCCGCCCACGGCATTTCTACCGGTACGCCGCTGTTAAGTACAGCTATAATATTTCTATTTTGCTGCTGCAAGGCGGTTAACAGTTCATTCTGGCGGTTAGGTAACCGCATATGCGGCCGGTCAAAGCCTTCGCTCTCATAGCACTCAGCATATCCGCCGCAAAAAACAACTGCATCACACGCAGCTGCCAGCTCCAGAGCGCGCCGGAAACGGGGGTCATTCCCCGGGGGATATGCTTTGGCAAAACGGAGACTCATAATATTGGCAGCAGAACCGAAATCGCTGTAATAATCCAGTACCAGTTTATATCTCTTTCCTTTTTGTAAAAATATCCGCTTTACTTGGGTGGCATCCGGGTTGTCATTCTCCTTATTGCTTAGCAGCAGTTTGTCATTAATATATAATTTGTTTTTATCCCGGCCCATTACCTGAAAAAGGTATTGATGGTCCTCTTTGACTTGCAGAAAAGCTCTAAAACGCATAGCTTTTATACCTGAGACCAAACCGGTAATATCCCCGTAAGTTAAAAACATCATCCAGGCCGGTTTATCAAGGGTTTTTACTGCTGCCGGTTTCCCCTGCATCTTCCGGTCAAGGAAAAATTCCGCCTGCAGTTTACCTTTTTGCCCGTCCGGGCCGGTCAGTAATTCTCCGGGTAAAAGGGGCGGCTGTTCATAGTTGTCACACCCTTCTTCATAATAAATTTTAAGTTTATTTTTAAACTCTTCTTTAATGCCCTGTAAAGGGCTGATGCTATAAGGAGGTGTAACATAAGCACTGCCGCCGCCGCCCAGACGCGCTACGGCCGCATTGGGACCGATCACAGCCAGCTTTTTCAGGGAACGGTCTGCAAGGGGCAGCAGGTTATTTTCATTCTTTAAAAGAGTTATACTCTCGGCAGCACTCTGCCACGCCAGCCCGGCATGCGCCGTTGCAGCTATCTTTTTCCGGGCTGCTTTGCTCCGCGCTGCGCTGTTTTGATATTTTAAAGCCAGCCGCAATATACGGCCTGCTGCTTCATCCAGTACTGCTTCATCAAGCTGATTATGTAAAAAGGCCTCAAACAGCAGTTCCCCGTAATACTTGGGCGGACCAGGCATTTCCAGGTCAAGACCGTTTTTGACTGAATCCACTGTAGAGTGATTGGCACCCCAGTCAGATATAACTGCGCCCCTGAAACCCCATTTGCCCTTCAGAAGATCTTTAAGCAGATATTTATGTTCGCCGGCCCAGGTACCGTTAACTTTATTATAAGCGCACATAACCGTAGCCGGGTCACTGTTTTTAATAATATATTCAAACTGGGCCAGATAAATTTCATGCAGGGTGCGCTGATCAAGTTTGGAACTGCTGTGCCGGCGGGCTGTTTCCTGACTGTTACAGGCAAAATGTTTCAGGGAAGTGCCGCAGCCTCTGCTTTCCGCACCGTTAATATAATTTGCTCCCATATAACCGGCGTGACAGGGGTCTTCACCGTAACACTCAAAGTTACGGCCGGCCAGCGGATGACGAATAATATTTACTGTTGGCCCCAGCAGGATGTGACATCCTGTACCGATTGTCTCCTCGCCTAAAGCAGCACCCACCTTGTAAATAAGGTCTTTATTCCAGGTAGCTCCCAGGCCGATACCGGTAGGAAAAGCAGTAGTGGGACAAGCCAGGCGGTCATCTGCGGCAACAGCGCGCACTCCATGCGGACCGTCAGTAACAGCCAAAGACGGTACACCCAGTCTCTTAACAGGACAGGTACTCCAGTCATTCCGGCCGGAAAG
>CAZFAK010000230.1:0-2640 GCA_964517045.1 uncultured Spirochaetia bacterium | reverse complement strand
AGAAGCAGAATTTTTTCTTTAATAGTAAGCTGCGACAGCAGTTTTTTAACTTTTTTGTCTAAAATATCATTAGTTTTTGCAGGCATAAACTATATCCGTAGTATAAATTATAGCGGTTATTATATATGCTCTTGCTTTAATTGTCAAACCTGCAGCTGATCTGTCAAATTCAGAGAATAAATGTTAATATAAATTTGACAAAATTAATTTAACAAAGTATAATGTAAGCGGTTACAATTTTACTATGTTTTTACAACAACAGGATTAGAGTATCCAGCCAGAGGCGAATTTATGAACGCTAAAATAGCTAAAAAAACAGCCACACATAATAAGTACGGTTATTTTCAAAAAAACGGCACCGAGTTTGTTATAACCAGGCCTGATACTCCCCGCGCTTTTGACAATTTTATCTGGAATGAAGCTGTTTTTTCCAATGTACAGCAGACCGGCGTTGGTTATACCGATTATCAGGTCGGGGATAAAGAGGCTATACAGCTATTTACAGGCATCGGCCGTATTTGTGATTTTGATGTTTTCGGCCGGGACGGACTTATGAGCCGTCTGGTCTATATCCGGGATAATGATACGGGTGAGTTCTGGAACCTTAACTGGGAACCCGCCCTTGTTCCCTATAAACTGTATACCTGTACACATGGTATGGGTTATACTATCATTGCCAATGAAACCAACGGTATCCGGGCTGAATACCGCCTCTTTATCCCTGCCGGCAGGGATCCGGTAGAGCTCTGGCAGCTTTGCTTGAGCTGTACTGATAACCGCCACAGAAATCTCTCTGTTTTTTCCTACAGTCAGTTTCAATTCAAATTCAAATGGGGTTTTGAAAGTTACGGTGATATGATATTCCGCGGTTCCCGGTTTAATGCGCAAGCCAATGCCCTTGTCGTACGCAAACATCCCCATATACGCCCGCATAATTTTCTAACCGCTTTTATTACTGCAGATAAAAAAGTAAAAAACTGGGACGGTACCAGAGACGCCTTTGCAGGTCTTTATAATACATTAAAAGAACCATACGCGGTAAAAAAGGGCGCCTGTTCCAATACTCCCGGCAGCTCTGACGCGACCATAGGAGCCCTGCAGTTTGATATCACTGTTAAACCGCAAAAAAAAGAAGTTATTAATCTAATACTCGGCGCTACTGACAGTGAAAAAAATATACCTGACTTTAAAAAAAAATATGAAGGCCATGAAGAGGAATATTTTGCTGAACTTAAACAAAACAAACATAACCTGCAGCAGCAAAACGAGGTTACCACTCCGGACCCTCAACTGAATCAACTGGTAAATGTCTGGATCAAACAGGCCACTATGTACGGAGCTACATGGTGCCGGTGGGGCTGGAACGGATACCGTGATATAGTACAACACGCCTATGGGGTATCATCATTTGATCAACAGCGCACCAGAGCCATTCTACTAGATGCTCTGCGATATCAATATGCCAGCGGCATGGCTTTACGGGGCTGGAATCCTGTTGACACCAAAGCTTATTCTGACAGTGCTTTATGGCTGGTTTTCACCTTGTGCGCTTACCTGAAAGAAAGCGGTGACTATGAACTGCTGCAGGAAAAAGTTCCTTATTATGACCGGGGTGAAACCACTGTACAGGAGCATATAGACCAGGCGCTTGATTTTCTGGAACATAATAAAGGCGCACATAATTTAATCCTCATAAAATTCGGGGACTGGAATGACAGCCTGACAGCAGTCGGTAAAAAGGGCCGCGGTGAAAGTATCTGGCTCAGTGAAGCTTACGCGGAAGCTCTGCTGCAGATGGCTGAGCTGGCCCGCGCTTTAAAAATAAAAGAACGCGAAAAAAATTACCGGCAGCGTTATGAGCTTATTAAGCAGGCAGTTTCAGAAAATGCCTGGGACGGCAAGTGGTTTGTACGCTGTTATGATGATGCCGGTAAAGCAATCGGCACTGCGGCCAACAGCCAGGGAAAGATTTTTACCAATGCCCAAAGCTGGGCTTTGATAGCGGATATCGCAAATAATAACCAGAGAGAAAAACTCCTGAGCGCTCTGGATAAAGAATGTAAAACCGATATGGGCTACATGCTGCTGGCACCGACTTTTTTCCATCCGGATGAACGGGTCGGGCGCATCAGCTGTCTGGAACCGGGTATTTGCGAAAACGGTACGGTTTATTCCCATGTTAATGCCTGGCTGGTTCTGGGATTGCTGCGCAGCGGCATGCCTGATAAAGCTTATAATGTTTTCCGTAGTATCAGTCCCGGTTATTTTTCCGGAAAAAGCAATGATTCCAAACAGCGGGTGCATCCGTTTATGTATGCGAACGGGTATTACGGGCCGGAGCACCGTAATAATAAATTTCAAATGGAGTTTACCTGGATCACCGGTTCCGTAGCCTGGTTTTACAACACTATAACAGCGGAAATGATTGGAGTCAAGCCGGGTTTCAACGGTCTGAAAATTAAACCATGTTTTCCGTCGCACTGGAATGAGGTAACTATTAACCGTACTTTTCGCGGTGCGCTTTATAAAATACGTATAACAAATCCGCATAAAAAAGGACAGGGCAAGGTCAGCATAAGCGTTAACGGCACAAAACACAGCGGTGATACTTTACCAATACTAAAACCGGGGCAAGAGGCC
>CAZFAK010000229.1:0-5154 GCA_964517045.1 uncultured Spirochaetia bacterium | reverse complement strand
AGGGGTAAAACCGGAAACTATTGGTCTGCCGCCGGAACCCAAACATTATGAACTGTCTTAAGGCCACCAGTGAAGGAGAGCCGCGCTTGTCCGGGCCGGAAATCAAGGAAAAACTCGCTGATGCTTTTCAAAAAACAGCTTTTTTTATTTGCGGGCCCAACAGTCTTACTAACGCTATCACCAGTCAACTAAAAAAAGAGGGAGCAAACAAAATTTATACTGAACGTTTTACCCTTTAGCTGTTTAGTAATACCTATTTTCGAAAGCGTGATTCTTTGGAACAAAAATCTGAAATAATAGCGGAAACCTTTTTGCCCTGTGCATAGACAACAGAGTGGGAACCGTTTTTTATAAATTTTATATCAACATTTTTAAGATAATTGGTCATAGCGTATGTTTGTTTCTTCTCAAAAAGGCCATCCTCTTCCCCCTGAAAAACCAGTACCGGGATTGTTATATTTGAAAGATCGGTAACTGAATTATACCGCTGTGTTGCATATACGACCTGACGGTAATACTGAACACTTTTCATTTCAAAAACATCTCCAAGATACGCATGGGATTCATTTTTATCCGGCTTTTCCAGGTTATCCGAGTTTTTGACAAGTTTTTCCATTAACCAATATACTTTATAATCAGGAAGCTCTTTAAGCCACTCAGCTGTCTTAATATTATTTTCCCGGACTCTTTCATTATTTCCGGTTATCCCGGTACCGGTCAGAATAACTGCCGGAGCATTCACCCTGTCATTAAAGTTGGCCGTGAGATTTACTGCAACAACTGCCCCAAAAGAGGTACCCATTATAACCGGCTTTTTGAAATGTTTTGCCTTGATAAAATCATAAACCATGCCGGTAAAGGCAGTAAGGGTTCCGTCATACAATGGAGAACGGGAAGGAAAATTATAGGCGACAAGCGTATAATTGGAAGAAAGCGGCGCAAGATTCATATAAATCCTGCTGTCAATAGTCATCCCATGAATCATTACTAAGACCGGACTGTTTTCTTTTGCTGAGGGATGACTAATATAATTATGCTCGATGCCTACCTTTGACCGGAGATGATGATGTTCCCATTTACCGTCAAGTTTCCCCTGATAAGTTACCGGTTTTTGATTAACCTTTTTAACTTTTTTTGTATATTTTTTTTCCGGGACAAAGATAATTGCTATATGCAATAAAAAAAAAAGAATTCTCAAGGGCTTTCCTGCTCAAATTTATTAAAGTAATTATAATATACATACATTATCTATACCACAATAAATTTTAATCTGAAAGCAAGCTGCATTATGACCGTTTTATTATTAAATAATAGTTTCGGATAAAGCAGAAAGAATCAGCTAACCCGAATGATCCAAAATTTTAACTTTCCCGGGAAAGGCTTTCCATATTATAATTATAACCAGGGCATAACCATGGAAAATAAAAAACCGGCTGAAAGAACCACCCGCATTAACGGCTACCTGCATAAAATTATCACCGTCGCAGACAGCGCCGGTAAAACCATTTTCTCGATATTGATTTTAATTATGGTATAATTATTTATTAGCTACTATGAACAGAGTTAATGAAGAACTATTTAAAAAATATACCGGCAGATTTATAGCACAGATACGCAGATTTCGCGGTCTTTCACAGGAAAGGCTGGCAGAGATTGCCGATGTACACCGCAATACAATCGCCAACTTTGAAATCGGTGAAAAGGATCTTAATATTGTGTCCTTTTCACATATTGCACAAGCCCTTGACCTCGGCTCTCTGGATTATGATCCAGAGCAAAAAAAAATAAACGGCAGCCTCAAACCTTTAAAACCGTTTTTCCCCGCAGAAAAAAAACTGCTGCTGGTTCTCGGCCAGGCCGTAGATACTTTACGCAGGCACAGCAATCTCTCGCGAGAAACCCTGGAAAAGCATACCGGGGTCCACCGCAATACGATCAGCCGTATTGAGAAGGCCGCATGTACGGTACGTCTGTTTACCCTGACCAATCTTTACGATTATTTTAAGGTGCAAAAAGTCAGCACGGATATGAACAGTTTTACACTGCAATCACTTAAACACGGCAGGATTATTATACCGCTTTAAAGAAATCCCTCCTCGCTTACTGTTTATAAAGTGTAGTACTGCTCATCAAAAACCCCATAGAATATACTGCATAACCCATACTGGTCCCGTCATATGAAGTAAAGCGGTCTTCATTATCCACACCGGAACCAACTGCCGAGTAAACAACAGAGTAGGTTTTACCCGGATTTGTGGAAATAGTATCGGATAAATTATAAGTACTGGAATCCGAATAGGTATTTGTATAACTGGTCCCGTCATTAATAACATCACTGGCTGTAAATTCTATGGTAAGGGTGGCGCCGGCATTTGTCCAGACTGTACCATGCAGCTCGGCAGGAGGGGAAAGGGTATTGGGTAAATATATTTTATAATCAGCCCACGCTGTATCCGAGTTATCATATCCATCCTTTACAGCCACTGCCCCGATATAAAGGTCATTGGATACTGTCAGCGGACTGGTGTAAAGCAATCCGTTTGTATCCGGTTCACTGCCGTCTGTCGTATAATAAACCTCAGCACCATCTGTGGCGCAGTTAATTGTAACCGTCTGCACTAAGGTATATGTACCTTGCGCAGGGTCAAAAGCCGGTATTTCCACCTTCAAAGTTCCCGGCTCACCAGGATTATCAGCTGAATCATTATCACAGCCTGTTACAGATAATAATATTATTATTACAGCTGTAAAAATTTTTGATTTTAGATGCATAACTTTCCCCTTTTTAAGATAGCAAAGGATACTATTTTCAAGTATGATTATCAATATACGAAAAGGTTACACCATAACGTGTACAAAGGTAATTTGTATCATTTAAACACAAACCAGCGCTAATGCTGTTGTACTGTTCATATCATTCCCAAATATAAACAGCTGTTTCACCAGGAATAAAATTTAAAGATCAGGAAAGATTGATCCGCGATACCCGGTAAATCGCCCCGGTCAGCAGGATCAGCTAATTTAGCCAGGATACCAAATTGAAGCAGATGTATATGCAAAGACTCAGATACCATCTATAATAATTCTATCATAAAGTCAGGTTTTTAGTAAAAATAATTAATGAAAAAAAAATAAAAAATACTTGACTCATGCAATTATTGTATATATAATTAATACAACTATTGTATGGATATATTATGAAAACCAGTACAGTTAATATTTCTTTTCAGCCGGAACTTTTAAAGCAGCTTGATGATTATGCTAAAAAAGAGGTGCGCAGCCGTTCAGAACTTTTAAGGGAAGCAGTGCGCTTTTACCTGAAACGGATGCAGAACTGGGACAGCATTTACCAGTACGGCGAACAGGTTGCCAGGGAGAAAAATATTAAGGAAGCTGATATACTTAAAGTAATTAAAGTACAGCGACGTTCAAAAAAATAATTAAAATGATCAAAGCGGTTATTGATACGAACATCATTATCTCCGCAATCCTCTTCGGCGGCAAACCAAGAGAGGTTTTAAACAAAGCAATTCATCGTCAGATCGAGTCCATAACTTCCGAAGCATTGCTTTCTGAGATATTTGAGACATTAATGGCTAAAAAATTTTCTTTTGAACTGGCCAAAGCGCTAACGGTCAGGCAGGAAATGGAAAACTTTTCGACCGTAATTTACCCTCAAATTAAAATTGAACTGGTCAGAGATAAAAATGATAATATGGTCCTGGAATGCGCGTCAGCCGGCGCGGCAGATAATATTATCACCGGTGACAAGGATCTGCTTGTTTTAAAACAGTACCGGGATATAAAAATCTGTACGGCAGCTGTATTTTTAAACGAAAAGAGCAAGTACCTTGGATGATATAGCGGTCAGAAAAGGCACAAGGACCATTGACCTGGATATTGTCAATGAGGTTTTAATACAGCCCCACTGGCGGTTACAAACCGACATAAAGACGCTCGAAGTCTAAGCTGTCAGCCAACCGGAAGCTCTCTGCGATTCGAGGCAGAGGGCTTTCTCTTTTCCAGCACCGTCGCAAAACGGGACAAAAATTATAAACCGCAGGATGGGGTGGATGCAGGCGGAGCCACGGACAGCGGCAGCCTGCCGCTTTAATTCAGGAATTTGACCTTTTTTGGGCGAAAAATTATGACCACAATTCGGTAAAAAATACGATCAGAAATAAAAAATTAACATCTAAACAAATGTTTGTCAAGGATTAATTTGGAAGTTTGGGAAAGATGGACACGGAGGACCGTGGAGGAGCACAGAGAGCAGGGAGGGGAAAAGAATGTACTTGAAAACCAGTTTATAAAAAAATATGACAACCTCAATATTTGACTTTTTTATTTTATATATGTATAATATACATATATGCCTGTTTTTTTAAGAACCAGTAACTTGAAATTTGCAATCAGGACAAATGATCATCCACCTGCACATGTTCACGTTTTAGGACCTGATGCTGAGCAAAAATTGATCTAAAATCTTTAGATATCATTTCAGCTGCTGGTTTTAGCAAAAAAGACATAACCAGAATAATATCTTTTTTAAAAGATAAAAAAGATATTTTAATTAAAGCATGGGAGGAATACCATGAAGACTAAAAATATTAAATATGGTAAAACTGATATCCTGTCAAAAAATGAATTTGACACCAAAAATACAAAAATTCGAATCACTACTTTTATTGATCTGGATATTTTAAATGCCTTAAAATCAGAAGCAGACAAAAATGGAAAAAAATACCAAACTTTACTTAATGAAAAACTCAGACATGCTCTTTTTGATGAAAATAATATTCATGACGAAATAATGAAGCTTGCCAAACGTCTTAGTAAAATTGAAAAAAAAGTCAGTTAATAAAATACGGACTTTTATGAACTGACAGACTCGCGTCACTTCTTTTTTAAAGCTCTTGATCAAGTTTGTCGAAAAAAAATGTAGTGCCGTAGCCATGCTCGAAGCAGTCAGAAAAGGCACAAGGACCATTGACCTGGATATTGTCAATGAGGTCCTGATACAACCCGCTTGCTCAGGATGAGGTGATGCAAGCCCAACGACAGGAGGTCGTTATAAGGGCTTGCCACTGGCGGTTACAAACCGACATAAAGACGCTCGAAGTCTAAGCTGTCAGTCAATCGAAAGCTCTCTGC
>CAZFAK010000228.1:0-5187 GCA_964517045.1 uncultured Spirochaetia bacterium | reverse complement strand
AACTCTGCACCTGACCCGTCTCCGGCAGTAACTGCCCTGATGCTGCCCTGCATCAGGGTCAGGTTTCTTTTGATGGTTGCCAGTCCCAGGCCCTTGCCCTGGGGGCTGGTAGTAAAAAAGGGCTTAAAAATATTATCCAACTGGTCCGGGTTAATGCCCCGGCCGTTATCTTTATAAATAAACTCGGTTTTTTTGCCTGAACAGTTTATCTGTAAATTGACCCGTACCCGGTCTGTTTTTTTAAAGCGGCTGGAATTGGCAAGCAGATTTTCCATTATTTCCTTTAGCAGATCTTTGTCTGCCCTGAAACTGTCTGCTGCCGTCTTAATACTCAGATCAACATCATTATACAATTTTAATGTATTAGCCAGTTGCTGCCGGAATGTACTGAGAGTTATTGTTTCCGGTTTGACCCTGGTTTTTTTTGTCAGGTTTAAAAAACTATCAACCATTATACTTAACCGGCGGCATTCTTCCTGTAAGGAAGCAGCTGTTTGATTGTTTTTAACTTCTCCGGCCAGCAGGTTTATGATCTGAACCGGATTTTTGATGGAATGAGCCACCTCGCCGGCCATAATACCGATTTCCTTAAGCCGCTGCTCTTCTGCCCGGCGCAGTATGCGCTGCTGTCTGGTACGGGAAATACTGTAGAAAACAAGCAGCAGCCCGATGGTAAATAAAATAAAAACAGTGAGGGTGAAATACTGGACATGGCGGTTGTTTTTTTTTATACTTTGAAAACTCCTGAAATAGTGCGGAGCGGTTACAGCCAGTAAAGTTGCTTTTGCTGTAATCCTGTAGCAGGAAATAAGGTAATAATCATCGTGCAGTTTAAGCAGGGGCAGATGGGTTATGCTGTTATTGGTATTGCGGTCACAGTTTCTTATTTCATAACAGGCTGCCTGCAGCAGGTCTTTTCCGGCACTGGAGTTATGAAATAAAATTTTACCTCGGTTATCACAAAAAGCAAAACCGTACATATCATAGTCAGTACAGATTTGGTTCAGATAACGGTTAAACTTTTTTTCATTGGCCGGAGTCATATCAAGCAGGCGCACAGTGTAGGGCAGAAAATCAAGTTCATCCAGATATTTTTTACTGGCAGCGGCAATTCTTTGCAACAGCGGCGCAATCGGTTTCTGCAATGACTGCAGATATAACTTTTCCGTGCGGATAACATTGCGGGAGAGGTAGTAGTTTATAGCCAGCAGTAGGGCAGTATATATAACTACCGCGGACAGGATCTTTTTCATGGTTTTAAAAACTGTAGCGGGTGGTAAAGCTGGCTTCTATATCACTGCCTGTACCGCTGTCATCATCAGTATAGCGGTCTGTAAAAAGCAGATAACTTTCCAGGCTCCAGTGCCGGGAGATATAATAATAAAAAGAGAGGGTGTGGCTCATACTGAGTTCGTCAAAATACTGGCCGCCATGGGGTTGATTTTGCAGGGAGGGGTCGCTGTACTGGTAAATTATTTTATCCAGGGTAAAGTCATAGGTAAAAGCAAGGTTTTCTGCCGGCTGCCAGCTGACAGGTATGGTCAGGGAAAGGGTAGTGGCATTACCCGGCAGGGAGGGGGCGCTGTTGGTGTAGGTATTGGTAATGCTGCCGAAAGCAGTATTGGATATCTCCGTAATAACCTGATTAGTGGTGATATTGTTGGAAATAAAAAAATCATAGTAAGTCTGTCGGGAGACACCCGGGACGACTTCGATCCGGAATTTACGGGAGGCTTTAAAACCCAGGCCCGCTTCCCCGGTAAGCTGATAATAGTTATAATCACGGTTGGTCGCAGCATCATATTTTTCCGCTTCTACTGCCGGAGTGATATCCAGAAAAAAGTATTTACCGAAATTAAACTTCACTTCCGGGTAAAAAATCAGTGCCCAGGTGGAATCATTTTCCGGATTGTTTAAATAGGAAAAAGTGGTTTGCTTACGTTCAAGGGTAAGATCATAGCCCAGTTGATGGTCAAAAGCAAAATCTTTTTCCAGTTTATTTTCCAGGGTAAAGGTCAAATAGCGGTCATAATTGTAAATAAAAGAGTAATACTGTTTTACACCGGCAGCAGCAGCCACAGAGCCGCCGAGAATAAAATTGTGTTCGTATTCCACTGCCAGTTCCGCATCCAGGGTATCTTTGACAAAGGCATTATTACTGTAGCCTTTTTTAAACTGCATATCAGCCTGTAGTTCAGTAGTAAGGAGATTGTATTTATTAAAACTGCGGATAAAATTAAGATCAAAGCCGGGATTTAATATGTCTTCCAGTGAGGAGTTGGATTTAATACGGGTATATTTTTTATATTCATGCTGCAGACCGGCATATAAGCTGTAGTTTTCCGAGTGGTTCAGGTTAATATTTATCTCAGCCAGCAGGTCGTTGCAGGGGGCTTCATCCTGGTAGGTATTGGTTTCATTTGTGGAGGAGGCTGTTTTTTCATAGGTATGGCTGAAGAGTACAGCCAGAGAAGAGTTGGGCTTTAATTCCTGCAGGTATTCGGCGGTTATTTCATTATTCAGTTCACTGTTAAGATTATTGGCAAACAGTTCGGAAAAATTAAGATATATTTTTTTACCCAGCGGGATCGAAATATCAAAATCAGCCCCGGGCAGGGAAAAGAGTTTTTCCTCTTCGTAAAGGCTGTTGCTGGGACCGCGGAACTGATACCATGATAAACCCAGATCCAGAGCTGCTGATCCGTTAATCCCGGCCGCGGCAAGAGATGCATTAATAACCAAAAACAAAAGCAGAAGCAGTTTTATTTTAAACAATGACATAAAAACTCCTTGATGTATTATAGTTTATTTCAAACGGTATGTAAAGGAACGGCGGCTCAGCCCGGCCTGGCGCGCTGCCCGGGTATAGTTGCCATTTTCTTTTTCAAGTATATAACGCAACAGTTTCTTTTCCATCTGTTCAATATTTATACGCTCCCTGTTCATATAGGCAAGCAGTTCTTTAAAGAGCTTACCGGGAGGATTATTAACATTATGGTTATCTTTATCCATAACCGGCGGCAGTTCCTTTTTGGTTATTGCTTTCTGTTCCCGCATTATCAAAGCCCGTTCAATGATGTTTTCCATCTCCCGGATATTCCCGGGCCAAGGGTAGTTTTTTAACAGACAAGCAGCTTCCTTGTCAATTTCTATATCAGAGGGCAGATTAAGCGCGGCAGCTTTCTTATTGATAACAGCCTGGAGCAGGAGGGGTATATCCCCGGGCCGCTCCTTAAGGGAGGGCAGCCGGAAGCGGATAACATTGATACGGAAATAAAGGTCTTCCCGGAATTTTTTCTCCTGCACCAGCTTTTCCAGGTCTTTATTGGTGGCAAAAATGATACGTATATTGAGTTTTACAGAACGCCGGCCACCTACGCGCTCGATGACTTTTTCCTGCACCAGGCGTAACAGTTTTAACTGTACATCATGGTTGATATCACCGATCTCGTCAAAGAAAATAGTACCCTGATCAGCTTTCTCTATCCATCCTTTTCTGGCAGCGGCAGCGCCTGTAAAAGCGCCTTTTTCATGTCCGAATAATTCAGTCTCAATAAGCTGCGGGGGCAGCAGGGAACAGTTAATTGATATGAAAGGCCGGTCAAGACGGCGGGAGTGATTATGGATATAGGCTGCCAGTTTGCTTTTACCGGTGCCGCTGGCGCCGGTAAGCAGAATTGTGCTGTCCGTAAGAGCAGCTTTTTTTATTTTATTTAACAAATCAGCAAAAATACCCTGTTTGGCATAGATCAGATCCATACCGGAACGGTTTTGTTTCAGTTTAAGGTTTTCTGTTTTGATTGTATATTGCTGAAGCAGATTATCAATAATTTTTAATATTTTTTCCGGGGAAAAGGGTTTAATAATATAATCATAGGCTCCTTTTTGTAAAGCTGTATCAGCCTGTTTGCTGTCAGCATAAGCTGTAAATAAAACAACTTCGGTTTCCCTGTTTTGTTTTTTGATCTGCTCCAGCACTGTCATTCCGTCCGTATCCGGCATTTTGATATCGGAAAAAACCAGGTGATAGTGCTGCTGCGTAAGAGTATCCAGGAGTTTATGCGGATGGGTAAAACCGCTAACTGTAAAGCCCTGCGCTTTTATATTTTTGACCAGTAGATTAACAATTTTGGCTTCATCATCAAGTACAGCAATTTTATAGTCTGCTTTTTTCATTAAGTTATTATATAGTAAGCTGTATCATTTGTAAATATTATTTACAGAAGTTTATTTTTTTTCATTTTTTTCCAGAGTGCTACAGTACTGATGCCGAGTTCCTGCGCTGTAGCCTGTCTGCTGTTATTATTTTTTTCTAAAATATTTTTAAGGGTCTTCCGGCTCAGTTTCCGTCTTTTTTGGGTTTTTCCGGTAAAATTATTAAAATGGTAAGGGGACAGGGGTTTGCCGCTTTCCTTAAGATCCCGGCAGATACCGTCTCTGACAGATGCGACCAGTATCTCTTTGGGCAGATCAAAGGGCCCGATAGTACCGCCGGGGCAGACTACAAAAGCATGTTCAATTACATTTTCCAGTTCACGCACATTGCCGGGCCAGCAGTATTCCAGCAGCAGACTGTTGGCCTGGGGAGATAATCCGGTAATGTGTTTGCCGGTGATATTGTTAAACTTTTCTATAAAATAAGCAGAAAGTAGCATGATATCATTGCGGCGTTCACGCAAGGGTACGGTATAGATGGGAAAAACATTCAAACGGTAAAAAAGATCCTCCCGGAACTTATTTTCTTTTACCAGTTGGCGCAGGTTTTTATTGCTGGCGCAAATAAGCCGGAAGTCGCATTTGATCTCTTTATTGTCACCTACCCGGGTGATTTTTTTATCCTGTAAAACCCGCAGCAGTTTTACCTGCATGTTGGCTGAGATATCCGCTATCTCATCCAGAAACAAACTTCCCTGATGCGCAGCTTCGAACTTGCCCTGTTTATCCTTTACCGCTCCGGTAAAAGCGCCTTTTTCATGTCCGAAGAGTTCACTCTCCAAAAGAGTTTCACTAAGGGCAGCACAGTTTACTTTAATAAAAGGTTTATCCCGGCGCGCCGAGAGGTTATGTACACCAGCGGCTATCAATTCCTTACCGGTTCCACTCTCTCCCTGAATAATGATATTGGTAACTGCTTCCGCTGCCAGTCTTATTTGCTGATAGATGGTTTGCATCTTAGGGTCTTTACCA
>CAZFAK010000227.1:0-5188 GCA_964517045.1 uncultured Spirochaetia bacterium | reverse complement strand
CTTATCCGTTAAACACTTTAGAAGTTTTAAATCGTATTTTAACTGTAAAAAAGATAAAATAATACTATGTTTAAGCAAGTATGGTGAAAAATGTCTGTATGAACACCGGTTTACCTCTGAAACAGTTTTGCTGGGCGGCAGTGAGGTTTCCGGTTTTCCAGGAAAACTGCGCAAACAGTATGGTTTAGAGTCTGTATATATTCCGGTTTGGGGCCCGATCCGTTCCTATAATCTGGCTAACAGTATGGCTATTGCTCTGTCAGAGGCAGCCCGGCAGCTCAGGAAAACATTTCCGCAGCATTATATTACCGGGAATCAATTATAATTAAGTATAATAAAAGCTTTTGCAGCCGGCCGGCAATCATCTGTCAGCCAGCGCTTTTATGCCGGGCAGTTCTTTGCCTTCGAGAAATTCGAGTGAGGCGCCGCCGCCGGTAGAGACATGGGACATTTTGTCTTTCAGGCCTGCTTTTTTAATAGCCGAAGCACTGTCCCCCCCGCCGATTATGGTGGTTGCTCCCCTGTCTGTAGCTTCGGCCAGGATATCAGCGATAGCAAAAGTACCTTTAGCTGTATCATCGCACTCAAAAACACCCATGGGACCGTTCCAGATAACGGTTTTACTGTTAGTTATTATCTCTTTAAATTTTTGTATTGTCTGCTCACCAATATCCAGGCCTTCCTTGTCCGCCGGAATGTTATTCACACTTACAGTGGTAAGCTCAGAGGTGAGGCTCATATTACTAAAATCAAAATCTTTGGTAACTTTTACATCCACAGGCAGTATGATTTTACCGCGGCCTTTTTCCAGAAACTCCTTACAAGTGTCTATAAGTTCATTATCCAGCAGGGATTTGCCTACTTCCATTCCCTGCGCTTTATAAAAAGTATAAGCCATACCGCCGCCGATAATAATATTGTCAGCCTTACTCAGCAGCTGCTTGATAATCGGAATCTTGTCTGATATTTTAGCGCCGCCCAGGATAGCGGTCATGGGTTTTTGCGGCCGGCTTACAGCCTGGCCCAGGTATTTGATCTCTTTTTCAATAAGATAGCCGCAGGCAGACGGTAAAAAAGCAGCTATATTAGCTGTGGAGGCGTGTTCACGATGGGCAGTACCAAAAGCGTCATTAATATAAATTTCCGCCAGAGAAGCCAGTTTGCCGGCAAACTCTTTTCTGAGGTTATCATCTTTTGTTTTTTCTTCTTTGTGAAAGCGTAGATTTTCCAGCAATAAAACCTCACCCTCCTGCAGGCTGTCTGCCGCTGCTTTTACCTCTTCGCCTATACAATCCGGTGCAAATTTAACCTCCTGTCCCAGAAGTTTCTGCAGTTCGTCAGCTACCGGTTTTAGAGAAAATTCAGGTTTTTTTTCACCCTTGGGTCTGCCGAGATGACTCATAAGAATAACAGCAGCTTTTTTTTGCAGCAGATACTTAATAGAGGGCAAAGCTGCCATTATACGGGAGTTGTCTTTTATGTTACCGTTTTGTACAGGCACATTAAAGTCAGCACGCATAATAATTTTTTTTCGGGCTACATCTATATCTTCAATATTTTTTTTATTCATTTTTACCTCTTTAAATCTCTGAATTATATTAAGCAGGGGTATTACCGGAGCTGTGCCAGCTCCGGTAAAAATTTTTTATTGTTAAGCTGATCAGGAACCAACTTTTTTAATAAGGTCAACGATTCTGTTCGAATAACCCCATTCATTATCATACCATGACATTACCTTGGCGGTTTTACCGCCCATCATTAAGGTGCTCTGGGCATCAAAAATAGAGCTGTGCGGGTCATGGATAATATCACTGCTTACTATGGGATCTTCAGTATAGCTTAATATACCTTTCATTTCACCCTCTGCAGCAGCTTTCATGGCGGAATTTATTGCTTCCGCATTGGTATCTTTTTTAAGGTTAACCGTAAGGTCTACCAGTGAACCGGTGATAACCGGTACACGCAGCGCACCGCCGTTAAGTTTACCGTCTAGTTCCGGAATAACTTTACCAACAGCTTTGGCAGCTCCGGTTGTAGTGGGAATAATATTCCAGCTGGCAGCCCGGCTGCGGCGCATATCTTTATGGATCTGGTCTGCTGTGTTTTGATCATTGGTAAATGCATGTACAGTTGTCATAACACCGTTTTCAATACCAAAAGAGTCATTTAATACTTTGGCTATAGGCGCCAGACAGTTTGTAGTACAACTGGCATTGGACAGACAGGCCGGGTTATTTTCCAGTACCTGATCATTTACTCCCAGTACTATTGTAGCATCTATTTCATCTTTGGCCGGTACTGTAAGGATGACTTTTTTAGCACCTGCCTGCAGATGGCTGTCATAGCCGGGTTTACCGTCTGCAGCTTTTTTTCGGAAAATGCCGGTAGCTTCTATAACTATATCAACTCCCTTTTCGTCCCATTTCAGGTTAGCAGGATTTTTTTCCGATATTACCGGTATTTTAGTGCCATTTACGATAAGATTTTGCCCCTCACTGCTGACAGTGCCGGGAAATTTGCCATGAGCAGTGTCATATTTCAGCAGGTGAGCCAGCATAGCAGCGTCAGCCAGGTCATTAATGGCTTTTACCTCAAATCCACCTTGTTCCATCATAGCAGTGAATACCAGTTTTCCGATTCGTCCGAATCCGTTTATTCCGACTTTTATACTCATTTGATTCTCCAAATATTAGATTTTTTGAGCAATTATATTACCATAGGAGATGATTATTTTCAAATTTGTCTCTGTTGCCCGCAGCAGTATTATAATTTGAGCAGAGGAGATTGTTTTTTATAAGTGAAGCTGTGCCGAATATTTCCGGCTTTAATTATCTCTTCATTCATTATAAAATATAAACAGATGGCAGGCAGAAAAAAAAACAGCATAAGTCAGGATTCTTTTTTTAAAGGACGTTTTTTTATACAGGGTGATCTTGATATAGACGGTAAATATGAGGGTGAGGAGCTGAGGGCTAATCAGCTTGCTATCGGCAAAAGCGGCCGGGTGCGCAGCACCATATATGTAAATCAGGTTGTTGTAGAGGGCATAGTTATCGGCGATATTAATGCTAAAACCAGGGTAATGCTGCTTCCTACAGCCCGCGTACTGGGAGACATTACTACACCGGAACTTATAATACAAAACGGGGTTATCTTTGCAGGTAAATGCCGTATTATTAATGACCTTAAAGTTTCAGCCCGTAATACTATTTTAAAAGCTTACAGAGAGCAATGAAGCGTATATTTATAACCTCCGGCGATCCATCCGGGATAGGGCCGGAAATTATTCTTAAACTTTTTACCGCGGCGGTTAATTCCGGAGAAAGTACAGCAGCAGCATTATCTGAATTGCTGCAAAAAAGAGAGATTGTTTTACTGATTGCCGGTCCGTTGCATTTTTATGAGTTACTTATAAAAAAGTTTAACCTGCCTGTTAAAATTTTAAAAAGAAACTCCAATAATATAAAAATTTTAAGTAAAGTGGTTCCGCGGGTGGAGGCTGAGTTTATTGATGTTCCTTATCACAAGAGTGCTGATTTCAGTTACGGTGCTGTTATACCGGCTTCAGGGGAGAATGCACTTGCAGTGCTGGAAAAAAGCGTTAATTATTTAAAACTGGATCTGGCAGATGCTGTTGTTACAGCTCCGGTTAATAAGGAAGCTATAGCTATAAAAAAAAAAGGGTTTATCGGTCATACGGAATTTTATGCTTCCAATTTTGCTGTGGATGATTTTTCTATGTGCTTTTTATCCTCTTTTTTTAATCTGGTCCTTTTAACTACCCATATACCTGTTGCTGAAGTACACTCATATATTACAGCTGCCAACATAAAAAAAGCGGTTAAACATGCATGCTGCATAAAAGAAAAAGAACAGGATCCTCTGCCGATTGCTTTTATGGGTTTGAATCCGCATGCCGGGGAAAACGGTATGTTCGGCACCTGCGATGGACTTATTGGTCAGACTCTGAAGGAATTGCAGCAGCAAGGTATGCCGGTACAAGGTCCTTTACCGGCGGATTCAGCTTTTCAAAAGGTTTATCAGGGGCAGTTTAATACAGTTATAAGCTGTTATCATGACCAGGGGTTAATTCCATTAAAGATGCTTGCCAAAGGCGGTTCTGTTAATATTACTCTGGGGCTTCCTTTTATCCGTACCTCTGTTGACCATGGTACTGCTTATGATATAGCAGGTACATTTCAGGCCGGTTACGGTTCCCTGGTGAATGCTGTTATTAAGGCGTATCATTATTCCTGAAGTAACGCTGTCATTATGCAAGTAATACCAACTTTATATCTCTATATAATTGAAATCAATTTTTGTCAATAGATAAGCATGACTGCTTTTTTTTACATACTTATAGACAAATTGAAAAACTTATATTATAATACCCGCACTTTTTATCATAATAAAATAAACTTGGAGATACATTATGGCAAATTTTGATAAAATTAAGGATATCATAGTTGAAAAACTAAGCTGTAAACCTGAAGATGTTACCCAGGATACTGCTTTTGCCGATCTTGGAGCTGATTCTCTGGATCTGGTGGAGCTTATTATGGGTCTTGAAGAAGAATACGGCATTGAGATTCCTGATGAAGAAGCGGAAAAGATTAAAACCGTTAAGGATGCTATGGTCTATATAGATTCCCATTCAAATTAATTTATATAGTCAAAAGTATATTTACTTTTATAATTACTTATAACTGGTATCTTAATAACCGGTTAATTCCCGAAAGTAGAGAAGATAAAATTTAAAATTAAAAATTATTTTTTTTAGAGGATTTTTGTATGCAGGAGCGGAGAGTTGTAGTGACTGGCCTGGGAACTGTCAATCCCTTAGCAAATAATGTTAAGGAGACCTGGGAAGCAGCACTGAACGGTAAAAGCGGCATTGAAAGAATAACCAATTTTGATCCGGCTACATTCTCCAGTCAGGTAGGCGGCCAGGTTAAAAACTTTGACTTTAAAAAATATTATAATGAAAAAACATTCGGAAAAGCTAAAAAGCTGGACAGTTTTGTTCATTACAGTGTGGCTGCCACTCAGGAGGCAGTAAAAGCTTCCGGTATTGATCCGTCTTCTGTTCCGGAAAAAACCGGTATCTGTGTAGGTTCAGGTATCGGCGGCATCCATACTAATGAAGTAAATATCAGCCGCATGGCTTTGAAAGGCCACCGGCGGATCA
>CAZFAK010000226.1:0-5256 GCA_964517045.1 uncultured Spirochaetia bacterium | reverse complement strand
TTATGGAAGAACAATCCATGCAGATATCCGGCGCCCTTTCTACGGAAAATGCAGTGGAACTTGGTAAACTGCTCGGCGCCCGGCTTTTTATAACCGGATCCTACGGCCTCATTATGGAACAGAATGTGATCAGTGTCAATGTTGTGGAAGTACAAACCAGCCAGATTCTTTTTTCCGAAAGCGCCCGCTGTAAAAATATTATGGACCTGGAAAAGGTTATCAATAAACTGGCCGGCCAGATCGCGGAAAAAGCAGAGCTGTTCCTGCAGAAAAAGCAAAAACAGCCCGCACAATAAGTTTGCTTTCTCCTTAAATTATCTTTAATCGGCGAGGGAACCACAGCAGCCGGCAGCAGATAAAGCTGCTGCCGGCTGCTGTAAATATAATTAGCTTTATATTAATAAAAAATTACTAAAATTTTATAAATTTTAGTTTTACTCTAAATTGCTTGCTTTTTTATAATTTTGTTATATAATTAATTACTTTATTTAAAGGTTGTTAAAATGAAAAAAAGTATTTTAGTATTATCTTTTTTAACAGGTATTTTATATACAGTTACAAATCAGACCGCCATTGCTTTTACCGGTTTTACAGCCAAAAGCCTGAACCCTTCAGCAGCGGATATTCTCAGCGAACTTGTCCGCAGTGAACTTTTAAAAGCAGCAAACTATAAGCTGGTTGACCGCAGTCAAACGAGCGAAGTACTTAAAGAACAGCAACTGCAGCAAAGCGGCCTGGCAGATTCCAAAACACTTGCCCGGCTCGGACAGCTGCTGGGAGCTAATAAACTGGCTTACGGCGCCCTGGGGCAGTTGGGCGAGCTTTATATTATCAACCTTAAAATCATTGATGTTCCAAGCGGACAGGTAGAAAAAGAAGTAACAGAAGAGTTTGTCGGAAAAAAAGAGGATTTACGTCTTCCGGTAAAAAAAGCAGCCCAAAAACTTATTGGATTTAAAGGACTTGATCTGAAAAAAGATACTTGTATTAACTTTATATCAAAGCCGGCCGGAATCGGAGTCTACATTAACGGACTTTTTGAAGGGCATACTCCCTTAAAAGTAAATATCTCGCGCAAGCCTAATCTTAAAGAGAGGGAGAATTTTAATATCAAATTCTACTCACCCGGATACCAGCCCTGGAAACAAAGTATTACTGTGGAAAGGGGGCAGACTGCTTTTGTTAAAGCAGCTATGCTTGAATCTTCCGGCAAAGAAAATGAAAAAAAAGATAAAATTCAGGACGGCAGGCCAGCCCTGGTAACCTTTATGACGCTATATACACCAATGATTATGGAGTTTAGCCTGGCAGCTTTTAATGCCAAAGAACCCAGGCAGTATATAGGCCTGGCTCTGTTAAGCGCACCGGCGGGATTTTTTACCAGCTTCCTGGCTACTAAAAACACACCGGTCAGCGCCGGACGTAACGGGATGATTATTTCCAGCTCTGCCTGGGGCGTCCTCTGGGGTCTGAGTACTGCCGGCATTATCCGCTATAACAGTACAGCCGGAATAGATACAGCAGATCCTGACTATTATGATAAAATTAACAAGATAGAAAATAATACCAGGCGTACTTCTTTGGGCCTGGCTGCTGCAGGCGGCACCATAACCACTGCTTTTTCCATCCTTTTTACCCGCAACCGCACTATCACTGCCCGGCGCATATTTTTTATCAATCTTGGAACTTTTATGGGAACCCTGATCGGGCTGGGAGTACCAATCCTGTTTAACATTAATGATCACCGCATTACCTTTGCAACTATGCTCGGCGGCAGTATCTCAGGCGGGGCCATTACAATCGGCCTGACCCGGAACATGGATGCCCAGATAATGGAAGACAGTATTGATCCGGAAAGCAGTAGTTTGTTTATTATAGATAAAAAAAAGAACGGCCTGGCCTTTACTACCGGCCGGCCGCAAAGCAGCATTCTCAATACCCTGGCTTTAAGTCTGCTGCCTGACCATACCCGGTTTGATCTGAAAAGCAAAGTTAGCCTGCTTACTGTTAAATATTGAACAGTGCCAATAAACCTTGTAAATTTGGCGAAAAATTTCCGCTTTTAAAAACCAAAATCGGAAATTTATAAAATTCAATCCGGAATTGCAAAAAAAAATCAAACCATAGTATATTTTACCCGGATTATGACAAAAAGTATTAGTGTTAAAACTCAAAAAATAAAATTAACCAGACCGGATACTGTATTTGCGGCTGCCATAGCTATTGTCAGTACCACGGCTGATTTTGACCCTTTATCCCTAGATAAATACCTTCACAATCAGGAAAAAAAACAATTACAGGGACTGAAAGCCCCTGCCAGGCAACGCTCTTTTATTCTCGGCCGCTATGCAGTAAAACTGGCCCTGAAAAAATTAGCCTTTAAAGGACACTTAAAGCAAATCAAGGTTATCAATGGAGTATTCGGCCAGCCTGTAATCCACTGCAAAACTTTATGTAATATGCAGACTGCTATTTCCCACAGTGACCATACTGCGGCAGCTGTTGTTTTCCCGGAAGAACATCCGGTAAATGTGGATGTGGAGTTTATCCGCGCCTCAGCGCAAAAAACACTTAACAACTGTATAACTGACTGGGAGAAAAAAGCAGTTAAGGAAACAGAACTAAAAGAACTAAACGGTTTATTCTGTTTATGGTCTGCCAAAGAATCCCTGTCCAAAATGCTCAAGATCGGAATGACGTCCCCTTTCCGTATCTTTGAAATTAAGGAGATCAAAACCCTGGCCCACGGTATGCTGATCTTTTACCGCCATTTTGGCCAGTATAAAACCATTTCCTGGCAGCATAATAATTATATCTTCTCCCTTACCATACCTGCCAAAACAGAAACCGATCTTGACCTGCCCCGACTCAAAATATAACTTTACAGAGAATAAGACTTTATACGGTTATACATAGCTGCCATTACCTCTCTGGTATGTGCTAAAAGCTGATGCCGCTGTTTTAAATCCAGACCAACGGTTGCCAGCGGCTTGCCGATCACTATTTTTACTTCATTACCCGCGTTCAATTTTAATACCTTTTGCTTATTATGTATTTTATTGGAACCGCTGATCACTACCGGCAATACCGGCACCCCGGCTTTAACAGCCAAATAAAAAGGGCCGCTGTTAAAAGGCAGCAGTTTACCGCCAGTACTTCTCGTTCCTTCCGGGAAAAAGAGTATGGTAAGACCTTTTTCTATTTTTAAAGCTGCCTGGTTTAAACTTTTAACAGCCCGGCTCTTATTTTTACGGTCTATTTTAATAAACTGCATAGCATATAAAACCCATCCCAGTACAGGTATCATAAACAGCTCTTTTTTGGCAGCCATTCTGAACTGTAAAGGCAGACAAGCCAACAGCAGGGGGATATCCATTTGACTTTGATGATTGGCAGTTATAACATAAGCAGTATCAGAGTGTATATTATCCAGTCCCTCTACACTAACTGTATTCCCGGATAATTTTACAGTAATTTTTGCCCAAAACTTCATATACACCTCGCTTAAACGGGAAAACGGGAAAAAAAGCAGTACAGGCAATATAATTACCGCAGAGATACCGGTATATATTATAACTAATATTGCTTTCATAAGTACTTAATAATAAACGAATACCTGAAATATGTCAAATTCACAAAGCACCGGTTTAAAAAAATTAGTTACAATTTTTTTTTTATAGCCGATATTAATTACAAGGGAGTTTACTATGAGATTATCATTTATATTTGTACTGATTACTGCAATATTGCTCAGCTGGAGCTGTAAAGAAGAAAAAGTAGACATAGAAAAAGTTGTAAAAGAGATTGACCAAAACAGCAAGCGGAAAAAAATAAAGCCCCCGGTAAAAAAAACTGAAAACAATATAAAACAAAATAATGAAAACAGTCTGGTAGCTTTAATAGAAAAACAGCTGCCGAAACTGGAAACAGGCATGGATACTGATACTGTATTCAGTCTTCTCTATCTGGATACCAAATTCAACGGTATAGTTTCCAGCGCCGGAGAACGGGATGACTTTACCTATTACTATGAACTAACCCCCGGTCATGAACTGCGCCTTCATTTTGATTATACTGCGGAAGAAAACGGATCCTTTACTAAATACAAACTGCTGCAAAACAGTTAACAAAATTTACTTTTAATCATCCGTTACTTTCCCCTTAGCGAATTAAACACGGTTTTTACTGCTTAATCAGTACAGCCTGAGGACCTGTTATATAAAAGCCCAGGCTAACAGAATATTAATAAAAGTGAAAAAACTTTTACCCTGTCTAATGCTCCTGTTTTTTTATACCTGCACACTAAAAAATGTAAAGCAAGCACAAACAGCCGCTGCTACTATCTCTTTTGTGGGCGACCTGATGTGCTACCCTTCTATGCACCGGGTTTTTCATACAAAAAACAGTTATGATTTCCGGCCTTTATTTGTTAATGTAAAATCAAACCTGATCTGCAGTGACCTGACTATCGGCAATCTGGAAACTGTAGTAAGTACGAATGCCCCGCTTTCCGGTTATCCCCGTTTTAATGCTCCCCGGGAATACCTTGTTGCTTTAACCAATGCCGGTTTTGATTTACTTTCTCTGGCCAACAATCACATTTATGATCTTGGTCCTGCCGGACTCCTGGATACAATGGCTATACTTACAGAATATCAATTAAACTATACAGGCGTATCGCAAAACAGTAACTCTTATACCAGAATATTTTATACAAATATAAAATCTATCAAATTTGCCTTTATAGCTTATAGTTATGGTTTTAACAGGCGCATAAATAACAAATTTGCCAATGCTGCTGTTTTTCATGAAGATAAACAGAAACTCGCTCCCGTAGTTAAAGATGTAAATAAAGCCTTATCCAAGCACAGTGACTTTATTATTTTAATCACCCATTGGGGTAAAGAATATCAAACAGAAACCAACCCGCAAATAATCAAAAATGCTTTATATCTGTTGGAACAGGGAATTGATATAATCATAGGCATGCATCCCCATATGCTGCAGCCGGTTTGTATATATCATAATGTCAAGGGATATAAAAAGCTGGCAGCTTATTCACTTGGTAATTTTGTATCAGCTCAGAAGCGTGATAAAAGGTTAAAAACCGGGATGATACTTAACCTGACTTTTGTTAAAAAAAACAATACCAAATCCTTTTTTATCAAAAACAGAATTAAAACGCGCATACAGATAACCTCTGATCCGTGCACCTACAAAATAAATACCAGACAATTAAAATAGAAAAAACCCGGA
>CAZFAK010000225.1:0-5260 GCA_964517045.1 uncultured Spirochaetia bacterium | reverse complement strand
TTCGCCTGGTGGCGCAGTCCCACGGCTTTTCGTTTAACCCGCTACCGACAGTATAATTTTCCGATAGATTCGCCCGGTTTTTATATTTATATCCGTCATCCTGACAGTACTTTCTGGTCCCCGACATGGCGGCCTTGCGAAACCGCTCTGGATAACTGGGAGGCCAGGCATCAGCCGGGTCGGACACGTTTTATAGCTGAAAAAAACGGGATCCAGGCTGAATTGAAATTTTTTATACCACCTGACTATAATGTTCTGGTATGGGATCTTTCCCTTACAGAGTTAAACGGTAAAAAAGTTAGCCTGGATGTGTTTGCTTACTGTGAATTCTCGCAAACAGACTGGATTGCGGAAGCACAATGGGGATATTATACCAAACTTATGGTGCGTACGTGGTATAGCAATAGAGATAGCAGTATCAGCTACCTTAATCATCAAACCCATTATCGTCAGCATGATCTGCCGCTGTCTTTTTTATGCAGCAGTGAACCGGTGATTACTTATTCAGGTGATCGTAATCAGTTTGCCGGTTATTACCGTGATGAACGTAATCCGCAAAGTGTAGCCAAGGGCCGGTGCGACAATACTGTACTCACTGCCGGAGAAGGGTGCGGCGCATTGCATAACCGGGTGCAACTCGCGCCTTCCGGTTCTAAACGTCTATCCTTTTTTCTCAGTTGTGTAAGCGGAGCTACCCTTGATCTGCCCGCTGCGGAAAAGCAAAGGGAAAAACTTGCTGAAATTTTTCGTAAAAACAATTTTATTGATGAACAGTTTGCCAAGTTGGTTAGTTGGTGGGATAAGCACCTTTCCGTGTACCAGGCCAAGCTGCCGGACAAAGAAGTGCAACGACAGGTAAATATCTGGAACCCGGTCAATACAGTACATACAGGACGGTACAGCCGGGCAGTTAATACAGTTGCGCCTGGTATTCGGGGCGTTGGTTTCCGGGACACTTGTCAGGATATGCTTGCCGTAGCCTATCGTAAACCTGACTGGGCATCTTCGGTTTTCGAATATCTGCTGACGCAACAGTACCGGGATGGGCATACTGTGCATTATGCTTATCCTGAGGGTGAACAGCAAGCAAATGTAACCCTGCATAGTGATAATCATCTCTGGTTGCCTCTGGTGCTTTACGCAATTTTGGCGGAAAACGGTGATTACAATTTGCTTAATAAAAAAGTGGCCTGGTTAAGTGAAAGCCCCCGGCAGGGGCAGGACACAGGTACGGTCTGGGAGCATATGCAGGCTGTCGTTGATTACACAGAGAATCACCTGGGTTGTTTCGGTCTGCCCCTTACCTTTAAGAGTGACTGGAATGATATTATTGGTAAATTTAATAAAAAGGGGCGGGGACAGACAGTTTTTGCCGGCCAGCAGTATGTACTGGCGCTTCGTTATCTGATAGAATTAGCGCAAAAGATAAACGATGAGCCTTCAATAGAGAAATTTAAAGATTACCTGCATAAACAGGAGCAATCCCTTTTAAAACACGGCTGGGACGGTCAGTATTGGCGCCGTGGTTTTGATGATAATGGTAATCCGGTAGGAAGCAGTGATTGTAAAGAAGGTAAACTGTTTTTAAATCCGCAGAGCTGGGCAGTACTTTCCGGTACCGGAACATTGAAACAGCAGCGTGCCGGTATGGAACAGGCAGCAGCAGGTCTGGAAACCGAAGTCGGGCTGAAACTGGTTACTCCAGGATTTAGCAGCTGGGGCGGTTCCTGTAACTCTTTAATAGGTTACGGGGCAGGTACTGGTGAAAATGGTGCTATTTTCTGCCATGCCAATACCTGGGCTATTATAGCCCAGGCTATACTCGGTAATGGTACTAAAGCCTGGGAATATTTTAATAAACTGTTGCCGCAGAAAGCAATAAAAAAAGTGGGTCTGGACCGGTATCAGGCTGAACCTTACTGCTGGGTATCCAATATTGTAGGTCCGGAAAATAAACGTTTTGGCTGGGCCAATGTTACACAGGTAACCGGAACTGCCACCTGGATGGATGTTGCTGTTTCGCAATATCTGCTGGGAATAAGACCGACTTTAAACGGTTTAAAAATTGACCCCTGTCTGCCTCCTGACTGGAATAAGGTCAGCATTAAACGAGTCTACCGCGGCCTCCAGTTAAAGATAAATATTGACAACAGTGCCGGTGTGGCCAAAGGAGTAAAGACAATCAAAATTAATGGGGAAGATTTAAATCTTAGTGGACAAAGTTTAATCCCTTTTCATCTGCTGAAGGATAAACACCGGGAAATAACAGTAATTATGGGTTGATTATTTAATATAATTTATCTGACTTAAAGTATGATGGCCGTTACGGTATTCACTGGGAGAAATACCTACAATTTTCTGAAATGCCCGGGAAAAATTATGAATGGTACTGAAGCCGAGACGGAAAGCTATATCTGTAATAGTTAATTCCGAGTATAACAGTAATTCCTTGCTTTTTTGGATGCGTATGTTACGGTGCATCTCCCTGGGTCCTACGCCAAAAGCTTTTTTAAACAAAACCCGAAAATAGGATTCGCTTAATTGTATTTCATCTACCAGTTGTTTGACATTTATATTGTCGTAAATACCTTTACGTATTTTTTCTGCGGCATAGTGTATTTTTTGCCAGTAACTGCCGCTGTAAGGTAAATTTATTTTACCGCGTAATACCTCGCCGATAACACGGAGCATCATACCGGAAAGGATAATAAGGGAATCGTCACCCGAACGGGTATGTTCTTTGGCGATAAAACGCATTAACTCTTTAATGACATGAGCATTAGCCAGTTCCAGTACGCCGCTGAGAGCATTAATATCTTTGTCAGCGATTTTAGGATGCATTTTATCAGCATAGGGACGCAGATCCAGAGTGCCTCCCGGTATCAGGGCATCCCAGTGACTGCGTTTGGGATTATAGATAAGGTCAAAGTGAATATAAATAGTGTGTACGCCTTTGGTAAGCCAGCAGTCATACATTTTATTGGGTGGAATCCAAAGTAGTTGATTTTCAGCAACAGTTTGTTTTTTATTATTTAAAAGTATCTCTATAGAGCCTCGATCAACGTATAGCAGTAGATAATCCAGTAACTTTCGTTTACCCAGGTGTACGGTATTGGGCCCTATATTGCCGTCTCCTGTTTGTCTTATATAGGGTTTTAAAATACTATAACGGTTTAACCGTCTTTTTTGGTAGTTTGATACTTTTACTTCACCGGGAATCATTTTAAAAAATTATATCATAAATATAAAATTTTAACTATCACGCGTGAGAATTTTAATTTTCGTAAAATATTATTGATTTATATTTACTGGCTATAAATTAAATTTTAAACAGTCCTTCCTGGCTGAACAATTGAGCTGAGTTCCTGTTAGCTTAACAAGAAAAGATAATTAGAGCAAAAGTTATACAAATAAGCAGATTTAATAAACTTAACTGAAATAAAAGAGTCTGTTATTGTCTTTAAAATGATTTATGCTAATTTTAAACCGGTTTTGCTAAAGACAGTTTTTATGAAACACTTTACAATTTAGTAAACGATTTATGAAAACTTGGTTAACGGGATGGTTACTTTTGTTTCTTGCTATTAATAATATTTTCTCTCCGCTTAGACTTGGAGCCCACACTTATTATATTGCCGCCGGTGAAGGTTCTGATTCTAATACCGGACGCAGCAGGTTCTCTCCGTGGCAAACTATAGATAAAATTAACCATATAAATTTTCAACAGGGCGATATACTGCTTTTCAAGCGGGGAGATGTTTTTCCCGGCGAGATAAAACTCCGGCAAAGCGGCCTGCATTTAAACAGTTACGGTCAGGGTGATTTGCCGGTCATTAGCGGAGCTGTACCTTGCAGTAACTGGCATATATGGCAGAACAATATCTGGCGCGCTCCGTTTGCCCGACCGGTTAAAAATCTGTTTTTTGGTGAAAAACAGTTGCTTAAAGCGCGTACGCCTAATCAGGGTTGGCATATCATACAGGAAGATGGTGGGAGTACCAGTCTGATTACAGATAAAATAAATCCGGCACAGGATTATTATAAACATGGCCGCATCGTGATGCGCACTACGGACTGGAATTATGATTATGCCAACATTACAGCTTCCGGCAATAATAAAATATATTTTGACAGTAAGGTTTCTCATCCTTTTTATACCAAAAAGGGCCAGGGATTTTATATTGACGGATTGTTAACCCTGCTTGATCAACCGCAGGAATGGTGTTGGCATGACGGATATGTTTATCTGATGCTAAATCCTGACCAGGATCCTAACCTGCTGCCATTAAAGGCTGTTATTTATGATTTCGGCATAAGGGAACAGTCTTTAAAGCCTTTAAATAAAATAACAGTAAAAAACATTTGTTTTAAACAGCAGGGTCAGGATGGTATATATGTTCCCGGCCGTTTGAATAAAGCAATCAGCATTACTAATTGTAATTTTATCAGTCAGTGGCGTAACGGTATTTATGTCAAGGGAGACCGCCATATTATCAGTCATAATTATTTTAAAGGTTGTAACGGCAGCGGGATATCCGCCAATGATTTAAAACACTGCCGTATTACTTATAACACATTCAGGGATATAGGTATGGTGCCGGGATACGGCAAGAGCGGCCAGGATGGTAATGTCGGAATTGTGGTTAATCAGTTCGGGCTGCCTCAGGGAGGCCGAACCACTAATATTATCAGTTATAATGATTTAGCCCGTATTGGTTATTGCGGTATCTCTTTCAGAGGAGCGCATTTTTGTATTAGCAAAAATAAAATAACCGCTTACGGAATGCGTGCTTCTGACGGAGGCGGTATTTACTGCTGGAACAATCAGCAGGATATTACCAAAAAAAATATTATTCGTAAAAATTTTATCAGCTTGGGCAAAAGATACTTGCCGGGAACAACTGCTACTGTAAGTCAGAATTTTGGTATTTATATAGACAATAAGGTTCATCATTGTGTTGTGGAAAAGAATATTATTGTCAGTAATTCAGGCAGTGGTATAGTATTAAACTCCCAGTCCCACCATATAACTGTCAGAGAAAATATAAGTATTGCTAATAAAAGTCAACTTACTATTGCGGCCTGGCGCAGCAGAAAAGATAATCGCTGTTCGGTTTTCAGTAATACTGTTTATAAAAATTTTCTGGTATCCACTGTTGAAGGTCAACCTTGTATTGCCTTTAAACATGATGCGCCTGAAATAAAAGACTGGAATGCCGGTAAATTCCGCCGCAACTATTATATAGGTTTTACCAATGCT
>CAZFAK010000224.1:0-5279 GCA_964517045.1 uncultured Spirochaetia bacterium | reverse complement strand
TGTACCGATAATACAGCCGTAAATAATATCACCATCAGCCCGGGCCCGGGAGTAAGGTTTAAGAAAGAGCATACCGCCCCCTTCAGAGCGTATATAGCCGTTGGCCCGGTGATCAAAAGTCTTACAATAGCCGTCAGGCGCCAGAAATCCGCCCCGGCTGAAGCCCATCTCCGGTTCCGGTTTCAAAATAGCAGCCACACCGCCGGCCAGAGCCATTCCGGCCTCGCCATTCCACATACTGCGGCAGGCAAGATGAATAGCGTTTAATGAAGATGAACAAGCTGTATCCACAGCCATAGAAGGGCCGGTAAGATTAAAAATATAGGAAATACGGTTAGCTGCAATACAAAAAGAGCCGCCGGTATTGGTATGCTGTCCGATATTGGTGCGCTCGCTCGGGGTATTTTGTATATCACTGTAATCATGAGAGGATATACCGACATATACGGCTGTGTTAGTACCGTCTATATCCTCTTTTTTTACCCCCGCATCTTCCATGGCCTGGTAACTGGTCTCTAACAAAATACGGTGCTGGGGGTCCATACGTACTGCTTCTACAGGTGAGATATTAAAAAAAGCAGGATCAAATTTATCAATATCTTTAACAAAGCCGCCCTTTTTTACACTTATTTTACCAGATATATTAAAATCCTCAGTAAAAAGACACTCTGTAGACCAGCGGTCCTCCGGCACAGGCACAATACCGTTAACCCCCTGCTTTAACTTTTCCCACATTATAAGCGGGTTATTCATATCCCCGGGATAGCGGCAACCTATACCTACAACTGCAATCGGCTCTTTGGTTTGTTTACTCATCTTAATAGATCCTTCAAGTATATAGTAATCTGTAAAAAGGATGATATTATACACTATTTGATATCAAATAGCAATAAGTGAATAAAATTTATTAATAAAAAAAAAGAGGAATTAAAGCTGAATTTTATGTGAAAAAAACGGGGATGCTGTTTAACGGTATTTAATTATATTTCCCTTTTTTTTAAGCCTGGTTATATCTTCAGTAAATCTTCCCCTTTCCTCTTTGAGAATCTGAAAAGCGAGTCTGGCCCACTCCCGGTACATTCTGCCGGAAGGATGTAAACCGTCAATAGTAAGATAGGAAGGATCTGCCAGACCCCGGCGGGAGACAGGCGTTATATCAATATAGCCGCAACCCTGAATTTTTGTCTCACTATAACAGGCGCTGTTATAGGAGTCAATCTCCCTTCTTATCTTTAAAGTATTTTTATGGGCAGCATAGGGAGTTGCTCCCCAGTCCGGAATGGAAAAAAAATAGATACGGCCGGGATCCGGTACCAGCTTTTGCGCTGCTCTGATCAAAGACTTTATACTCTGCCGGTATACTTTTATAGATTCACCGTTTATGTGATTATTAACCCCGGCCATAATAAAAATAAAATCATACGCTTTCCTGTCCGGCAGACGGCTTACAACATCAACCAGGTCATGAGTTTCCCAGCCGGCCCGGGCATAGATTTTAGGCGATTTTACTTTAAGGTCTTCCTTGAGCATTGCTTCCGCCAGCAGCACAGGCCAGGTTCTGGTATAATGAACATGCAGGCCTACAGTATAGGAATCGCCCAGACATAATATACGGTAATATTTAAACTCATCATAAGGCTTTTCCCTGATGGCGTAAACTGTGATAACCAAAATAATAACTGGTAACAGCTTTTTAATTTTACTCATAAAAATAACACTCTGCTTTAACTTCTATAATATAATTTCGGGATAAAACCAGATATATTAATTGTTTTTTTCGTAAAGCACAGCTCAACAAAAGTTATCTTTTACCTGCCGCAGTTCAGCGGCAGCATCCGTGACCAGTTCTTTCAGCATGCGGCCCATAGGTTTGACCTCCTGCACCAGCCCGACTGACTGGCCGGCCATTAAGGATCCCTGCTCAACATCACCGTCCACCACTGCTTTTTTCAGGGAGCCCATCCAGTAATTTTCCACTTCAAACTGTGCTTTTTCTCTACTGACCTCGTTCCTTTCCATTTTACGTAACAGATCAAGCTGCAGTTTGCCGAAGTTCTCCATACCAGTGTTTTTTACTGCCCGCACTGCCACTACCGGCAGACGGGAATCATACTGCGGTGTGGCAACCGCCTGCCGGGCTCGCGCTTTTTTAAAAGCCTGTTTGAAATTTTTATGAGCAGAACACTCCTCGGTCATCACAAATTTTGTACCAAGCTGTACACCTGCTGCACCCATTAAAAGCAGATGAGCGATCATACGGCCGTCCGCAATCCCCCCGGCTACAAATACCGGTACGCGGGACAGACCAAATAAGACCTGCTGTAATAAAATAATAAGAGATACATGGCCGATGTGGCCGCCGGCTTCACTGCCTTCCAGAATAAGGGCATCAACACCAAAACGGATCATTTGCTCGGCGATCGATCTGGTAGAAGCAAAAGCCATAACCTTTTTACCGCTTGCTTTCATTGCCTGTACATCTGCTTTTCTGGGAAAATTACCGGCAAATACAACATATTCCACTTTTTTTTCCTGCAGTATAGCATAATGTTTTTTAAAGTTAGGCGCTATGGTAACCAGGTTAACCGCAAAAGGCTTTTTAAGATCCTTAATACACCGGTCAACTTCCGCCGCAAAAAGATCAGGCGGCATATTACCTGCTGCCAGTACCGGGAAAGCGCCGTGTTCACTAACTGCTTTTACCAGAGTAAAATCACTTATCCAGGTCATGCCGCCGGCGATAACCGGGTATTCAACCTTTAAAAAATTTTTTCCTTTGTGCCACGCCTTTTCCAATAAATCCATAGAATAACTCCTGAAACGTTAATTATATTTAAAAATAATAAAATTGCAACTTTAATAATTTAACTTGCTAAGTTATTTTCCGGTTTTTATGTTATAATAGCCTAACATTAATTAAGGTAAAGTATGTCGGAAAAACGACAATTTAAAAGGTTTGACAAAAAAGTTAAAATAGCTATCAGCGGTTCTGATCTTTTTAATTACCAGCAAAGTGGCACCACTAAAAATATATCAAACAAGGGTATAGCTTTAAGCAGCCCTGTATCGATCGGCTCCGGCAAGATACGCACCTGCAAGATCACCATTCCGGAAAATAATGAAGTTATAGAAACAGTTATCAAAGTTGTCTGGGAAAAAGAAAATCAAGGTGAATATCTACTGGGTATAAAGTTTATCGATCTTGATGAAAAATTATCCAATCAAATACAAAAATACCTGTTAGATTCCTGATATACTCTGTTTAAAAGTATAACCGTCAGCTGAAAATATTAAACATGGGCAGCACTGCTCTGAACCTTAGGAATTATACTGCAAATTATAAAGTCTTTTATAAAAACCGTCTTTGGCCAGTAAAGTTTTATGATCCCCCTCCTCAACGATAATACCTCCCTCAAGTACAAAAATTTTATCAGCGTTGATAATAGTTGAAAGACGGTGGGCTATAACAAAGGTTGTCTGTCTGGATATCAAACCGTCAATAGCCTGCTGCACCAGTTTTTCAGCTTCACTGTCAAGAGCAGAAGTTGCTTCATCAAGCAGTAAAATCCTGGGTTTTTTCAAAACAGAACGGGCAATACATATACGCTGGCGCTGACCGCCGGATAATTTTGAACCCAGCTCTCCCACCTGGGTATCATAACCGTGAGGCAGTTTGGTTATAAAATCATGTATGGCTGCCTGACGGGCAGCATCATAGATTTCCTCCTCGGAGGCGGACAGATCGCCGTAGCTTATATTTTCCCGCATCGTACCCGGAAACAAAATGGAGTTCTGGCTTACCATAGCAATATTAGAACGCAGCCAGGCAAGAGAAAAATTCAGATAGTTTTCATTGTCAAAATAGATATTACCTTTTACCGGCAGTATTATACGGGGAATCAGATTTATTAAAGTGGTTTTACCACAGCCTGATGCGCCTACAAAGGCTACCATCTGTCCCGGTTTAACATGAAAGGACACCTTATTTAAAACATGTTCCTTATCATCTTTATTGTACTTATAAAAAACATTTTCAAAACACACTTCTCCTTTAAAGGAAGAGAGCTTTTTACCGCCGCTGTCTTTTTCTCTGGGCATGGAAGTTATATGATCCAGACGGCCCATTGCCACGTCAATATGCTGCTTAAGTAAAACCACATTGGTAAGCGTATGTATTATAGGTGATACGAGAACCAGAATAATAATAAAATCAAATATTTGATTATTGGTCATATTTCCTTCCCATACCAGAGATATACCGAACATCAGTATAATAATAACCGCGATAAAACCGACCAGTTCAATAAGCGGCTTGTTAAGCCTTACTATTTTACGGGCTGTTTTGGCAGCATGCAGATAATCATTAACCACGACATCAAATTTGTCAGTTTCATACTTCTGCCGGTTAAATATTTTAACAATATCTATACCAAAAAATACTTTCTGCAGATATTCCGTCATGCGATCAAGTTTTGCCAAAAATCTACTCACTGCCTTTTTTAAAATATTTTTTAATAAAGACAATATTAAAACAGCAAACAGAGCCATTGCAAAAAGTATCAGAGTAAAACGGTAATTAATATGCAGCATAATAATCAAAGCAACAGTGATAATAAGAGGAGCATATAAAAAAGTAGCAAATATCTTTATCGTGTACTGGCGCAGCATATTGACATCATTCAGTGTTTTTGATATTACCTCCCCGCTGAGATTGTTTTTAAAAAAATAACTGGGCAGATGGACAATGTGCCGAAAAAAATTTTTCCTTATTTTAGTAGTTATTTTCAAAGCCAGCAAATCCGCAGTGTAGGTACGCAGAAAATTAAAAAACTGGTAAGAGAGATAAACCAGAAAAGCAAAAGCGCAAAATAAAACAAGGACGGACAGGTTTTTCTGTTTTTGTAAAAGCAGTAAAACCTGTTTCTGGCCGCCCCTTTTATACACATCATAGATAGTTTTCATTTGTTCAAAATAACTTTTATCCTGTAAAACCACCTCATCTATAACCAGCTCTTGCTTTTCTATTTCCGGCTGTTCAGTATTTATAAAAATTTTATTAAAACCGGAATAAACTAAAATCTGGGAGAGGAAAAAAGAGGCGGTCATTAAAATGCAAAATACGCAGATAACCAGAAGCAGTTTTTCTTTAAGTATTAGTTTTAAAAGTTTAAACATAAATTAATTATTTATCAGGGTATAGGATAGCCAGCCTTATTGTCAATACCTGTCATCTTTTTATATACTACTTTTAATCTGATAGAACGAAACGAACCGGTCTT
>CAZFAK010000223.1:0-5299 GCA_964517045.1 uncultured Spirochaetia bacterium | reverse complement strand
GCAGTTTCATCAGCATGTCCAGTATAGTAGCTCGCGAGCAATCATCTATCATAGAGGTTGGTTCATCTGCTATTAGTACTTTGGGTTTTAATAAAAAAATTCTGGCTATCATTAAACGCTGTCTTTGTCCGCCGGAAAGCTCAAAAGGATATTTATGCTGCAGCTCGCTGAAAGGAAGATTAACAAAACCGGCAGCTTCTTCCATTTTTTCTTTACATTCCTGACGTGATATATTAAAACCCTTGAAATTAAGACAGTCCTGCAGCATTTTTTCAATTTTATAAAACTGATTAAAACTGGAAAAAGGATCCTGAAAGATAGCCTGTACCTCACGCCAGTAATTTTTACGTTCTTTTACACTGGTTAACTGCAGCTGCTGACCTTTATAGTATATCGTACCGGCGCTGGGTTTTAATAATCCCAGTATTAATTTAGCTAAAGTGGTTTTGCCGCTGCCGCTTTCACCAACTATAGAAATAATTTCACTTTTATTAAATGTAAAACTGACATTATCAACAGCCTTAACCAGGTTTTTTTTAGAACCAAAATGCTTGCTTAATGATTTTCCCTGTAATACTATTTTATCCGGCATAATTTTAATCCTTTAGGTCTGTAAGGGGGCGCAGGCATCTATACATATGGCTGGTATGGATTTTTTCTTCTATTTGGTTAAAACGGCATTCATTTTTAACAAAGGAACACCGTTCGGCAAAACGGCATCCTTTTATTTCATTTTTTAAATCAGGCGGCGCGCCGGGCAGAAAAGTTAACTGACGCTTTTTCATCTCTTTTTCAGCTACAATAATAGAACCCATCAGGGCTTTAGTATAGGGATGAATACCATGAAAAATAACATCATTTGTTTTTCCGTATTCCATTATCTGACCGGCATACATTACCATAATGTTATGGGTAATGTTAGCTAACAAGGTTAATTCATGGGTTATAAAAATTATTCCTTTTACAAAGTTTTTATCTAATAATGATTTCAGCATTTTGACAACTTTTTTCTGGGAAGTAACATCAAGAGCCGAGGTTGGTTCGTCAGCAATCAATATGTCCGGATCCAGAATAGTAGAGATGCCAATAATAGTGCGCTGGCGCATGCCGCCGGAAAGCTCGTTAGGGTAGGAGTTCAAAACGCGTTCCGGTAAATTTAATTCACTGAATCTGGAAGCAGCAAATTGCAGCACTTCCTTTTTTTTAATATGCGGCTTGTGTTCTTTAAAGATGTCCAGAATAAAATTTTTTACTTTTTGCGTCGGATTAAGGGCATTCATAGCTGCCTGTGGTATATAGGCTATTTTATTGCCTAAAATATTTTTTTGAATTTCTCCTCTTTTGCTGAATACTATTTTTTGATTATTAATAAAAATTTCGCCGCTGTCAAAAAAAAGAGGGGGAAAGTAATAAAACATTAAACTTAAAGCCAGAGTGGATTTGCCGCATCCGGATTCGCCAGCAATACCCAGTATTTCTCCCCGGGATAACTGAAAGGAAATATTATCTACCGCATGGATCTTTGTGTTGTCTCTGAGTTTGTAGTAGGTTTTTAATTTTTTTACGTCCAATAACATGTGTTTTTACCTAGCTACGGATTTTAGGGTTAAAAATTTCATCCATACCGGAATTGATATAAAATAAAGAAAAAGTAATAGCAGAAATAATCATGGCAGTAGGTATAAATGCCCACCATGCTCCGGCTGCCGGTGCTTCAAAAACAATAGCCCAGTTTAACATGATTCCCAGTGATATAGTGTTGTAAGGCCCAAGCCCCAGCATGCTGATTGCTGCTTCGGCCAGGATACCGGAAGCAGTTTGCAGAATAAAAGCCATTACTGCATAGGAAGCTATATAGGGAAGTATTTCAAAAATAATAATTCTGAAAGTACCGGCACCGGAAAGTTTGGCGATATTAATATGGTCCCGGTTGCGCAGGGAAGAGGTTTGCGCCCGCACAGCCCGCGCCGTCCAGGGCCAGCTGGTAAAACCAATGATTAAAGCGGTCAGGGTTGAACTGCGGGAGTCTACACTGACTGAAATCAGGATAAGGATAATGAAGGGCGGAATTACAATAAAAAGATTGGTCAGCATTGTGAGTATATTATCAATCAAGCCGCCGAGATAGCCGCTGTAAAGACCAATAAACAGCCCGATCAGGGTAGCTACCATGCCGGCAATTATCCCCACATATAATGAAGTCTGGGTTCCCAGGGCCAGCTGTATCATAACATCCCGGCCGAAATTGTCTGAACCCAGAATATGCTTGCTGTCCGGAGCCTGAAAACTGCAGGTTACCATTTCGGTCGGTGAGTTGTCATTTACCAAGGGTGTAAGAAAGGTAATAGCGAAAATAATACTTAAAATGACTATGCCGGTAAGGAATTTGGGAGATTTAAGCAGGATAAGAATTATTTTCATCAGCTGGCTTCCTCCAGCTGGGCCGCTTTGATACGGGGATCAAGCAGACCGTACAGCATGTCAATACAGAAATTGGCTGCGATTACAGAACAGGTTATAAGCAGAGTACAGCCCGAGATAAGAGGGTAGTCCAGCTGTCTGATAGCTTTGAATAATAGCGAACCAATGCCGGGATAATTAAAGACTATTTCAGTAATAAGAGCACCGGCAACCATAACCCCGATAGATAAAGAGAGACCTGTAATCTGGGGCAGCATGCCGTTTTTAAAGACATAACTGATAATTTTACGGTCTTTTACACCCATTAATTTACTGTAAAGAACATAATCCTCTTTTAATTCATAAATAGCCATGGAGCGCATACCAATAGCCTGGCCGCCGATTAAGACAATAAAGATAGACAGAAACGGCAGCCAGTAGTGGTAAATTACAGAACTTATAAATCTGAAGTTTAAACTGGGTATGAGCTCATAGGCATAACCGCCTCCGACCGGGAACCAGCTTAACTCGACAGCCAGAAGATATAGTAATATAATAGAAAGAGCAAAAAAAGGTATAGAATGGATGAATAAACTGACCGGAAAAAAAACTTTATCCAGAATACCTTTACGGTAGGCTACAATAGCGCCCAGGGCATTTCCCAGCAGCCAACCTAATAAAATAGCCGGTAACTGTAGGGCAATGGTCCAGGGTATAGCACCGGCAATAATCCGCTCTACTTTTTTAGGATACATGCCGAAAGATGTCCCCAGATCACCATGCAGCAGGTTGCCTGTATAAATAAAAAACTGAGTTATCAGGGGTTTATCCAGTCCAAATTCTTTATTAAAAGTTTCGTAAAGTTTTTTTTTACTGTCACTGTCCATCATGCCGGTATTCAGTTCAGCCATCATTGCCTCTACCGGGTTGCCTTTAATCATGCGGGGCAGAAAAAAATTTAACATTACTGCGATAAGCAGGGTAAGACAGTACCAAAGGGCTTTGTTAATAAAATAGCGTTTTAAAGGAGTCAAACCGGAAACTTTTATTTTTTAGGTGTTATTTTATACAGTACCCATAACCCTGACCCGTATAAAAACTGGGGGGGGTATTTTGGGGAGGAATTTTCATCCGGAAAGCCCTGCCAGTGTGTTTCATTGTAGGTGTAGAAAAACCAGGGGCGGTACATTAAAGGTATAGAAGGTACCTGTTTGAGGTATATCTCAGCTAGTTCAGTATAGTATTTTTTACTGATTGCCGGATCTGTATAGGCAGGCACCAGTTCTATAAGTTTATCTGCTCTTTTATCTTCAAAACGGCCGTAATTCCAGTAGGCTTGTTCGCCGCGGGGGGGGACCCCTTTGGCATACATCAGGAAACGGGCACGTTCCCAGGGCTGGGAAATAGAGGGGTTAGGGCAATTATTCATTATAAGGTCGAAATTACCGGTAGCCAGATCATTCCACCATACAGGCTGCTCCGGAAATTTGGTACGCATTTCAATACCTATCTTACGGCAACTGAGCATTACGATTTCCAGCGCAGCATTCCAGTCTGACCAGCCGTAGGGGCATTCCAGGGTGAAGGGGCCGAGCCGGGTATCGTCCGGTAAAACACGGATACCATCCTTGCCTTTGACAGCGCCTATTTCCTCCAATATCTTATTGGCTTTTTTCAGATCAGTATGCCATTGCAGATGGTTGATTTTTTGCTGGTTAAAATATTTTTTTTCTATATCTGTTCCGTTGTCTAATGAGGGCTGCATTGGCGGGGCATACCCGCTCATGGCTATTTCGGCGATTTTTTTATAATCAATAGCATGCGCTATAGCCAGTCTTACTTTTTGCCGGTTTAATCCTTTTTTAGCAAGGTTGAAAAAGAGAATAGGTACCAGGCCGGGATGATAGTAAGGGGCTTTTTTATAATAAGTACTAACCGGGGCGCCGTTTTCCCACATCTTCCAGACTTTGGGAATAAATTGCTGTGAAAAATCGATTTTTCCTTTACGGAAAGCCAGACTGCCGGCATCATTGGCTTTAAAAATGATATGGACAATATACTCCGGAGCCGGCAGTTTGCCGAAAATATTGGTGCCCCAGTATTCAGGGTCTCTTTTAACAGCAATTTTTATATCATTATGAAAATAGTATTTATAAGCACCGGAACCTACCCAGTTAGTGTTAAAAATTTTGCGCAGTTTTATCAAATCCTGACCGGTCTCCTGTTCCTTTTCTTTCCATATATGGCGGGGCAGAATATGGATGCCGCAAAGTGTTCCCAGCAGAAGCAGTTTATTATAAGGTTTTTTTTTAAGTCTGAATATAACGGCATTATTAATTGCTTTGACACTGGCCAGATACTTCCAGATGTTGCTCCAGGGTACATCATATTTTTGGGCCAGCATATAGGTATATACAACATCAGCAGCAGTCAGGGGGTGACCGTCGTTCCAGTGCGCGGCAGGATGGATCGATACTTTTAATTCATATTTATTAACCCATGTATATTTTTTACCTAACAAGGGGTGAAGCTTACCGGTAAGCTGGTTATACATAAAAAGCGGTTCGTAGGCGAGGTGGGTGTTGCCAACCGGGAAAGCGGTGTTGCCGGCCATTAAATTAAAATTAGCCGGCGTGCCAAACTGCATTCCGTTTACAAATAAAGTTTTATGACGCGGCAGCTGACTTTGAAAGCTGCTGTTACTGCCGCAGGACATCAGTAATGATAAAATAAACGCAAGCGGTAAAAGGTAAATTTTATCTTTCATGGTAATTCCTTTATTAATATCAGATGTTTAAAAAATTATACCCTTTTATATCAGTAAATGCAAATATTATAATTTTGGCGGGTGTGATTTTTAATACCTGTAAAATTGCTTAACATGTTATATTTTGGACAC
>CAZFAK010000222.1:0-5330 GCA_964517045.1 uncultured Spirochaetia bacterium | reverse complement strand
CATTAATGAACGGCGCTATCCCCTGAAGCAGGATAATTTGCTTGATTTTCATAAACCGGCTCTTAATGACGCTGCCAAACCGGGTATAAAAGCCCTGCAAAACTGCAGTCATGATCATTTAGTAGATTGTCCCTATTACGAACAGATGATGTACACCGGGGATACCCGCCTCGAACTTTTAGCCATCTACAGTATGACCCGGGATAACCGTCTGCCGCTGCGCTGTCTCCGGCTGTTTGATTTTTCCAGGCAGGCCTTTGGTTTCTGCGCTGAACGTTATACAGCCCGTGAAGATCAGCTTTCCCCGTCCTTTGCCTGCATCTGGGTACTGGCTTTAAAGGATCAGGCAATGTGGCGTAATGAACCGGCGGTCATTAAAAGTTTTCTTTCCGGTGTAAGGGGCAATCTGGACAGCTTTCTTCCGTATCGGCGGGATGATGGCCTGTTGTATGATCTGCCCGGCTGGACCTTTATCGACTGGGTTGAGCAGTGGCATGAGGGATACAGCCCGGGAGCGCAAAGCGGCTGCTGCGGTCCCTCCAACCTGTTTTATATCATGGCTTTGCAGGCAGCCTCTTTTTTGGAGAAAATAAGCGGTAATGAGCACCTGGCAAATCATTATCAGGAGCTGGCGACAGTCACGGCGCAAAGCTATTATCCGTTTTTTTATAATTCGCGGAAAAAACTGTTTGCAGATGATCTTGAACAAAAGTACTTTTCCGAGCACAGTCAGGTGCTGGCCATACTTGCCGGTCTGCGCCTTGATCAAACGCCGCAAACTTTTTTGCAACATATGCTTTCTGAACCGCAGCTGGCCCGCTGCTCTGTCTATTTCAAGTATTATCTCTTTGATGTTTTTTATCGGGCCGGCATGGGTGAGCAGCTCCTTACCCAATATCAGGACTGGGCAGCTTTAAAAAGGCATGGACTGTTTACCACTCCGGAAACCTTTGATAATCCCCGCTCGGATTGTCACGCCTGGGGCGCCCACGCTTTTTTTCACATGACTGCCAGTCTGGCCGGAGTAAGGCCGGCCGCGCCGTTTTTTCAAAGTGTGCGGATCGCCCCTGTCTCTGCTGGTCTGCCGGTTATTAAAGCTGTCATCCCTCATCCTGCCGGTCAGGAGATTATCCTGGATTTAAAACTTACTAAAAATGAGGCGGACCAGGAGCAATATACCGGGGAAATTACCCTGCCGGAGGGGCTGAGCGGTGTTTATCTGTTTAATGAGCAGACCAGAGCCCTGCACGCGGGATTGAATGAAATCCGCTAATATAATTTAGTTATCCGGAAAGGATAATGATCAGCGCACCCAGCCGAATTTCTGAGCATTTCCTTTATTAACAATCTCGCCGTCTACTTTCATATAGACCAGATAAAGACCGCTGGCCAGTTCATAACCCTGATCATTGAGCCATTGTCTGCCGATTTCCAGTGTCCCTGCCTGATCAGCATCAGCGCTGATCGAGCGCACAAGTTTACCGCTGACATTATAAATTTCGAATAAAACTTCCTGATTATTAGTTACACTGTAATCAATAAAAATTTCGTGATGATCATTTTTTTTTGTATAGTTAGGGCGGATCCGGAAACTGCCGGCAGCCGGAAAATTCTGTGAGATAATAACATTAACACTTGAACTGCCGGAAACAAAACAGTTGTTGATCATAGTCACCGGTCCGCTTTCTGATGTAGAAGGTATGGTCAAGATAATGTTGGTATCGTTCCAAAGCGTGTAGCTTTCCGCCGGAGTACCATCAAAGTAAACATTACCCGATCCCTGAAAAAGCATAAAGTTTGAACCGGTGATTACCAGTTGTTCCCCCGGGGCAGCATTAGTGGGAGTAACGCTGTTTATGTAAAGAGAGGTAGCGTACTTGAAAGAGGTAACCGACTGGACTGTGCCTCCATTATCTGCTTCAATCGTTATTTGGCCTGGTGAAAATCCGGCCGGAACTGCTGTCTGAATTTCACTATTACTCCAGTAATAATAAGAAAGAGCATTAACGCCGTTAAATTTGACTTTACCGCTGCCCCGGTTTGTACCGAAATTATTGCCATAAATACGTACAATCGTGCCGCTACATCCGGTGCGTGGGGTAAAAAAGGTAAGTTCCGGTTCGCTACTGTTGGTATTTGTATTACTGCTGCTGTCCAAATTAAAAGAAGCACTGCTCAAAGTCTGATTGCCGAAGTTATTGCTAACCGTCAGCTGACCGTCAATAGCTCCGGCTGGTACGGTTACCGAAATAATGGTATCGCTCCAGCTAAGATAGCCGGCCGGACTAGCCCCCTGAAAACTGACCCCGCCGCTGCCCCGGGAACTTAAAAAGTTGGAACCGCTGATTGTAATTGTATCTCCGGCTGCTGCACTTAACGGACTAAAACCGGTAATTACCGGTACCGGATCGGTTGTTTTAGTAAATAAAGGTTCATTTACGGCCGGAAATTGCATATCATCTACATAGATACTGCCCCCGTCACTGTCAAAAAAGAAAACCACACTGCGGTGCTGATCTGCCTCAAAAGGCGCCCCATTGGTCAACTCCTCGATCGTATAACTGTATTTAGTCCAGACGGTCGGCACGTTGTAAATAATGATACTGTTCGCATAGTTATCATAAGCATAGCCCCCCAGCTTGATCTCGATATCTTCCGTACCTGTATCACTGCGCAGATAAAATTCAAAAGTATGGTGTTTACTTACATCCACCGCTGTATTTCGGTAAACGACAAGCTGATCATTTCCATCATTACCGGTAAATTTTACACAATTGGCTCCGTTAAAAGGACTGACCGCAGTATCTGTTCCTGATGCATCCCCGGACCAGACCGCTGTTGATTTAGCTGACAACGGCTCACTGTCGCCGTTTAAAAAAATAAATTGGGAAACAGGGGAGATTACCCCGAAGCTGTCCCCGAAGCCCTGATCATTGGTGATAATTAATTGTCCGCTTGTATCTCCTGCCGGCACTGTAACCACAATCTGATTGTTATTCCATGAGGTATAGGCAGCAGCCTCGATCCCGTTAAAAAACACCTGTCCTAATCCCTTATTACTGCCGAAGCCGGTACCGTAGATCGTGACTGTACTGCCAGGACTTCCGCTAAGCGGTAAAAAATTGGTAATATCTGTCAAATAAGCAGCTGAGTTATCTACAACTTTAAGTTCCATGTTGGTAACTGCGATACTCGCCGAACTGTTTTCCGCACGAAGATTAAAATTGTAAAGGGCAGGTTCGGTCTGGTTGGTAATCACATAACTTGTTTCATAATAATTACCGGAAAGATTTGTAAGAGGATAGGCTGCGCTCTCCCCGAAAGAGGAGAGATCCACCGTAACACTGCTGATGGAAACACCCGAATATACTTCACAGCTGATTATAAGCGTCTGATCCTGATTATTGGTTATCGTATTCGGTGTTATCCCGGCATTACTGATACTTACCGGCTGACAGGCCGGGTTTTCCTCTATCGGATTACCGCTGGTATAAGTATTGCAGCTAATACTGACACTGCCTTCTGTATTTAAACGGCCAAATAAATAAGAATTTGGTTCAATAATATTATTGACAAATTGTACTCCGGTCGGAGCCGCATTGGATAGCGAGGAGACACTGTAAAAAATATAACTGCCGCCGGACATGTAATTATTTATCACCTGCACGTCACTGATTACCCCGAAATCCGGTTTCAGGATCACCGCGGAGGTCTGCATCTGCCAGGTAGAGATCAGAGTATTATTCTGGATGGTGATATTGGTTCCCTGCATGCTCTGCACACAATCGTTGTGGGTACTGCCGTCATCATACAAATCGTGAATATAGCAGTCCTCAACCGTAGTATTATTATCTGCCTTCAGGCCGTCGCTGTAGCCGCTCAGATCACAGCGCAGCACAGTCACGTTCAAAGCCTGGATCGCTTCCCCCTCCATGTCCGGGCCGACCACGGTACTGTCTTTGATTACCGTGTTGTTGCCGTTGCACCTGAACGCAAAATTTGAAATATCTATAAAATAGCAATTCTGGACCGTGACATTGTCCGCGCTGATAGTCAGCCGGCCGGTGAAATAAATTTTATCCAGGGTTGTGTTATCTACTGTAATTTCAGTTGTACCCTGGGGTGACAGATCATTAGTGGTTAAGCCTTGTCCCTTGATCCCGGTTGTATCCGCGATTGGAAAACCATTCGGAATTGCTCCGTACAAATTAAAGGATAACAAGGCTAATTGCCAGATTAAAACGTTTACAATCAGTTTTTTAAAAAACATATATTTCTCCCTAATATATTAAATATAGTATATTATAAATCATTTATTGATAACTTTATATGTATATATTATCACAAACATATTATAAAATGCTTACCTGTCTGGTTTTTACTTGCAAAAAAGGGTGAATTTGATTATATTTAGATTATGATATCTAACCGGAAAGTATGGCCTCTCCTTATTACAGCTTTTTTTTATATAAAGACTTCTTTTTGTCAATATTACAGTATGGATTTTAACAATACAGAAATCAAGGTAAATTTTGAAAAAAACTATCTGGGTTATTATACCCAAAACCGGATCAATGCGGATTTTAAGAATGTAAAATGGTCATTGGCCGGTAACCGCGGTAAAATAGTGGAGGATGCAGAGTTCGGCAAGGTCCTGGAAGTATATTTCCCGGAAGGGGCGGTGGGACCGCAGCAGGGAGGGATATCCTTTGTACGCTCCCTTGCTCCGGCTAAAGAGTATTACCTTGATTATTATTTGATGTTTAATAAGGACTTCAGTTTCCGGCAGGGGGGGAAATTGCCTGGTATGACCTCAGGCGGCGCCAAATATACCGGCGGTCATAAGCCGTATAACGGGGACGGCTGGAGCGCTCGCTTTATGTGGGTTAACACCAGTCTGGTAGTTTATCTGTATTACATAGATATGGAGCATAAATACGGAGAATCAATCCCTCTCAAAGCAGACTTGAGCACTGATGCCTGGCACCGGATCACGCAGCATATTGTACTCAATGATCCGGGTCAGAGTAATGCCTTAATCGAAATCTGGTTTGATGAACAAAAGGCGGGCCGTAAAGAAAATTTCCGGCTTCGTAAGGGGGAGCAGGGGTTAATTGATGCTTTTTATTTTTCCACTTTTCACGGGGGCGCCACCCCAGACTGGGCCCCGCTCAGGGACAGTTTTATCTACTTTGATAATTTCTATATTGGTCAGGAACCGGCTGCTTTTTTAAAATAATTTTTTTAGCTTATGAGCTATTTATAACTTTTATTATAATTTCAGCTGCTTATTGAAACTGTTTTTTCGTTATCTGACTACAGATATTTTA
>CAZFAK010000221.1:0-5352 GCA_964517045.1 uncultured Spirochaetia bacterium | reverse complement strand
GTAACCCGTATGGATCCTTGCTGAGTCATCTCTTCAGAAGATAATTTCAAATCTCCGTAACTAAAAGTCGTATAACTAAGACCGTAACCAAATGGATACAATGCTGTTTTCTCTTCATCTGTATAAGCAGAACCGTCTGTCTTCTTTATATGCCTGGCAATTATAACGCTTAAAACAGCTGCATAAAAAGCAACTTCTTCAAACTTGCGCAGATCAGGATTGCGCTGCTGGAGTACAATCAGGAAAAAATTTTTATTTCTTTTTAACAGAGACAGAGTATCCTCAAACTGACTCTCTACATCGTGAAGATATCCGAAACCGCGCTGTTTTACCGAATCAAAAAACTTTTTAATCTCTTTAACCGCATCATTTGATGCATTGACAAAAAGTTTTCGTTCGTCATGAAAACGGTTGAACATCTCACCCGTGTCTTCTTTTATCTCCTCCACCTGATCAACAAGATACAGTTTGTCTACTTTCCAGTGTTTCAGTATCTCAACATCATCTTCCCCCAGCGGCAGTCCCGGTTCCAACAGCGGAATTTTACCGTCAAAACTGAGAATACTTGAATAGCTCTCGCCTGTTTTAAGGTCTTTTACTGCTATCTCTTTCATTGGCTCTCTCCGTTAAAAACTGAGTTACGGGCAGCTGAGTTATCAAGTCGGTAGATTTCAGTATAAATCTCTGCAATAATAGTAAACATAAAAGGATCAATCTCTGTAAATTTTTCCACACGCATAAGATAAGAAGCAATGTCATTTTTTTTTACCGGTATACCGAATCTGGCCGCACATTCCAGTATCCTGTCTGCAGCTTTACCTCTGCCTTTATCTATAACAACCGGAGCCTGATCCCTCTGCATATACCGCAAAGCTGCTGCTGTAGTAATCTTTTTATTCTGTTTCATCTTCAGTTTTGTTTATTATATCAAATATTTTTTCATTACCAAGTAAAAAAACATTATCAGTACCGCCTGTATAAGTGTTAACAACCGGTTCGGGAAAATCCGCAGTAATTATTTTTTCTTTCATAAGCTTAACAAGCGGGCGGCAATAGTGCTCTATACCCTCATTGCGGTAATAAACGTCAATAAAAAACTGCTTCCTTTGCTGTAATAAAAATATTTTAACATCTCCGCAAACCCTGGTTTCAATCTTAAGTTTCACAGCCTTAAGATCAAACCGCCGGAAATGCAGATATACCATACGTCCCGGCCGGCCGAAAACACAGAATTCCTTATAAAAATATGATTTTGTTAAAATAGACGCCAGAAAATTTCTGAACCGCTCTGATACCTCCATGTTTTTTTTTCCCAGAATTTCTTTATAGAAACGATCCTCCTTGATCCTTTCAAAGAAATCTGTTTCATAATAATTTTCGGTATTTTTAAAAAAATTATTACTTAATTTTTTTAAAAATTGATATTTCGGATTGGATGAAAAACGTATATTTTTTTTAAATAAAAACCCGAGGTTTTCTATATTGGGAAGGTAACCGCTTTCCATGCACAGAGCCAGAAAAGGAAAAACCTTGCGGAAGGTAATGCCCTGATAACTCTTCCCGGACAAAAGCCGTTTTAAAACTGCAATGTAATTCCGGTTCTCCGTATTGTTTTTTAATAAAAAGCTTTTTATAATACTTTTTTCCTGTGACATCCGCCGGCTAACTGTCATAGCTGGAGAATCCGAACCGCGCTGCAGCAGATGGAATATAAGCAGACCCTCTCTCCTTTCAATACGGTAACTGGCTGCATCAGGTATATAAACCCGGGCCTCAGCCAACAGTTTTACACCCCGAATATTCAAATAGGCCTGGGTCGGGGAAAGACGCTGAAATACTCTGGCTTTTACAATATCGCCGTTGTTAAGATGTTTACAGTGAGAAGCATTTAGATTATTTAATCTAATCTGAAACATAAGCACTCACCGGCCGGAAAGTTTTACGGTGTATACTGCATGGTCCCAGGCCGGCTATTGCTACTCTGTGTTTCCGGGTGCCGTAACCTTTATGTTTGGCAAAACCGTAACCGGGATAGTTTTCTGCATACTTGACCATTAAACGGTCACGGCTTACTTTAGCCATGATCGAAGCAGCCGCAATAGAGGCTGACTTGCTTTCTCCTTTGATTAATTTCAGCTGCGCCACCTTTAAAGCGTCTACCTTAAGAGCATCAAACAAAATAAAATCAGGTTTAATATTTATCCTGTTATATGCTTTAATAAATGCTTTTTTCGTAGCTTCCAGTATATTTATCTGATCAATAAGATTATGATCCGCCAGACCAACCGCCCAGGCAAGTGCTTTTGCTTTAATCGCTTCAAAAAGCAGTTCCCGGCGGGCAGCAGTCAGCAGTTTGGAATCTTTAAGTCCGGGAATAATAACGGCCGGGTCCAGAATAACCAGTGCAGCAGCTACCGGACCGGCCAGACAGCCGCGTCCTGCCTCATCACCGCCGGCAATATATTGAAATCGGGATGAGTATTTGTTTTCAAATTTATACATTTAAATTTTAATAACGAATTTTGCTTTTATAATACTCTATTTCAGGAATAATTTCCAGTTCTTTAAGCATATTAATATCGAAATAACGCGCATATTCCCTGATTAAATGCTCTTTTTCGATTTGCTCCAGATAACTTTTAAGCTCTGCTTTACGGTCCACATGGTACAAAGCCTTTATTTTATAAAAAACCGCATCATCTTTATAACGGGATCGGCCGGAAAAAGCAAGCGCTTTTTCCGCATAACGCAAAGCGTTTTCCAGGAAAAATTTATCGTCAGTGCTGTTTTTGAGGCATATTGCTGACAGCCATATATAGGAACGGAAAACTTCTGCCCGGTAGGTGTTGCTTTTAATAACTTCCGCAAAACAGTCAAGCGCTTTTTCCGGTTCTTTTTCCACAGTATAGGCCAGAACTCCCTCCCAGTAATAATAAGAAGAGGTTGCTGCCGGAGTTATATCTTTAAATATCGCATTGGCTTTCCGGGCATGACCATTGTTAAACATATCCTTTACCGCTGCTAAAGCTGAAGGCCTGCCCGGCTGGTATTGCTCCAGACCGCTGTAATGGGTCTGCAGATCCCGGCCTGTAAAAAGTTTGTTTCTCTTTGGCTGCCTGCTGAAAGGAAAGATAACTTCCTGCGGCTCTGTTTCTATAACCCGGCCGCCGACTGAAACACCTTTAAGCCTGTATTTATACAAAACATCTTCTACCGGAGTGTGATCGCGGTATAATATTTTACTAACCCTGTTGCTGAAATAAACATTGGTAGATATGGCTGTAAAGCGGTTGGTCTTCTCACTGCTTGCGCGTATGACATAAAGTTCCCTATAATACCCGCGTATATTTTCTCCTTTAACAACAACCTCCGGTCCTTTGTTGGTTTTGGTAATTAAAGTAAAATCCAGTTCACCATAAGGAGGTACGCGGCCTTTATAAACTGCTGATAAATAATAACAATCTTCTTTTTTATTATGGTTTATAAAAAATATATAATATTTACCCTCAGGCGGATGTTTGATTTTATAGTGCAAACCGTTAGTATTGGTATATTGTGATTCGCACCTGCTTACAGCGCTCTTCTTGTTTAATATATTAGTATAAAGCTGAACCCGGTTTAAAAAAATAAGAGTATTTCGGGCAGGAAAGGTCATTAAATCAATATTAATATCATAACCGTCAAAGAAGACGCGGGCATTTTTATAATCTGAATATTTTATATATTCCCGGCAGTTAAAAATAAAAAACAGGATTATAATCAGGGAAAAAATCTTTTTGCTTTCTGCCATAACTGCTCCAGCTCAGTTATTTTTTTTTGTTCCGGTTTTGCTCCCTCTTTGTTAAGATCAGCTTCCATATATTTAAAACGGTTAATAAATTTTTTATTGGTTTGAGTTAAGGCTTTATCCGGATCAATGTCAGCAAATCGGCATAAGTTTATAATACTGAACAAAAGATCCCCGGCTTCCGCTTCTGTTTGCTCTGTATTTCCGCTTTCCAGTGCAGTTTTAAGTTCAGCCAGTTCTTCTTCTATTTTGTCCGCTACCTCTTTAATATTATCCCAGTCAAAGCCGCAGCGGGCAGCTCTTTTTTGCAGATCATAAGCTTTCAGCATGGGGGGCTGTGATTTGGCCAAACCGTCCAATATTGACTGCCGTTTTTTTTCCCGATTTTTTTGTCTATTCCACAGGGCCAGAGCCTGCGCTGCAGTATCTACACGCTCATTTTTGAATACATGCGGATGGCGGTAAACCAGTTTATTTTTCAGCTCATCCAGGAGTTCCCGGACTGTAAACAGACTCTTTTCTTCAGCCATAACCGCATAGAACAAAACGTTGAATAAAAGATCACCAAGTTCTTCCCGTAAATGAAGGGTATTATTTTCACCCAGTGTATCTATAAATTCATAGACCTCTTCCAGCAGTTCGTTTTTCATTGAGAAAAAATTTTGTTTTTTATCCCAGGGACATCCCCCCGACCCCCTTAATTTCTGGATAACGGCTAAAATATCATCAAAATATGAAGCGGCAGAATCCATATCGGCAGGTCAGCTCAGCAGACCGATAACAACCAGGCCGAAAAAAAGTAAAACTCCGGCGCCCAGTATGGCAGCCGCCTTGTTACCATTACGTATCTCTTCACTCAAATCCAGACCGAATAATAATTTGGAAGATTTAAAGATAATAAAAGTCAGTAACAAACCAACCAGCGAAAACAGAAAAAGGTTTATCAGCTGTGAAATTAATTCAGGCATGAACGATTCCGGTTTAACTTGATGAATTCATAGCATCAAGAAAATTTTTATTATCTTTGGTCATTTTCATTTTATCCAGCACAAGCTGGGTTGCTTCCACATCATCAAGTGTAGCCAAAGCATTGCGTAAAGCAAACATTTTGGACATTTCATAATCTTCCAGTAAAAGGTCCTCACGTCTGGTACCGCTTTTCTTGATATCAATAGCCGGAAAAATACGGCGGTCAGCCAGACGGCGGGAAAGCACGACTTCCATATTACCTGTACCTTTAAATTCTTCAAAAATAACTTCATCCATGCGGCTGCCGGTCTCTATCAGGGCTGTAGCAATAATAGATAATGACCCTCCCTCTTCGATATTGCGGGCAGCACCGAAAAAACGTTTCGGTTTATGCAGGGCATTGGAATCCACACCACCGGAAAGTACTTTACCGGAAGTTGGTTCCACCTGGTTGTAAGCGCGGGCCAGTCTGGTAATACTGTCAAGCAGAATAACTACATCTTTTTTCTGTTCTGACAACCGTTTGGCTTTTTCCAGCACGATCCGGGCTACATTAACATGCCGGTGCGCCGGTTCATCAAAAGTAGAAGATATAA
>CAZFAK010000220.1:3220-5379 GCA_964517045.1 uncultured Spirochaetia bacterium | reverse complement strand
AATTATGTCTTCTTAAGCGATATCCATCAGAGTATCATTATTGACCTGTTTTACAGCAGGCAGGTCGCGCAGCTGATAAACATCGCAAAGCAGGGTTTCCGAAGCGGACAGGGTGGCACTGGTTCCGGATCCGGTAAACGCAAGTTCATAAATGCCAAACTCGGCCATACTGCCTCCATTTTGCGCCAGACTGTAATAATTGGAACAGTCCTCAGACATGGCCAGCAGCGCTGTATCATGAGTTAAAGAAAGCTCGGCATTGGAAATATTGTTGACGGCCTGATTAGCGTAGAAAAAATTAGTGTAGTTTGTAAAAATATTATTAAACTGGGTATCATTATCCACTGCAGCCGCATAAGCTGCCACATCCGCGGTCAGGTAGCGCTGATCTGTATATTGATTAAGGTAAACCAGAATTGTTTTTCCGTCCTGGTCCCTGACCGGCATAATTTTTTTAATGGCACTGTTGCCCCTGGGTAAAAAACCGTTATTGGTATAGTAATAGGGGCCGTTTTCTTTATCAGCAATTGCCGGATCATACTGGCGGAAAGCGATATGACACTTGGAGTCGTTCCAAAAATCGCCAGTCCACTGGTAGGAAGTATAAACCAGGTCCTGATACGCGTTAAAGCCCAGTGAGGGAGCACTTGTATTGGGCTCTGTCTGGTAAACCGGGGTGCCGGTATAAAAAAAGTAGCCCTGCTGCTGCCATGAACTGCTGCCCGGGAGTAGAACCAGCTGCCTGAGCTCCCCGTCAGCCGGATCCGGGAAACTCTGGGCCAGGATCCCGGAAGGAGCCTTGAGGTATTTTACAATCCTGCTTACATTACTGTTTCCTTTTTTATCATAGGCAGCCACGTAATAAGAAAAACTGCTCCCGTTGGCCGCAAGCTGATCATCTGTATAGTTGTGCAGCGTGCGGTCATAAATCACGGCCGCCTGCTCCCAGTTTGTACTGTTCCGGTTATCCCTGCGGAAAACCTTATAATGGGAAAAATGGGTGCTGTCATCAATATTCCATTGGAAAGTGATCTCATTCTGGTTTATATTAAGGAGGGCATCAGCGGCTGAGCTGATCAGCGCATTGGTCTCCGAAATATATGCAGCATCAGGATCAAAAGGATTGTCCCTGAGCAGCTTGTCCTGGTCTATATCAGCACTGCAGCTGCAAAAAAAGCCAAGTAAAATAAACAGTATTATATATCTCATTTTCTTCTCCTAAAACCTGTAACTGAAAGCCAGGTCGAGTCCCTGCCCCGGGCCATTCCAGGTAAGGTTCACTTTTCCTCTGGCTTTCTGCAGTTTTTTATTAATAAGGGCAGCATTGATAACAGCATCACTCAAGGCAAAGAGCCAGACACTGCTTAAGCCGATCAGGGAATAAGTGGTAAGATCAGCGTATAATTCCGCCTCTTTTTTTTCATCCTGCATGGATGCGTAAAGAGAGGAGGCTTTGGTTTGGTTATCGTCCAGAGCAGTCTGGTTCCAGGAGCTCCAGGAGCTGTACTGCTGACTGAGGTCATTAAAATTGTTTTCGGAAATCTTTTTTAGAATGGTAAAAACAGCAGCGCTGCCTGCTGTGAGTATGGTAGCGCTCAGGGTAATACTGCCTTTTATATTTTTATTATTATAAAACTGGCCCCAGCCCGGAATAAGCGCGGAGCGGAATCCGGCTACGGCCGGTGATTTTTGCGTAAGGCGCATCAGCATTGCCAGAGAGTTTAGTTTACCGCTGTTAAAAGAGACGGCGCGGGCCAGGACTACGGCACCGCTTTCCACACTTGATATTTTAACGTTAATAATATATTTGCCGTTGTTAAAGCCGACATTGCCGCTGACGATATAGTGAGCTGCGAGCATACGGCCAACTTTAACCGGATTTTGGTTACGGGTCATTCCGCTGAGAGCAAAAGATTGCTGGTTTAATATTTTTTTAACGTTTTCTTTATCTATAATATTAAAAGCACCGGTTTTGCGCAATTCCAGAGTCAGCAAAGAAGCAAAGGTAGCACCGATGCCATTTTCCTGCGCCTGCCGGGCATTGTCCTTAAAAGAAAGTATGGCAAAATTGTTGCGGTGCGGTTGTCCTTTTTGACTCTGCCACCTGGCCGCTTTACCGGCCATGGCAGCAGCTGCCTGGTAAAGCGGGGATGCGCTTA
>CAZFAK010000220.1:0-3120 GCA_964517045.1 uncultured Spirochaetia bacterium | reverse complement strand
GTTACCACCGGTTTTTATGCCGGTCCGGCACTGGCTTTCAGAGCAGGTATCAGCGGCTATGCTGTTGCCGCCGGTGATAAAACAGAATTTTCAAATGCTATGATAAACGATATGAAGGACATGACCAAAGTGGTGGATTTCGGCGTGCCGCTGGGTGTGGATATGAATATTGACTTGGGCTCGCTCGAGCTGGTACTGGATGCCCGTTATACGCTTGGTCTGGTTAAAATCTGGAAATTAACCGATGATATGAAAGACATGGGTATGACTGAGGATGATCTGACCAAAGATAAAAATCAGGCTCTGAGTATAATGGCGGGCCTGGCTTTTTCTTTTTAAAGAAAAATATCCTCACATTCCTTTAACCGGTTGATTATATCAAGGTGCTGGGTACAGACCTCTTCGCAGCTGCCGCATTCAGTACAGTCTGACGGCAGCGTACCCTGAAAATCTTCGTTTTCACCGGAAAAAATATTCCACCATGTCTGCGCCTGCTGTTTAAGTCCGGCATGGTGCATATCCAGCCACATAAACATGGATGGTATATTAATTTTCTGCGGACAGCTGTCCAGGCAGTAACCGCACTGGGTACAGAAGCGCCGGCCGTTCATATTAAAGTCAGGCGCTATTTTTTTTATTTCTTCAATATCGAGCTCATCCAGGTTATCCAGTGCGGCCGCGTTTTGACTGACCATATCCGGGTCGCTCATACCGGACAAGACTGTACTGACTCCAGGTGTTAAGGCCACAAACTGCAGCGCTGCCCGTATGATCCGGCCCGGGTCCTGGCCCAGCCTGGAGGCACTGCCGCCCATCTGTTGCCAGTTTTGCGCCAGCCCGGGGATCACCCCGCCGGCCAGGGGGTTCATTACAGCGATTCCTATATGGTGCTGCCGGGCAGCGGTAATACCTTTTTCTCTTCTTTTGTAATTCAGTAAATTGTAGCCGAGTAAGACACCTTCAAAAACGTCTTCATTGATGACCTGTTTAATTTCCTCGTTGTTAAAATGGCATGAAAAAACTATATGGTCAATTTTACCTGCTTTTTTTAATCGCTTTGCACCTTCGTATGCTCCGCCCGGGGCCATTATTTTGCGGAACTGGTCCATAGACCGGATAGACCACATATGAAAAAAATGAATTTTTTCCATTTGCATACGCTGCAGTGATCTGTTGCATATTTTTTCCACTTCCGCAGCGGTTTTTTCCTGGTAATACATTGATTTGGTAGAGAAGTATAACTTACCGTCATTGATCTCTTTTTTAAACGGCGCAAATGCTTCACCGAAAATATCTTCACTGTTGCCGTAAAGCGGAGCTGTGTCAAAATAGTTAATCCCCAGCTCTACACCCTTTTGCAGGGCAGCTACAGCGTTTTTTTTATCTTTAAAACGCATGCCTCCGAAACCGAGCAGCGAGACTTTTTTACCGGTTTGACCGTAGTTGCGGTAGATCATAAAAGCTCCTTTATATTTTATCTTTCATTACTTTTTTTATAATACTGCCGATAGACGGCAGGTTTGTGCTTTGTTGAATTTTGGCCCGGTTATAGTCTGCGTACTGCCAAGAGACTAAGGTATATTTTTTTCCGGGCCGGCATTGTATGTTCAGGTAATCAGCGACAGGATTATAAAAAAACTTAATATGGTTGAGGCCGATTTTATATTTAAGCAGCCGTTCCAGAATAGACTCAAACGATTCAAGATGGGTGGCCGCAATATGCGCCTTGATTTTAGTCATCTCCGCCGGAGTTAAATCATACCAGGATATTTTTTGTAAAAGGTCATCAAGCAAGTCACTATTTTCTTCGCTGAGAAAAAGACGGGTGAGAGGATTGTGAAGATATACTTTATCAGTCGGTTTGATGTGAGCCAGCCATGAAATTTTTTTCGGACTGTGTAAGGAAATTGCGGTACAGGGGCCGACACCCTGTGTGAATATAAATTCTTTTTCGGATTTTATAACTTCATTCATATCAGCCCTAAAACCGTTTTTATTCAGCCGGGTCCGGTTATTGAGCCGGCAGCGGCTGCTTTCCGCGGCGAGGAAGTTATATATTTTTTTTTGGTAATAGCTTTTGTGTTTTAAGTATTGTTTAGTAAGGATCTCTTCTTCATCAATTTCTACAATGATCACCCATTTATTACCGAAACAGTTTAGCTGTTCATAGACACTGAAAACATTTACCCCGCGGTAATCTTTTATAAGAGCTTGACCTTTTTTTTTGATAAATGCTTTTTGAACTGCCCGGGTGTATATTTTTTTTTTTAAAATAGTACTGTCAGAAGAAAAGCGGGAGTCGGTAAGCATGTATTTTTTATGGTTAACAAGATAAACTTCGCCGGTTTGTTTTAATTTTCGGTGTTCGGTCATTATTAAATTTATTTTATTTATTGGACACTGTAGAATGATATAGCCGGAAAACGTATCATTATTTTGGATTGGTATTGTAAAAAACGCGGCTGCTTCTCCGGACGGCAGGTAATAATCATAATCTACAAACTGTTGTTTGGCGCCTTTGTTTTGCTCAAGCTTTTTGCTTAATAAAGAGTTGCTTAAACAACATTTAAAAATGTTGTGATGATAATCACTTTCCTGTTTGACGGAATGGAAAACAAACCCTTTGCTGTTGAGAAAAAGGATATCGTAAAAGTTATTATAAACCGAAATAAAATACTTATCCAGTTTATATTCAAGTGATTTTACAGAGTTGCAGTTTTCAGGCAGCCTTTTATGGGAATAGTATCTGCGGAAATTAAAAAAAAATTTTAAAAGTTTTTTATCCTCAGCAGCTTTTTCTGCTTTCTGGTTAATTTTTGAGAAATATTTTATCAGTTTTTTTTGGTAATGATTTTTAATACTGTTCAGTTCCCGGAAAGTTTTTTTTTTAACCTGATTATATTCCGGCGGCGAACTGCAATTTAAGCAAAAAAATAACAGCGGAATTTTTAACAGAATTATAATCAAAAATTTTTTTATAGAAAGAAATTTCCACATATCAGATTTAAATTGTCGACTATATATTTTACTCTATTCTCCTGAAATTGTCAAAAACTATATGGGTTTGGGTGTGAATTTTCATTCCTGTAAAAGTTACACAGAGAGCCGCTGAGAATCGCA
>CAZFAK010000219.1:0-5397 GCA_964517045.1 uncultured Spirochaetia bacterium | reverse complement strand
TTATATAAAAAAAAATCTGATATTTGGCCCGGATTTAATCAAATCCTGCAAAAGCTTTATAACAAAAGCGAACATGCCCGGCATCTGCAGGGAGCGGAAACAGTTATGCAAAGCGGTATCTGCCCCGGGTGTCAGGGACTAAGACTGCAGCAAAGAATTCTAAGTATAAAATTAAACGGTAAAAATATAGGTCAAATCTGCTCTTTAAAACTCAAACAGGCCCGGGATTTCTTTTACAAACTCAAACAGGAATTATCAAAACAGGAACTTGCCATTGCTGCTGATGTGCTGACTGAAATTATTTTCAAACTTGATAATATGATAGATCTTGGTATAGACTATCTTAGTCTGGACCGCAGCATTGCTTCTCTTGCCGGGGGTGAACTGCAGCGGATCCGTCTTTCCACCCAGATCGGCAACAAACTGAAAGATGTCATTTATATACTTGATGAACCGACCATAGGCCTGCATGAAAGAGACACTGACAAACTGCTGCAAGTTTTACGCAGGCTGCAGCAGGGAGAAAATACGGTAATAGTAGTAGAACATGACGGCAATGTAATTAAAAACGCTGACTGGATCGTAGATCTGGGGCCACAGGCCGGGGAGAACGGAGGCGAAGTTGTTTACTGCGGTCCCAACCAAAAAACAAAACTACAGCAAACCGCTTTTTATCCCTATGTTTTTGCCAATAAAGAGCTTACAAAGCATAACCGTAAAAGCCCCGGAAGGTTCAGTATAAAAAAACAGCCTCACCTCCTGGTTACAGATATAAATATACACAACATTAAAGATCTTACTTTGCGTCTGCCGCTTAACTGTCTGACAGGTATCAGCGGGGTAAGCGGCAGCGGCAAAAGCTCTCTGCTGCTTGACTATCTGTATCCCCGCCTGCAAAAGTATATCTCCTATAACAAACTGCCTGAGGAAAGTAATATCTTTTTTATAGATGATCAAAAAAGACTCAGCTTTCTGCCGTTTTTAAACATCTATATGGTCGACCAGAAACCGGTCAGCCACAGCAAACGCTCTACCGCCATTAGTTATATAAACGGCTGGGACCTTATCCGAAAAGTATTTGCTTCCTGTAAAGATGCAGCGGCGCGCGGACTATCACCGGGGCATTTTTCCTTTAACAGCTCCAAAGGCCGCTGTCCCGGCTGTATGGGAAAAGGTTTTAAAGAGATCGAAATGCATTTCATTTCTGATGTAACTGTTAAATGTGATGAATGTAACGGACAACAGTATAACCGGCAAGTTCTTAATATTTTTTATAAAGGAAAAAATATTTCCCAGGTACTTAATATGAGCTTTAACCAGGCCTACGGTTTTTTTTCAGGGTATCACAAGATTCAGCAAAAATTAAAATTTATAATAGACAGCGGGCTGGGTTACCTTAAACTGGGCAACAGCACTGCTGTTTTATCCGGAGGCGAACTGCAGCGCCTTAAACTGGCTAAAGAACTAAGCCGCCGTAATGAGAGCGGCGGTAATCTTTATATTCTGGATGAGCCCACTACCGGGCTCCATTATCAGGATATCTCCGCCTTAATGGATATTTTACAAAGACTTGTTACCCAGGGTAATACCGTGGCTGTTATTGAACATAATAAGAAATTTCTGAAAAATTGCGATTACCTCATAGATATGGGTCCTGAGGGCGGTTACAACGGCGGAAAAATAGTAGCTGCCGGCACCCCGGCCCGGCTCAAAAAACAAAAACAGGGCTATACCTGGAGATATCTGTAACTGTTAAAGCAACAGCTGTGCCGGCCCTATTATCAGCTCATGTAACCTCTTCCCCCCGGGCCATTAAAACTTTACCGGTGCGGACTATCTCAATAATACGGTAATTTTTCAACAAAGCAATAAAGGCATCCAGTTTTTCTGTAGAACCGGTTATCTGTATAATAAGAGAACCCTCGCAAAAATCAACTGTTGCCGCTTTAAAATGATCTACGAGCTGCAGTACTTCACTTCTGCTGCCCTCCTTTACCGCTACTTTTATCATAGCCAGTTCTTTTTCAATAGTAACCTGGTGGCTGTGCTCTGTCGCCTTTTGCACATCAATCAGTTTCTGCAGCTGCGAGATGATCTGCATAAGCTCATCCGGATCCCCCTGAGCCGTAACTGTCATACGCGAAAAGTTGCCTGCCTGGCCGGGCGAGACTACTAAGGAGTCTATATTAAAACCGCGACGGGAAAAAACCTGGGCAACTCTTACCAAAACCCCGGGTTTGTTGGCAACATAGATACTTATAGTATGGGACAAGAATTTTGCAGGTGTATCACGCATTATGTTCCTCCTTTGGGACGTTCCAGTTTGGTTTCCGGGCGGCTGATCATCATATGTTCAACTGATTTGCCGGAAACAATCATGGGGAAAACATTATCTTCTTTAGCAACCATGGCATGTATCAGACAAGGCCCTTTATCATAGCTTAAAGCCTTTGTCAGGATTTTATCCACATCAGCGGAACGTTTAAGCCGGAAGCCCCTGATGCCGTAGGAAGCAGCCAGCTTTACAAAATCAGGATTGTTATGTAATCCTACTCCGGAAAGACGGTTATTGTAAAACAGATCCTGCCATTGTCTTACCATGCCATGATAACTGTTATCCATTATAATAATTTTAACCGGCTTTTTGTGATAAGCAGCCGTAGCCAGTTCAAATAAAGTCATCTGGAAACCGCCGTCGCCGCATATAGCTGCTATTGTCTTATCCGGCCGGCCGAAACTGGCGCCCAGAGCTGCCGGAAAACCAAAGCCCATGGTGCCGGCGCCGCCGGAGCTTATCCAGGTGTCATTCTCATCTATTTTATAGAACTGGGCTGCCCACATCTGATGCTGACCTACATCGGTGGCTATTATTGCTTTACCATCTGTGAGATGATAAAGTCTGTCAATAATCTTCTGGACTTTTAACCCTCCTCTTTTACTGTACTTAAGCGGGTACCGTTTTTTATAACTATTGATGCGGCGAAGCCATTTACCGGTATCCAGCTTATGGACATGCCTGGTAAGTTCTTCAACTACTACGCGTGCATCACCGACTATACCGGCATCAATTTTAACTATTTTATTAATTTCAGCCGGATCAATATCAATATGTATCTTTTTCGCCTGCGGACAAAAACAGGAGGGATCAGTATTGATACGGTCATCAAAACGGGAACCTATGGCCAGAATCAAGTCAGTATACTGCAGGGCTTTATTGGCATAAGCTGTACCATGCATACCCAGCATACCGCAGCTTAACGGATGCGTTTCCGGGAAAACGCCTTTGCCCAGCAAAGTATTTACTACCGGTGCCTGCAGTTTTTCCGCCAGCCTGATTACAGCCCGGGATGCCTGGGAGATAACAGCTCCATGTCCTACCAGCAGTAAAGGTTTTTGTGAATGGTTGATAATATCAGCAGCAGCCGCTATATCCTCTTTGCTGCCCTTTTCCGGTACTTTATAGCCCGGTATATCAGTCTTTATCTGCGTCAAAGGTAAAGAACAGCTCCCTGCGCTTACATCCTTAGGCAGGTCAATCCATACCGGACCGGGCCGGCCGCTGGCGCAAATAGTAAAAGCCTCGGTAAATACAGACGGAATATGCCGGGCATCCTTTAGAAGATAACTGTGTTTTACAGCCGGCATGGAGATATTGAAAATATCAGCTTCCTGAAAAGCATCTTTGCCCAAATTCTCACATATAGTCTGGCCCGTTATCACGACCAGAGGTACAGCATCCATATGCGCGGTTAAAGCTCCGGTAATTAGATTGGCAGCTGCCGGACCGCTGGTAACTGCTACTACACCCGGCTTACCGGTAGCGCGGGCATAACCGTCTGCCATATGGATAGCGCCCTGTTCATGTCTGGCCTGGATCAGTTTAATATCAGAATCCACCAGAGCATCATACAGCGGTATAATATTGCCCCCGGGTAAACCAAAAATATACTCAACTCCCTCTTTTTCCAGAATTTTTATAGCTGCCTGAGCTCCGCTTAATTGTATCTTATCCATAAAACTCTCCATTGACACCAATCGTAAAGTTATTTCTCCTAATTACGTTTAATTATAATATTAAAAAAATAACATGTCAAGTTAACAATTTTTATGCATTTATTATAAGCAAACATTATAACCTATGTCGTTTTATGACAAAATAACAAGTTTATGCTATTAATTAAATAACAGTAAAGTTATTTTTCTACCTATATTGCAACTTATGCTTAATTTTTAGATTTTGTAATGACTATCGCTTAAGTATTTTATAAGAATGACTGTAAACAGGCTAAAATTACAAAATATTATTTTTTAGAAAAATAATTGAAAAAAAATATCTCACTTTTTACTGTTTTAATAAAATCAGACAGGCATAAACTTTCATTTTCAGCGTGAACCTTGCTGTAAGGATCTTCTATTCCGCCCAGAATCAGGGGAACATTTTTAAAATTCTCGGAAAAAACTTTTACAAAAGGAATCGAGCCGCCGCTGCCCACCAGTAAAGGCTCATTTCCATAACCGTTTTTAAAAGCCCGGCAGGCTGTTTTAATTCCCGGCTGGCTTATGTCAGTTAACCAGGGCGAAAAAGTGCCGCGGCTTTGCCAGGTTACATTTACTCCGGCTGGACATAGTTCCTTTATTTTGTTTTTTAATCCCCGCAATACTTTATGCGGGTCCTGATCCGGTACGGTTCTTATGGTTATCCGGGCCCAAGCCTTATCCATAATCACATTACCCGTATTCTCTCCCATTCCGGCATTGACTGCATTTACAGTAAGACTGGGCTGACGCCACATCCTGCTTAATATCTCCTTTTCCTCCCCCACAATTTCTGCACCGGCAGTAAAACCGGCCTGTTTTTTTAAAAGCGCAGCGGTCATAGGTATTTTACCGAAATTATTTTTTTCCCGGCTGTCTAAGGGTAAAACATCATCATAAAAACCGGGTATATTTATCCTGCCCCTGTTATCAGTTAGACCGGCTACTATCTTACTAAGAGCATTAACCGGATCCGGAACAGGACCGCCCCAGAGGCCGGAGTGTACCGGATTTTGCAAAGCACTCACAGTTATATCCAGAGCAGCCAGACCGCGCAGACTGACTGTAAGCGCAGGCCAGCCGGTGTCAAAATTGCTCATATCAAGCACCAGCACAGCGTCGGCCCTGATTTCAGCATAAAATTTTTCCAAAAAGGAAGCAAAAGAGGGGGAACCGATCTCCTCTTCACCTTCAAAAAGAAATTTAAAATTAACCTGCGGCTTATGCCGGAGACAGGAAGCTGCGGCCGCTATATGAGCCATTATACCCCCCTTATCATCTGCTGTACCGCGGCCGTAAAGCCGTCCCTGCCTGGTCACTGCCTGAAAAGGCGGTGTTTGCCATACCTCTTCCCGTAAAGAG
>CAZFAK010000218.1:0-5444 GCA_964517045.1 uncultured Spirochaetia bacterium | reverse complement strand
TGTCCAAAATATAACATGTTAAGCAATTTTACAGGTATTAAAAATCACACCCGCCGTTTCAGCCGTTTGAAAATAAAAAATCTGTAAAAATATTTGTCTGCCAACATTAGGGCCGGTTTAACCGGATACAGAACACATATTTAACGCATGCTGTTTTTTTTTTGATTATTATTAACTGATATTGAAAAAAAAGCAGAGGACACTTTTCCGGTTCTTATTTGGGCAAGGGGAAGAACAGATACATGCCACGGTATGCCTCCTCCTGCATATTACCGCTGGTCAACTCCTGCGCTAACTGCACGGCTGCAGAGTATTTTAATGGTAAACCGCTGCCTGATAATAACCGTATAAACGCATATGCTGAGCGCAAATGGTATCAAACTGCTTGCGGTATTTTTCATCCCAGTACTGCCACGCCGGAAAAGGGTTGTTACTGGTGGCATGAGCTTTCCTTCCGGTTTCCCGGTCAATAATAACCTTGATTTTATTCTCTTCCAGGCCGATAAAACGGCATATGCGGTACAGCCCTGTATAGGGTTTAGTAAAAATATCCTCAAATTTTACCAGAATGGCATCAGAAATATCGCGCAGGCTGTTGTATATAAAACTGTCCTTTTTTTGCCAGCGCCAGCATATTTTTTCAAATTTACTCATCGTATCCCAGAGCCTGCAGTAGGGATCATCCGGGAAACAGGCAGCTTTAAGGCGCGGGTCCCGGTCCGCGGCAGTATACCATTTACGGGCCATTCCGGAACGCACATAGTCCCGGCCGTCTCTTATAATATGAATTATTTTACTATGAGGAAATATTTTCCTGATCGACGGTATTAGAGAAAAAAGACGGTTGTTGCATTCTAAATAAATATTTTTCTGACGGCGCCGTACATCCCGCAATAAAGCGCTCCTGAAATAACTGATATGTGCAGCCAGTTTGTCCGGCGCAACCGGATTAACAGCGGTTTTAACAGCAGTTTTAAGAAAATCGGGACGGGGTTCATGCACTGCATAAACCTTATTGAAACAATTAAAAAAACGGGCCAGAAATTTGGTACCCGTCCGTCCGGTAGAGATAACAAAGACAGATTTTATATCCTGCCAGTTGTCTGTGCGGGGCAAAAGGCGCAGTCGCATCAATTCCCGCTGCAGAGTATAAAGATTCAAATATAAAGCCTTTACAGATAATTGACCGTTAAAACAAAACGGATGTCAGTATAATAATATTATTATACAGCTATGTCAATTCTTAAAATCATTGTATAATTTTTTATAAAAAATATACAGTTGAAAAATCCAGTTGAATTTTATAAGTAAAACCATTAACCGCCTGGCGCAAAATAAAATTAAAAAAAAATATTACCAACCACCTGTTATAATCGGCGGCTGCGGCCGTTCCGGCACCACCCTGCTTTTGTCAATCCTCTCAGCACATAAAGAGATAACTGCTTTTTCCCGGGAACTGGGTGTATTTCACCATTGGCAAACTAACGGCAACCCCGAACAATCAAGACTTAACCGTTTTTACCGCGCTGTCCTGTTCACACCTGCAGGGCCGCAAGCCAACAGATGGTGTGAAAAAACCCCCCGTAATATATTATATATTAAAAGGATATTACAGTATTTTAATAACAAGGTAAAAATTATTCATATTATAAGAGACGGCCGGGATGTAATTTTATCCCGTCATCCCAGTAAAAAAAACAAATTTCATATTTCACCTGAACGCTGGATAAGAGATGTAAACGCCGGTCTGGCCTGGAAAGATAATGAACATCTCTTTACAGTAAAATATGAAGACCTGATCTCATCATATACCGGGATTATGAAAAAGATATGCACTTTTTTAGAGATTAGCTTTGACGGGCAATTGCTGAATTGGCTGGAGTATACCACTGTAAAAAAAAACCGCGCCTGGAGTAAAAGCGTAACTGCGGTGCATACCAATTCGCTTAAAAAATGGCAAAAACCGGAATATCAAAAAAGAGTTAAGGCGGCAATGCAAAACCGGGAGTTTTCCCGGTTACTTAAAGAACTGGGGTATTTAGAATAATAAATTGCTGAAAATATTATGCATATTCTGATCGTAAATAATAAACCTATACCGGTAAGCCGCTACGGCGGCACCCAGCGAGATATATGGTGGCTCGGCCGGGAACTGGTACAGCGGGGACACAAAGTAACTTACCTGGTACCGCCGGGATCATACTCCCCCTTTGCTGAAGTTATCTATTTTGATCCTAAAGCCCCCAATCTGGAAGATAATCTGGAAAAAAAGATTCCCCAAAATGTTGATATTGTCAATGTGCATTTTATCCTTAAAAGAGCTATACGCACCAAACCCTGTCTGGTAGTAATTCATGGTAATTCATCCAAGCCGGTTACTTTTATAAAAAACACTGTTTTTATTTCCCGAAACCATGCCAGAAGACATAACTGCCGGCATTTTCTCTACAACGGCCTTGATCCGCGTGACTACGGCAAACCTGATTTTAACAGGGACCGGAATTACGTCCATTTCCTCGGTAAAGCTGCCTGGCCGGTAAAAAACGTTACCGGCGCTATCCGCATTGCCCGCAAAGCAAAAGAAAAAATCGAGATTCTGGGCGGATATCGGTTCAATCTTAATATGGGACTGCGTCTGACCCTTGACCCCAATGCCCATTTTAACGGCATGGTCGGGGGTGAAAAAAAAAACCGGCTTATTAACGGCTCCAGGGGACTGGTTTTCCCGGTGACCTGGAATGAGCCTTTCGGCCTGGCTGTAATAGAAAGTCTCTATTTCGGCTGCCCTGTTTTTGCTACTCCTTTCGGTTCTCTGCCGGAACTGGTACCTGCAGAATACGGCTTTTTATCTGACAAAGAGGATGAGCTTATTGAAGCAGTCCGAAACGCCGGTTCCTATAACCGCAAGCGCTGTCATGAATACATTATGGAAAACCATACCAGTAAACAGATGACTGATAAATACCTGCTTTATTTTAATAAAGTATTAAACGGGGAAACAATCAATGAAAATCCCCCCTATTTCAGCGGCCTCATCCAGGACCGCAACCTTCCGGTCCAAAAAGCAAAGTAAAAAAATCAGGGGCTGTATCAGATTCTGATTTTAATAAAGTATGAGTTTTAATATATACGGGGAATAATCCGGCAGGGAACCGGTCTTTTATATTTTTTCCACAAATCACCGTATTTCTGCAGACACCGGTTATCATCATCCATTTGCGAGTTTTACCTTTTTTTTCATAAAGCAGCATAAAACCGTGTTAAACGACAGGCTTTTAATCAAAAAGAAGCTGGAAACAGCAAAATATGTATTCAGGGAAAATATGAACAGGACAACAGGAAGACAGAATGTTTTCTTTTGTTTTAGATATTATATCATCTTCACTCTGATGCTCTCCTTTAGTAAAACAAAAGGAGGACATCATGTCTGTAATCTAGGACGCTAACAAATATTCAATAGTTAATTGTGCTCTCACGGTATATCAAAACCCGGGATATGGTTTTTAAGATCAACAAAATCAGCAATTGGTTTACTTTTCAATTTTGCACCAGCAAGACTAAAATGAAAAGGATATAATCCTGAAATCGGGCAATCCTGGTCATATTCATCGGTTGCTACGGGAGAAACTCGTAAAACATATTGACATTGTTGATTAAATTAGTATATAATACTGTATGAAATTATCAACCAAAAGTGAATATGCATGCCTGGCTCTGATTGATTTAACTGAAAACTATCCGGATAAACTTGTACGCACCGAATATATTTCCAGAAGAAAAAAAATCCCTAAAAAATATCTTGAACAAATTCTCCTGATTCTAAAAAGACGGGGTTATTTAAAATCTAAAACCGGTTTAAACGGCGGATACAGCTTAATGAAGGCTCCTGATAAAATTACACTCGCTGAAATAATCCGGCTTATGGACGGCGCTTTGGCACCTGTTGGCTCTGTAAGTAAATATTTTTACGAAACCACACCTGTTGACCAAAGTCAAAAACTTTTAAAAATATTCAGAGAAATACGAAATTATATTTCCGATAAGCTGGAGCAGACAACTTTTGCTGATTTAAAATAATTTTTTACTATATTATCGACTATTTTGATATAAAAAGTATATAATAAAATGAGGTCACTTCAATACTTATTATTAAATAAAAAACCAAAAAATATGGATGACTGTCTCCATTTTTATCACCACGCAGCACCTTGTACAGCCAAACCGGAAATTTATCTGTTTTTAGAAAAAAAATTAAAAATTACAGACTGTTATTTTATAGATTTATTACAGGGAAGATATATCTGGTGCTTTAACCGTAAAAATATTTTCAAATACATTACCTTTTACGGCGGAATCATCGAGTTTATCAGTGCCGCTGCCAATGCTAAACGTTTAAGAAAGGCGGATTATAAACTAAATTACGATCTTGACTCTATTAAAAGGGACGGCCTGAAAATACATGCCAACTACCCAAGCTTTAAAAAATTAACAGGAGAAATAAATGATTACAAATATTAACTGGGAAATGGGCTTAATTATTATTTTTATTGCCCTTGCTGCAGAATATATTGATTCTACTTTGGGTATGGGCTACGGCACTACCCTGACCCCTCTGCTGCTGCTGCTCAACTACAGGCCGCTGCAGGTCGTACCTGCCGTTCTTCTCTCTGAACTGATAACCGGTGTTCTGGGCGGGATTATACATCACTCAGCCGGCAATGTTAATATAAAACCCAAAACACTTAATCCGGCCAGGATTATACGCGCTGTCATGAATCACGGACCAATCCATGCTTATAAAAACGGGCTGCCCAAACATCTGAAAATTGCCCTGCTACTGGCATCCTGCAGTGTAATAGGCACTGTTTTATCTGTTTTTATTGCGCTTAATATACCAAAGTTTTATCTTAAACTATATATCGGGATTTTGATTTTAATTATCGGTCTTATAATTATTTTTACAATAAAAAAAAATTTCAGTTTTTCCTGGAAAAGAGTTACTTTTTTAGGGTTGATTGCTTCCTTTAACAAAGGACTTAGCGGCGGCGGTTACGGACCGCTGGTAACCGGCGGACAGCTCCTTGCCGGTATAAACAGCAAAAACGCCATCGGCATAACTGCTCTGGCTGAAGGACTGACGTGTCTGGTCGGAGTAATAATGTATATAACCGGAACCAGGCAAATTGACTGGTGTCTGGCACCATACCTGGCAGTGGGCGCAGTGCTCTCTGTTCCTTTATCAGCTATTTCCGTAAAAAAAATCTGTTCATTAAACCTGAAAAAAATTATCGGGCTACTAACTATATCTCTGGGAACCTTAACTCTGTTAAAAATTATTTTATAAAATAGCCACGGTAGACTGGTTCCTGCATATTGCCGTAAGTCAACTTCCGCCTCAGGTGCTGTGTTACACAATATGTTTGAAGCCAAAGCCGGCCGGAACT
>CAZFAK010000217.1:0-5469 GCA_964517045.1 uncultured Spirochaetia bacterium | reverse complement strand
AATATTTTTTGGTGAAGATAATGATAACAATAAGTACAAGGAGTTTGGTCAGGATGTAAATCAGGAATCTCTTCCTGAAGAATGTGTGTACAAATGGAAAATAATAAAAGAAAAATATTCTAATGATGAGATATTATACGATTACTATTCAGATGGAACGTTAAAGTCTATCTTTTATTCGGATTTTACAATTGATTTTTACTATTCATATCGTAATGACATACATTCCTCTTTTGTTTCCGGATCGTTTAAAGAAATAGAAGTCAAACTGTCTTCTATTGAGATGAGATATACAGGTGGTGCAGGTGTTATACCATTTCGGACTGTTAACTTTGATTATGATTATACAACAGCTAACAATTTGTTACTAACAAACGTTTCGGTAAATAATAACGGTACAGAATTATATAACTATAAACTTGATTATAATAGTTTTTCTTGTAATTTTAATTTTGAAGAAACTTTTGGCTTTAATGATGATAGTATAGATGATTTTGCCGAGTGGCGAAAAAGCTATGTTGATATAAATAATGATGGATGTAAGGATGTGGTTGTTGATACCTTTGGTTTGGATAAGCCGGGCAGATATCTTGTTTATACTAACAAACAAAGTTCCGGTAAAGCTGCATCAAATGCCTATTTGCGTGTCTACAACCCCGGCGACGGGCAGTACAGAAAATTGAAGTTAGGTAATAATAGATATAATTTATGGAATCCTCCTATTGATTTATCAAAGTATGATGAGGTAAAAATTATTTTTAAAGACAATAATGGTGAGTTGACAATTGATGATTTAAAAAAGATACAATTTCGTCCTAACGAAGTTCAGTGGTTTACTCCCAATCTTGGAGATAATATTGAAGGAACATATAATGCCGGAGAATGGAGCACTGCTTTTATACCGCTTGAGGTATCGGATTTATATGAAACAGATTTGCAGCAGTTATTAGCATCTTTTAAATATGTTGCTTTTCCCTACAGTGCGGCAGCCGCGGAGTTTGATCTGGCTATAAAAAGAATAGAATTTATTGATGCGGATAGTGATGATGTTTATCTGTATTTTGGCGGGGATAAAGTATATAACAAACATGACGGTTATGGTAATAACTGGCAGCTGGCAGCTAAACTAGTGAGTGAAGATGCTAATGGGGTGCAAAATAATTTTATTAACAGTGGTTATTGGGGAACCGGGGGTGATCTATTGACAGCCCCTAAGGAAGCTTTAAACAACCTTGATATAAACAGCGATGGTTTGCTGGATATTTTAGTTGAAAATTATAATATGGGGACAATAGATTTTATTGTTTATACGAACAATGGTAGTGATTATGTTTATTCAGATGATCTTCATTATGATAATTTGATCGCCAATTATAATGATTATAAAAAAGTAATTTTCAAGGATTTTAATGGAGATCAAAAAATTGATTTAGTTAAATACAATTATAGCTACGATACAACGCCTCACAGTATTAGTTGGCAAGTATATACGAATGATGGGAATGGTTTTGTGAATAATGAAAATAACCGGAGTTTCGAATTGCCTGATGAGGGGACTTTTGACAATGTTTCTTTAAGGGATATGAATGGTGACGGAAAAATCGATTTGATATATAAGAATAATTCCAATTCTGAGAACCAAGTATTAAAGTGGGAGGTTCACTTAAACGATGGTAACAGTTTTCAGGAGACAGCAATTGATTATATTATAAATGATCCTGAACTATTAGGCGACAACAGACCTCCAGCAAGTATGATTTCTTTGAAAGAGTGCAATGGTGACGGTTTGCCTGATTTGATGATTGATTTGAAGTATTTGGATGGTTGGGATTATGAAGCTTATTATTCTACTTCTGATTATATTGTTTATCCGAATACAGGTAGTGGTTTTGGAGCTTATTTTACTTTTAACAATGCACCTCCGGATAATATTAATGCTCCGGAAAATTACAACAATTTTTATTATAACGTTCACTTAAATAATGATTACAGAATTGATAAAATTGTTCATAATTTTAACAGAACACCCACTGATGGCGAACTTGAGTTATGGCTGAACACAGGAGATGGTTATACTGTAGCTGTTGACAGGCTTGATACTCAACAAAGAGATCCCAATCGTTATAATTTCAGTGATTTTAACTCTGATGGTGCTTTGGATATGGTTATTGATAACAACTGCCGTACTGGTGAGCAGGCTAACACTATTGGTATTAAATACGGTAAAAAAACCGATCCGTTATTATCTTCTGTTCAATATAATAACAGAGTAATTGCTTATGAATATGATAAAGTAAATAATGGATTGGGTTTTAGTAAAACCGTGGTAAGCGGTTATATGATTTCCAATAAATTGGATAATAGTTATAATTACCCTGCTGACTTTAGAGAAACAGCATCTTTTGTATATGAAAAGGGTAAAGTAGATATAAAAAATGAAGTTAATTATGGTTTCGGCAGAATATCAGTAATTGATGCTTTAGGAAATAGTAATATTACTTTTTATAATCAAAAAAACAAGCAATATACAGGTATAGTAATGAGTAACCAAACCTGGGTTAAGGAGGACGGGAACTATAAACTGGTTAATCAAAATGTTTATGACTATATAGAAGGTGTACCTGCTGATTATAAAAGTACTAATATACTACACCGCTCGGTTGTTAGTTATCAATATGCATTGAACTATGATGCGACAGTTGGATATTTCGATGATGCTCAACAAGATCAGGGTAAAGCTTCTGCAAAAAAAATAAAATATAAATATTATGGTATAGATATTTATTTTGATGGCGATAGTGCTGATACGCGCAATGATTATAACCAGCAGTATCAGGTTATAGAGTATGGTGAGGTAAAGTTAAGTGATTCTGATATCGCAATTAATAATGACTCCCGCATAACCGAGTATGAGTATACTGAGCAGCCGGAAGATAATACTTTAAATTTGTTACCTCAAGTTTTTAGTGCTTCAACTTATTTTGATTTGAACAATGATGCATTGTTTACTATAATTAGCGATAAAAAAATTAATGAAACAATATACTATTATGATAACCACTCAGGTCTGGAAATTGATATTGGTTTAAAAACCAAAGAGCAACTATGGAATGGGTATAATGAAAATCAAAATGATAAATATATTGAAAACACTTTTACTTATAATGATGCCAATAAGCTAACTCAAATTAATAATCAGGTATCACTTACGCACGAACAAGAAACTATTACTGAGATAACTTATGATAGCACAGGTCGTTTTGCTGAGGAGGTTAAAACATCTTCTCACGCGGATAATGGAGATGTTATATCCTTTACGGAAAATTTTAAATACTCACCTGTATGGGGCCTGCTCTATAAATATACTGATGTTAATGGAAAAAATACTTATATAAAGTATGACCGGAACAACAGAATGTTGGCGGTTTATCCTCCAGACACTGAAGTTGATGCGGACTTAAATAATTTGGATTATAGTGATTTTACGGAATGTACATATGATAATATTGATAATAATAATGATATTCCGCTGGTAAAATATGAGTATGGATATGACGCTGTGGCAATGTTATACTATACAGTTGTCCACCAGAGATATAAACTGAATATCGAAAATACAGATCCGGTTTATAAAGAAGTCGGTTTTTTTGATGGAGGAGGAAGAACTATTCAGCATAAAAAAAAATTATCTGATAGTGAACAAATAGTGTCCGGACCTGTAATATTAGACAGTGCAGGAAAAATTACCAGGTTATACCAACCGGTTCTTTATGCTGCTAATAATGACTTTGCCGTTTATCATAATTATGATGATACTTATAGTGGTGCCTATTATAATTATCTTTATGATGCTCTGGGGCGGAATACAAATGCAAGTCTGATATCGGAAAGTGGTGGAACTGTCCTGGAAGAAGCTGTTATGCAGTATGAAGGTCTTTATACTAATTACAGGGCGGGTGACTCTGACCTTAGTAAAAAAACTGTTTTTGATATAAAAGGAAGAATTAAAGAGGTAATAAATTATGATGATAATGATGATTTGTATGCAAAACTATATTATAATTATGATATGAATAATAATCTTACCAGTGTGGTGCAAAGTGATAATAACGGGGATACGAAGACGACACAGATAGAATATGATGAATTGGGAAGAAAAACAGCACTTGAGACTCCTGATACGGGCAGAACCGAGTATAAGTATACTGAGTATGGACAGTTGTCTTATCAAACCAATGCTGCAGCATCTGAACCTGTTATACTGGAATTTCAATATGATAAAATGGGGCGTCTAATAAAAAAAGTATATGAAAATAATAATGAAGTTGTTTTGGAGTATGGGAGTGATGCTGATAAAAACAATAAAGGGAAGATTATAAATGTTGCTTATCCTTCAGGCCTGCAGTCTTTCTTTTATGATCAATACGGCCGCCAGAGTAAAAAAGAAACGACAATTGAGGGAAATGTTTATGTCTCTGAATATGGTTATGATGCATTAGGAAGAATTACAAATATTATTTATCCTTATTTAAAAGCTGACAATGATCCTGCTAAATATAAAATTAAATATATGTATAATCAATTTAATGGTCAGCTTGAATCTATAAAATCAAAGATGGATGATAATGAGGAAAGGCAAGTTATTAAATCAATAAGTTATGATAAATTTTTAAGAAGAAAGTTAGTTAAATACGGAAACGGAGTTGAAAACGAGTATAATTATAATGAACGTGGATATGTTAATGGTTCTTTAATAAGAGACGGTGATACTGAGGCTAGTATTTCATCAGCATCTTATTCCTATGATATCAAAGGAAATGTTGTCGCAAAGAATATTGATAATGACAGCTTTACATACAGTTATGATCATTGTAATCGTTTGATTGCTGATTCAAGAACAGATCAGGTTGACAGCGATAATGATTATGCCCACTCCTTTTCTTATGATGCTTTTGGTAATGTTAAGGAAAAAGATATAGATGGTCCGGATAGCGGGGTACGTTCATATGTTTACGAGTCTGCCAGCCATCGTTTGTCTTCGTTTGTAAGTACTTTTGAAAAATATGGTTTTAATGAAACAAGTGCAGACAATTTGTTAACTTATAATAACAGAGGTAGTATTGAATCACATACTGTTGAAGACAGTTCCGGTAATTTCTTACAAAAAAAAGTGTATAGCTGGGATGATGACAGCAGACTTACAGATGTTTCACTTACTAAATACAAAGATGCGAGCGGCAGCGGCACAGAAGTAGATGAGGTAATTAATTACAGTTTTAAATATGATTTCAGTGGTGAACGTACTGTAAAAGAAAAGAATAATGAGAAAACTTTATTTGTAAACAGCTTAAATATTATTAAGGAAAGCACCGGTTTTACGGAGAGATATATTTATGACGGGGTTAACCGGGTGGCTGTTGATCATGAAAATAATGGAGCAGGCAGCAGGTTTTTTATGCATTATGACCA
>CAZFAK010000216.1:0-5474 GCA_964517045.1 uncultured Spirochaetia bacterium | reverse complement strand
TTTTAACCATATGCCGTAATAAAATTTACTTTTTATATATAGCAAAACTAAAATAACCTGTTCTATATTATATAGTAAAAAACAATTAGCAATATGTTTAAAATTATTTTTTTTTTGTACTTTTATACTGCTGTTTTTTTTATTATAAAAAATAGTCTTCGGTTATAAACTGACCTTGTTTAATCAGTTTCTGAAAATTGCTGGGGGTTTGCTGCACTGTCTTTTTAAATGCTTTATTAAAAGCTGCTACATCAGGATAATTTAATTTATTGGAAATTTCCTTTATGGAATAACCGATGAGAAAATATTTTTTGGCTTCGCCTATTTTTAAGCGGTTTAAATACTGCAGAGGAGTATAGTGCAGATATTTTTTAAAAAGAGCGATCAATGTTTTTTTATTTTTATTAAAAATCTGTTCCAGTTTTTGCAAGGTGATTTTCTGTTCTACATTATCATGCATGTACTGTACAATTTTTTTTATTAAATAGTATTCATTTTCATCGCGGCTGTTACTGGTATTAAGTTCAAGGCCCTGTTTTTTGATAAGAATTTTAAAAAAATTAAGTATAAAAAGGCGCCGGTTAAGAAATCTGTAAGATTCGTCTTTCTCCTGCTGAAATAATTTTTCAAACATTTTTTGAAAGCAAATGTCCGGTAATTTGAGATTAACCGGAAAATTTAAAATATTAATGAACTGAAAATCAGCGGGTACATTAAAACGGATACTGTAAGTATGCAGAGTTTTTATAGTGTCATCAGGCAGGGTTATCACATCCCCCGGTTTAAAAACTGATACGGAGGCCGGGGTTATATTTATGGTTTGCTTGTTTAATATAATATCCCCCATTATACGGAAAGGAAGCCATATCATGAAGTTGTCAAACTGATAATCTTTAAATTTCCATTGTGATGTGCTGGGATTGTAAGTATGTTTACCATAAGTTTTTTTTATAAAGGAAGCTACCTTTTCAAAAGAGGTATAAAAGGGCTCATGAACCTCAAAATTGGTATAGTATATTATATCCTCAATAATGGATGTATCTTTTATCATAACTGTAAATTGTATCCTTGGATATAAAATTGCCTTTTTTAATTTTACGGACAAACTGAGCCGGCGTGCACTTCTCGTATTTTTTAAATATTTTCATAAAGGAATATATATCAGCAAATCCGAGAATAGCAGCAACTTCCTTGATCTCGTTATTTTCCGCCAGCAGTTTCTTGGCAGCCATTATTTTGCGGGTGTTTATATATTTTAAAGGGGTAACTTGCAAATGTTTTTTATAAAGTTTGATCAGAGTCGATTTATTAATACCTACCAGTTCTGATAAAGTGCTGATATAAATTTTTTTGTTGATATTTTGCTTTATATACTCGGTTGTAAGATTTAGTTTATATAATTCGTTGGAGTGCAGGAAAAAATCTTCCGTAAGGTTTATTTTATTATTTTCCGCCAGTTTTTTCAGAATGGTTAACAGAAATATTTTACGGTTAAGATAGGGCAGGTCTTTTTCTTTTTCACAGCGGAAAAGTTTTTCAAATTCTTTTTTTACCGGGAACTGCGGCAGTTTGTTGTTATAAGTGAAATTAAAATATTTAAAACTGTTTTCCGTATCAGGAATATTAAAACGCATACTGTATACGTGTAAATCTTTAATCAGGGCCGGGGTATGGGTAATGCGTGTGCCGGGACGGAAAATATTTACGGTATGGGGTAATATCTTAACAGGCTCTCCGTTAATAATAATTTCTTTATTAATTTTAAAAGGAAACCATAATAAAAAATTTTCCAATACATAATCCTGGAATTTCCAGTAGGTTATGTCTGGCTTGTGGCTGTGTATGCCGCAGGTTTTTTTTACAAATTCGCTTACTTTTTTCAGCGAGGAGTAGCTTAGTTCAGCTGTAATAATATTAGTAGAAAGTATGGCATGTTTGATTATTTTTTTTATGTTTACCATAAAGGAATATCTTCTAAACTTTTATAAAATATAGCATAATTATTATCAATATGCAACTAAAATGCCACACCCGTAAATCTCTCATAAATTCCCTTAAAAGACAAAATATGGGATTTAAAAAGCTTTTTATTTAAGTTTATTCGATAAATTTTTGACAAGAAATTACCTGTTTTAATCATTGTTTTGCCTGCTGCTATCTTATATAATAATCCAATAGAGCCACCAGCAGGAAAAATTTATGAAAAAAATATTTAGTATTGTAATATCAGCAACTCTGTTAATTTTTATTATGCAGTGCAAGGATAAGAAAACAGGTTCGGAACCGGTACTGGATAATTTTTCGCCTAACAGTTCTCTATCTTCCAGTTCTGCCACGAACAGTTTCAGTGCTGTTAGTCCGGCCGGTAACAGCTCATCTGCCTCTGAGAGTTCATCCGGTTTATCTGCAGCAAGTTCAGCATCAGTTAGTTCAGCTTCCTCCAGTATCATAGTCAGCAGTATGTCAAGCAGCAGTTCGTTATCCGCCAGTACACTCTCTTCTTCTTCTTCTTCTTCTTCTTCCGCCTCCGGCCCGGTTATACATTACGGCTTTGAAAATAATCTGAATGATCTCAGCGGCAACGGCCACGATGGCACAGGTGTAGGAGCTGCTTATACCGGCGGTGTTACAGGCCAGGGCCTGGATTGCGGCAGTGATACGCAAAAAAGATATGTTTATACGGAAAGCAGCTTAACTACTGATTATATTTTTACATATGCTTACTGGGTTAAGCGGAACAGTACCGGCGGTTTTGAACATCAGCTGGCGCGTGATACGGTATATAACCGTTTGCGCATACGTTCAGCCGGTTCCGCGGATGAAAGCAGCGGCGCTCCTGATGATTCCCTGGTTGTGGAACTGCGCGATAATAATGATAATACACAACTGCTTTATTCCCCAGCGGCTATGCCCGGTATCGGCCAGTGGTTTCATGTAGCGGTAGTGGTTGACAGTACAACTGCCTATTTATATATTGACGGCAGTGAGGTAGCCAGTATTGCTCTTCCCGGCGGTTTTAAACAATGGCATGACAGCGGTGCCCGTACGACTATCGGGCTGAGAGCGGAAGGGATTTTCCCGGTAGGTGATACTGATTCCGGCAACTGGTTTAACGGTGTTATTGATGAATTTTATTATTACGATAAAGCTTTAAGCAGCAGCGAAGTAGCTGCTTTGGCTGCCATCGGTCCCGCTTCCTCTTCATCTGCAGGCAGCAGTCTATCTGCGGGCAGTTCAAGTCTGAGCAGTTCTGCTGGTCTTAGCAGCAGTACGGCGGGCAGCAGTTCCAGCACAGGCGGCAGTATTCCGTCTGATTTCTGGGCGTATCTCCCTATGGAAGATCTTAACTGTACTATAGACGGCAGCGGTTCTACTCTTTCAGCTTATGGCAGCACAGCCAATTTCAGTTTTCCTGCCGGGGGTAAAGCCGGTAACTATGTAGATGCGCCTTCTTATGCAACAGCCGACGGTCTGCAGCTGGGAACCAAACTGCCGTCTAATGTTTTTTCTCTGGTTATGTGGATCAGACAGGATGTACTGGAAGACCAGTATTATATGATCTGGATAGTTTTGGACAGCGGAGCCAGTGATGAACACCGCCTTGACCTTAACTCCTATAATGATAAATACCGTTTCCGTATGTATAACAGCGATATACAGCAGGAAATTACCTTTTTAAACAGCGGTACTGATGTGTGGCACCATATAGCACTTACGGTTGATGCCAGTACAGCCGCAGCTGATGTGTATTGTTATGTGGACGGAATACAGGTTGAGCACCAGTCCCTGTCTATCGGTGTTGCGCTTGATGTAAGCGCTGCCTACAGCTGGGGCTCACGTATAGCTTACAAGGCGGATGTAAGTATTGATGAGATGTATATCTATGACCGCATTCTTTCCGGTGCTGAGATCACTGCTCTATATAATGCCTACTGACCACCTTCTGATCTGACTGGATTATATGGTAATATCTGACAAATAAGGGCATATTTCAGGCATTGATTTTAACCCGGTTATTGTGTATACTGAAATTGTTTAACGGGAGAAATTAATTTCAAAACAGACTATTTATTATTTTTATTGTAAATTGAAAAGAAACAACCGAAAGGAAAATAAATGAAAAAAAAGAATTACGGCCTGGTATTAATAATTATAGGTCTCTTATTTATTGTAAAATGTAAAATTGAGTCTGAACCTAGCTCCCGGCCCCAGTGGGGTGGATCGTCCTCAACTACAGCAGATAGCGGTAATACAGGCCAGCCGAGCAGCGGCGGAGATACCGGTACAGCCAGCAGTACAGTTAACAGCAGCAGTGCGGTAAGCAGTACTGCATCCAGTCAAACCAGCACCAGCGGCAGCAGTGTCTGGGCATATCTGCCTATGGATAGCCTTGATTTTACCCTTGACGGCAGCCAGGCCAGCTTGAACGCTAAAACCAGTACCGGTAATTTTACTTTTTCTAGCGGTTTGTTTAATAATTGTGTCAAAGGACCTGCATATGCAACTGAAGACGGACTGCAGCTGGGAGCCAAACTGCCGGCAAATAAATTCACTATTGCCATGTGGGTCAAACAGTATAATGTTCAGGATCAGTACTATATGATCTGGACAGTACTGGACAGCGGCAGTGTAGATGAGCATCGGATCGATTTTAGTTCCTATGGTGATAAATACCGTTTCCGCATGTATAATAACGGCACAGAACAGCAAATCGAATATGCCTCCCTGGATACAAGTCAGTGGCACCATATAGCTGTAAGCGTAGATGCTTCTACTGCGACTGCAAATGTTATAATGTATGTAGACGGCAGCGCGGTTATTAATCAGAATTTGGATATTGGTGTCCCCCTGAATGTTAGTGCAGCTTACAGCTGGGGCTCGCGCTGGGCTTATAAAGCGGAAGTATATATTGATGAAGCCTATATTTACCGCGGTCTTCTTACCGGCGCTGAGGTAGCAGCTTTGGCCAATACCGGCTCTTCATCTTCTGCAGCATCTGCCTCCGCCAGCAGTACAGCCAGTGCCACCTCCTCAGCCGCGAGTGTTTCCTCTGCCTCATCTTCTTCGAGTCAGCCTGCCAGCCAGAGCAGTACAACCAGTTCCGTTCCTTTGGGCAAGGTTATTCACTACGGCTTTAACAATAACCTGAATGATTTAAGCGGCAACGGCCACGACGGCAGCGGAGTATCAGTCAGTTACACCAGCGGTATTTCCAACCAGGCTCTGGACTGCGGCAGTGATACCCAGAAAAAATATGTCTATACCGAACCCGGTTTGACAACCGATTATATCTTTACCTATGCTTACTGGGTTAAACGGAACAGTACCGGCGGTTTTGAACATCAGCTGGCGCGGGATGCAGTATATAATCGTTTACGGGTGCGTTCAGCCGGAACTTCGGATGAAGGCAGCGGTGCCCCGGATGATTCCCTGGTTGTGGAACTGCGCGATAATAATGATAATACACAACTGCA
>CAZFAK010000215.1:0-5475 GCA_964517045.1 uncultured Spirochaetia bacterium | reverse complement strand
CGACTACCGGATCCGGAAATGTATTTATCCAGTCTTCCGAAGGTCTGTTGGAAGTAATGATCAGAGATTTACATGTTAATTTTTTTTTATTATACGAATATTATCAAACCAGTACTGGATATTGGTAAGATCATAGTAGGCAGCGTCTATCTTGAAATGTTTTACAGCAGTCCAGTCAAAGCTGCCGCAGGCTTTATACCATTTTTCATTGTCCCAGGAACCATGTTCGTGAAAATTTTTCAGGGGAATTTTTACATGATGCCATTTGCCGTCCCACGTTGCATAAGTATCATCTATGGTAACGCGCATGCGCCAGGGGTGGTCGCCAGGCTCACTGGTTTTGGTATCCACAAAGCGCATATCAAATTTTGTCTGCGGTGTATCTCCTTTTACCCAAAAAGCCAGCATATACTTTTTTTTAACCAGCAGGGAAAGATCTTTTACCGGCTTAAAAGTAAAACTGATATGATTATACTGGTTGACTCCGGTCCAGTGGATACAGAATCTGCCGCCATAGGGATTATCCTGGCAATAATAATTTACTATTCCTTTCTCTATCCAGGTTGAGGAAACAATATTTTTTTCCAGCCGGTCTTTATACAGAGCAAAACCGGTTGTTTCAGGAGTGCGTATATATTTATGTTGTGGCGGTATATTGAAACCCAGGGCCCGGACAAGGGGAATGTTCAAATCATAGGCGAACATCTCGTCGCTGTTTCTTTCAAAAAGGCCGAACTCATGCTGATAATCCCAGCTTGTCCAGGCAATTCCTTTTTTTTCCAGGTATTGGCGGACAGTTTTATACCAGTGTATCCGGTCCCTGGGATTACTGTTAGGTTTATATACGCCCAGTTCGCCGCAGAACAGAGGAACCTGATGTTTATTTTTAAATGCTGCAGCAATATCTATCTTTTTTTTTATTTTTTCAACTGTGCCGTTGCGGTGATATTGCTGTAAACGGGTATCTATCCAGGTGTTTCTTAATTCAGGGGGACAAACCGGCATAGCATCTTCATTATAGGGGAAAGGAACGTGCGCCAGGGATGCCATGGAGGGATCGATCCAGCCTGCTCCCTGATGCGTAAACACAAAAGGCTCGTAAAAATGAAAGGTATAGATAAGGTTGGTCTCTGCATAGAGAGGCATTTCCGCCAGTTCGGCATAACTGTTCCACTGCGCAGGTCCTACTATAATCATATGTTTTGTGTCTATTGCCCTGATAGCCTGGATAACATCCTGCTGGATATCATACCAGCGTTTATCTGCTATGCCATGCGGTTCGTTGAGTATTTCATAATAGAGAAAGGAGGAACGGTCTTTGTAATGCCTAGCCAGCTGGCTCCAGACCGGTATTAATATTTTATCAATGTCCGGATTTGTATTTACAGCCGGATTAAAAGAATGGTTATCCAGGATCAGGTGGATTTTTAACTTTTCAGTCATATTAACCACCTGGTCCAGGAAATTAATAAAAAGAGGATCCAGCCGGTAAAGAGGAGGATTGCCGGTCATACTATGCAGGTTTATCGGTAAGCGTATTACATCGCAGCCCAGTTTTTTAATATTTTGCAGGTCTTTTTCAGTATATTTATTGATCTGAATTTGCTGTGCACTCTCAGTCTGAAACCAGCAGCTAAGGTTAATACCCCGGTGAAAGCGCAGCGGGGAAGCGTCAGCCGCGCTAAAAATAAAGCAGAAAATAAAAAATATTGCTTTCATAAGGTGGTTGGATTCTTTAATTTATTAACTTTAATTTATTAAATAGTATTATAATCGGATTTTTTTGTCAAATTTTTATTTTTAAGGTCCCTGTTATAACCTTATATTTTGTTTTTGTTTACTTTTCAAGGGGGCTGTAGCCGGGTGGTTTATAATTTTTTATATTTATTTGCGGAAAAGATTTGAATTTAATACAAAAATGATAGTTTTTTTAAATAGGATTTGACAAATTAGTTTTCAAATAGTATTATTATAAACGTATTCATTGTACAATTTTGATAAACATACAAACGTTTGTACAATTTTTAAAAATATTACAACAAATTTAAAGATTATTAAGGATTTGAAAAAATTGAAGCTTTATAATTTTTTATAATGCAATCGTTTGCAAAGGATTGTCTGGAGATAAACTATGCCGGTTATTAATTATTCTATAAAAAGCTTAAAGTTATTTTTAAGATTTTTTTTACAAAAATACTATCTGTTTTTATTGTTTTTAACATTATTAGTTTATTTGCTGCCGGGTCAAACCCTTACAGTTTCCAATATTGATACTTCAGTAGTACATACCGGGCAATCTGCGATTGAGGATGCTATGTATGCTGCCTCAACCAACCAGACCCTGTATGTTTTTCCAGGTACTTATAATAATGTTACCTATAAGGGAGACGGTCCCGGGCTTGAGGAAGATCCGGGTATAAGAGTGGTTGCCCTCTCCTGGGTATTAAGTAATGATAACAGTACGGTAGTAATAGACGGAGGGCTTAATACGGTTCATTTGTATTATACCCATTCAATAACTTTTCAGGGGGTAATGGTTACCGGCGGAAGCGCGAATGGTTTTCTGGTGGAAAATATATGTTCTAATACTTCTATTTTGAACTGTCGGATATCTAATTGTAATATAGGAATTGACGCTGATTTTGAAGAAGCGGATAGCTGCCGGTTTATTTCCAACACTATTATTGACTCGGTTCAGTGGGGCATCCGTACTATAAATGCTGATAATGCCTTAATTCTTCGTAATTTAATTTTTGGTACCAGCGGAAACGGTATCAATATTGATGATTCATCCACTGGTATGGAAATATATCATAATACAGTTGTTAATAATACTGGTAACGGTCTGTACATTTATAACGGCACTCATACGGTATATAATAATATATTTGCTCATAACGGCAGCGGGTCACCTGATTATGGTATTAATCTGGCCGGCGGTTCTATTACTGAGGGCTATAACATTTTTTATAATAACACAGACGGGCCTGTTTCCGGTTTTACAGTTTCGGCTACAGATATAACTACAGATCCGATGCTTTCCGGAATGCCGTACTGGGAGATAACCAACACTAATAGTAGCGCCTGGAACAGTGCTACCAACCTGAATCCTTACTCCTCACCTTATGCAGACGGAGCACCGGATATTGGTTATTTTGAATATGTAGAGATCGATAAAACTCCTTTTGTACTTGATATTACCTCTACTCTGACTAACGGAAAATATACTGTAGGAAAGGTTATTCCCATAGATATCAGTTTTAACAGAGTAGTTATAGTAAATGGTACACCGCAGCTGGAGCTTGATTTACAAACCGGTCAGCACGCTTCTTATACTTCAGGATCAGGCAGTAAAGTACTTAGATTTAACTACACTGTTGTAACCGGAGATATAACCTCTGATCTGGCTTACACAGGAAGTAATGCTTTAACTCTTAATGGAGGCACAATCACTAACCAAGACGGCAGTAATGCAATCCTGACCCTGCCTGTACCGGGTAATACTTATAGTCTGAGTTTTAACAAAGATATTGAATTAGTTCCTGTACCGCCTTTAGCAGTAGCTATAACGAACCCGGCGCCGAATATTCTTTTTGATAGCTCACTTGTAAATTTTAGCGGCTGGGTAAGTAATAATCATGGTAATCTTCTTTTCGGTACTAATTATGCAACTCTTTCTGCGTTGAATACAGGCAGTGATGCTCCTGCTGTAGATTATCTCTACTCGAATGATTTTGAGGCCGGGGGCGTTCCAAACTGGACTCTGGTTACCAGTGATGGTGTCATTCAAAGTGCAGACAGTAACGCTGAAGTAAACGGAACCTGGTCGATGGAGCTTAATAGCACTGGTAATAACAGCGATGCCAATGTTTACCGGGTTATTGATACGACTGGATATACTAATATTCAGGCAAGTTATGTAGTGAAAAATACAGACAGCAAAGGGGCAACAGCTTATGTAGAATACTCAACTTCAGGGACAGGGGGGCCATGGACGGTTGTTTCCTCTTCCAGCGGTCCTTTTACAGATACCCAGAACAATGTTTCCCTTGCAGCAGCAGCCGGGGAAAATTCAAGTTTTGTTTTTCGTTTTCGTATGCAAAAATTCGAGAACGGGGCAAGTATTTTTGTGGATGATGTTATGATTACAGGTACGTCCTCTGCGCCTTTAGATCCAACCGGTTCCTGGGAGACTAATGTTGATATTTCTTCCTATCCGGATGGTGAACATGTATTTATTGTAATAGCCTCTAATCAACAAGGGGACTTGGTAACTAATTTACAAACCAACTATATTGATAATACCCCGCCGGTATTGGCTATTACCAATTATCTTCAAGGGGATACTACTTTTGGTATTATTAACTACAGCGGAACAAATATTGAAAGTCAATCATGGTTAACCGGTTTCTGGTGGCGTACCAATAACGGATCTTGGATTGCAGCCCAAGCTACTAATAATAGCTGGGAAATTACCGGTATTGATACTTCGTTATTTACAAACGGTCCTTATACCTTTGCAGTTAAAAGTTCAAACGCTGCAGCTCTGACAGCAAAGGCTATAATTACCAATTATGCATCCAATGGTTATGTTATGGCTTATATTACAAATACAACTACTTTTAGCTGGCTTACCAACAGTCCTTATCTGTTCAGCGGTATGGCAAGTAATCTTACGGGTAATTACTGGGTACTGGAATCAACAAACGGAGTTGATTTTACTTTGGCTGACGGACCTTTTAATACCCTCTATACAAATTGGTCTTCCAGTGTTGAGTTGATTGATAATACTACCAATATTTACTATATCACTGCCAGCAACTCTTCCAGCAAAGGAGAGACTAATGTTATTACTAACTATGTAGACCTGGATCCGCCTGTAATAGCGGTCACCAACCCTCTGGCAGAGGCTACTATTGCCGGCAGTTATAGTTATGCCGGTACTAATTACGATGACTTTGCGCCGGTTACCGGTCTCTGGTTTCAGACTAACGGCAGCGGCTGGACAGCGGTAAGCGGGAGCAGCAATGACTGGAGCGTGAGTATCGATACTACCTTGCTTACCAACGGGCCTTTTATTTTTGAGCTTATGAGCTCCAATGAAGCAGGCTGGATTACCACGGTTAAGCAGACCAATTATGTATCAAACAGTGTGCCACAGGTGATGATAACTAACCCGGCAGACAACAGCTGGCTTACCAATACAAATTATGTTTATGAAGGCTGGGCGAGCAACAGTTTTGGTTCTTACGCGGTATACTTTAGTGAAGACAACAGTAGCTATAATTTGGCAAACGGGATCACCAACTGGGATACCAACCTGGCGTTAAACGATAACACGACCAACATCGTGTACGCGGTTGCTTCGAATGAATTCGGTTATACAGCGACCAATGTGCAGACCAATTATGTAGACCTGAATCCGCCTGTAATAGCGGTCACCAACCCTCTGGCAGAGGCTACTATTGCCGGCAG
>CAZFAK010000214.1:0-5480 GCA_964517045.1 uncultured Spirochaetia bacterium | reverse complement strand
ACAGCATATAAGCAGTCAGGATTTAAAAGGGAGAAACAGAAATATGTTTTACTCGGTAATCAGGAAAAACCGCTGCGTTCATTACCGCCTGGCATGCGAAAAGAGATTGCAGACAATCCGGGTGTTAATATACACACCTACAAAATCGGTACGGAAACGATTGTCTATAAAAAAAACGGAAAAAAAATTATTAAAAAACATGCGGTCCGTTTCCGCGATCCGCCCCGGCCCCGGCAAAGATTTTATAACGCGTACCGGGGCTTTAACCGGTATTTATGGCCCTACCATGCGCTTACCAGTCAGCAGGTATTTGCCGGGGATTTCGGACCGGTCAAGGTGCCGCCCGGGCACTATTTTGCTATGGGTGATAACCGCGACAACTCGGCAGACTCCAGAGTGTTCGGTTGTGTGCCCAAGTATGCAATAAAAGGAACCTTGATGTTCAGGATCTATCCTCCGGACCGTTTTTTAATTGATCAGTAAAAAGTAAAAGTGGATGTTTATTTATCTGATTTTCCGGCCGGCGAAAATTATTCAGTCAAGGATAAATTTGATTTTGCCCAGAGCAATGAAATTTTCGGTATTAATCTGCCTCTGGAACAGATAAAAAAACTAAGCTTTGATGCGGGCAGTGAACATGTGCGCGAGCTTGTTTCTTCATATAAAGACATTAACTTGTTCAGTTTAAGTGTTGATTATGATTTTATCCGTAAAAATGTGGAACATTCAGCTGAAATTTATTCGGACCTGGCTCTCTTAAAAGAGATCGGTATTGATAACCTTATCTTAACCATCACGCAGCTGACCGGATCCGAGAGCGTTACCGAGGACGAGTATATTGAACTTTTACGCTCCTTTAAAAAAATAGTGGTTTTGGCTGACAAGTTTCATAAAAATCTTATAATCAAATTTACAGCTAACCACCTGATAGATACTATACCGGAAGCTGTCCGTTTTATGAATGATCTGCTTACTGACCGCATAAAATATATGCTGGACAGTTACAGCATTTTTAAAGAATGCAAGATTGAGCCGGAACTGGTGTATAAAACTCTGGAGAAAAAAACCGCCTGTGTCTACTGCCCCTTTAATTTTAAAGGTTATTATGATAATATGTTCTCAGCAGATTATGATTTCAGCGCTTTACGTGATTTTCTCTCCGGGCAGGGATTCAAAGGTCCGGTGTTTATTGGAGCAGATAATGATCCAGAGCCTGAGAAACTGCTGGCGGATTTTAACAAATTCCGCAAGCCTTTTTATGTTCCGGTCGCACAGCGTCCCCGAAAAAAAAGAAAACGGGTAAGACGCAGTACGCACCGGAATGAGGAAGAAAATTTTATCCCGTTTTGAAAAATTATGAGGTTTGGCGGTTTAATAATTAACAGTTTTAGTTTCCCGGAACAGGTTGATTTTAAATCACCTGTACCTGCTGTCTTTAAACAGCTTGGTATTGAGTTGCTGGAGCAGGATATAAAAAACAATGACAATTTTCTGCAAAATATTTATAAAGCAACCGCTGGGTATGATGCAGTAGTTATAGCCTATCCTGACAGTCCCTATTACAGTTTCCGGGAGAATGAACGACTACTGACTAATTTCCGGCGTTACAAATGTGATTTTGGCTTTGCAGATAACTATCCGCAGGGGGTTGTCTTTGAAGTTATCCGGCGGGAAGCCTTGCCGGTCATGGACAATGTTCGCAAACAGAATCAGATAGCTGTTAACCGTGCTATTTTCCGCAATATTATCGAAATTGATGTTAATATGTTTGATCTGGAAAACCTTTATACTGATAAGCAGCTGCGTGTTTTCCGGCTCTCTTTTTTTGCCGATTCGCTTCAAAATAAATACATCCTGGACAGAATTGCTGCTTTGCCGGCAGCAAAAAAATACGGCCGGGAAACCGATTTCCCGGAACTGGCAGATGCACTGCTGGCCAACCGTCATCTTTTACGTACACTGCCTAAATACTACGAATTTGAGGTTACGACTAGAGGCGCGGGCGCTTATATTTACAGCCCCTATTACAATTTAACCAGACCTGAAACAGCTGATTTGTCCCTGTCTGATTTTAAAGATATTCTGGGTCAGATAAGTTCCTTTACTTCGAATGCGGTCATCGGTCTTAACTCCTACGGTCATACTCTGGCGCATAAGCAGTTACTCTCCATGGCTGAAGCTGTGCTGCAAAACGGCCATAACTGTTTAATCGAGTCCACTCCTGACCAGCTTGACCCGGCCGGCAGAGAACAATTACACTCCTTACTGGCTGATGCTAAACTGCGGATCATATTTTATCTTGATGCTGTTGACCCGGAACTTTATAAGTATATTCATCCCGCCGGCAAAGATTTTAAAACTGCTATGGAAAATGTGGAATATTTTCTTTTACGCCGTCAGCATAATACCTATGTTCAGGCTGTAAAAATGAAATGCAATTTTGATCATCTGGTTGAGTTTCATAAATATTTTTCCAAATTTACCGGTAATATAATTATTCAAAAATATAACACTTTCCGTGATATTTTACCGGAAAGAAGAATCAACCCCATGCAGCCTTTGGAAAAGATAGACTGCTGGCATTTAAAAAGAGAGATGTTTATCAAACCGGACGGCAATGTACCGGTTTGCCGCCAGGATATCAAAGGTGAACATATACTTGGTAATTTGCTTAAGGAAGATATCCATAATATTTTCAGCAGGGGAGAGGAATATTTTTCCAGGCACATAAACGGATGGGATTACTGTCAAAATTGTGACGAATATTATACTTACAATTTTTAGGTTTTTCTTACAATATATCCGCCGCTCATACAGATAACGGCTGCAAGTATGCATAAGATAAGTATTAAATGGTAATTATGGCATAAAATTTTACTGAGCGCAAAGAGAAACGGTCCGGCAGCGGAAAAGGCTACAATAACGGAGACTGCCAGACCGCTTATTTCGCCAAGATGTTTCCTGCCGAACAGATCGGGAAAGGAGACAGCGATAAGGATACCGAAGATACCGCCGCCTGTACCGGTTGCGGCAATAAGTACATATTTCAGTACAGGTGAAAGAAAAATCACACTTAGTGAAGATAATATAATACTTAGCAGCATAACTATAAGCAGGTACTGTAGTTTTATATAATCACTTAAAAAACCGCTTAGCAGTCTGCTGGACATGGCAATTACGGCAATCGGAAAGAAAATAGCAAAGGTGCGGTCACTGTTTAAACCGGCTGTTTGAAAAATATCTTCAATATGAAAAAAGAGGGCGGTATTATAAAGAGCCCAGAGCGCCAGACTGACTGCAAATACCCAGAATAATAAAGTTTGCCGTGCCTGCCGTACAGTAAACTCCCGGCTGTCTGTTGCAGATGTAGTGTTTTTATTTTTTCGGGCAGCAGTCTTTCCGTCAGGATGCAGGCCGTATTTTTCCGGTTTATCACGCAGAAAGATCCATGCCAGTAAAGTGTAACCAATACCCACACCGGCAGCTATATAAAGCCAGGCCTGGCGCCAGTTAAATGTATTTATCAGGATGTTAAAAAATCCCGGAGTAGCGTTAAAAACGAGATCAATAAAAATACCGGAGAGGGAAGCTATACGGCCCCGGTAATGTACAAACCACAGCATCATAGTATTACGGCAGATAAGGGTCAGACTTCCCTGGCCCAGAAATCTTATCAGAAAAAAGGCTATTGTTATCAGTATAAAACCAATGGTTTTAAAATTAAAGAAGGGAAAGGCCGTATAAACCCGCGCAGCTATTTTATCAGTATGACTTATATAAATCAGGGAAAGACCGAAAAGAAAAGAGCAGCCAACCGCGGTTATGCGGCCGCCGTAACGGTCAAAAAGCCTGCCGGTATAACGTATAAAAACAGCGCCGCTGAAGGTACCAATGCCATAGGCCAGCGAGAGCCAAACTCTTTTCAACTGCAGTGCTTTAAGCAGGGATTCTGTAAAGGCGGATACACCAAGGGTCTGTCCCGGCGCACTGGCAATTGTTCCAATAGTAGTAAAAATTACTATTACATATCCGTAGAAAAAGGGGAATTTAGCTGGTTTGATCAACGTTTCAGAGAGTCGTTTCATTTTATTTATCTTTTTGATAGTAAAACCAGAAAACCATTAGCAGTACCAGTCCGGTAAGAGAGAAAAGGATTTTATAACTATAATTATGTTTGATGATCGTGGTTTTATAAATAAGCCTGTTACTGTAAATGCCTCTAATTGAGACCCAGACCCCGGTTTGATAAATATTATTGGTAATATTAGTTACTCTAAAGCAAGCGTTTTGTTCGGTTACAGTTATGCTGTTGGTTTTATGGGCAACCACCCGGCTTACAGCCAGGGCAACAGGTTTGTTTTTATACTGAGCCGGGTCAGATATAAAACCGCTGTTATTTAAATTATTTCGCAGTGCGGTTTTTGCAGTGAGAAGGGGAGTAATAACAATGGCAGCGAGGATAAGCAGAGCTGAAAACAGTTTCGGCCCGGAAAAACGCCGACTGACTGTTGTATATTTCCCTTTTGTTTTGGCAAAATAAAAAAACATTATTAGTATAAAGCTTATGTTTATCAGTGTTGTGTATTTAAAAGGATACCAGAATACCTGCAGGGAAAAATTTTTAATATAGAAAGGAAACAGTACTGCGCTGCCGCCGCCCGCTGTTTTTTGAAAAAGGTCACAAAATATGTGAAAAAAGCTGCCGGCAGTAACAGCGAAAAATACTTTTTTGAAGTCAGAGCTTAAAAGTCCGCATATACCTGCACTTAGCAGCATTATATAAGGGGTATGATACATATGCAGACAGGTATGGGCCCAGAGAGGGTCGAGAGGAATAACTGCGGAGCCATAGTCTACTATAACATAAGCTGCCATGGCTACAGTATCAGGCAGGATTGCGCCCAGTAAAAACCAGCGTATATCGGTTTGCCGGAAAATTTTTAATAAAATAAAGGTAAGTCCGATATGAAAAACCCAGTCCGGCATCTATTTGTCAGTTCGTTTAATTTGGTAAGCTGAACTCAGATACCCGTTTCCTGAAAAAAAGTACGGCTTACATTTTTTAATGTTTTCTCATTTTTATCAATTTCATAATTGAGTTTGCGGATTACTTCATCGGTTATTTTCCCGGCTAACATATTGAGTACTTTTTGCAGCTTGGGATGTTGTTTAAGAGTAGCTTTTCTTATAACCGGGGCAGCATAATAGGGCGGAAAAAATTTTTTGTTGTCTTCGAGCACCTGCAGGTTATAAACCGGAATTCGGCCGTCAGTCGCAAAACCGCAGATCAGATCAACCTCTTTTTCCTTTATTGCTTTATACATAATGCCCGGATCCAGAAGAGTGGGTTTCTCCTTGAAATCAAGGTTATACTTTTCCTTTAAGCCGCTCAGACCGTCTTTCCGTTCTGCAAACTCAGCTGTAAAGCCGGGCGTAAAAGCATGAATATGTTTTTTCAGATCAGATATTGTTTTGATATT
>CAZFAK010000213.1:0-5500 GCA_964517045.1 uncultured Spirochaetia bacterium | reverse complement strand
CCTTTTTCATGCCCTGCTCCTTGTCAAAGAAAACAGGCGTGGAAGCGCCGATTTTACCTCCCTTTTTTTTAACAATAAAATCTGCTGCCAAAGAAATATAGGCCCCGGCTGAGATAGCATCCTGGTTTATATAGACAATCAGATCAGCCCTGGTGCTGCTCATAAGATTTACTATTTTGGTAGCTTCCTTAACTGATCCGCCGGGGGTGTCAAGCTCGATGATGATCAGGTCAGCTTTATGCTCTTCTGCTGACCGTATGCTGTCCTGAAGATAGGTATGATACCAGGCATCCACCGTTATCTGATCAATCTTTTTGATATAATAAACATTATGGTATTTACCGGCAGGCAATTCCCTGGTGCCGGCAAAAGCAGTTGTGAAAAAAAGGAGAAAAATTATAAAATAACTGCGCATATGGCTCTATTATATAATAAAAAAGCTATTTTTTACAAACATTATATACAGCGGCAGCAGTTTTCCGGGCCGGATCAGGTGCCTTGATTTTTTTTCTTATTTGCGCAAACATTTTTTGTACGGTTTTTTTTTCGGCTTTGGAAGATATAACCCTTTGTGTATAAGCTGCTATCCTGGACGGACGGCAATCCCGGTTAATAAATTCGCGGCATACAGTTTTCCCGGCCAGAATGTTTACTATACCGATCCAGGGTACCTTTACCAGCAAACGGCCAATAAAGTAGGTAAACCATGATACCTTATAACAGACAGCCATGGGTGTGTTAAACATAGCTGCTTTCAATGTTACAGTACCGGAAGCAGTAATTAAAAAATCAGCGGCCTGCAGCAGCCGGTCGGAGCGGCCGTAGATCAAAGGTATATTACGGCCCGCGCTTATTTTTTTTATAACTTTTTTATACCCTTTATGGGAGATAGCTATAGCAAATTGCAGCTCCTGTTTGCATTGCTCTCTTAGAAGAGCAGCTGTCTGCAAAAAAACAGGCAGCAGTTTTTTAATTTCCTGCACACGGCTGCCGGGAAAGAGAGCTACCAGACGGGGGCGCGGTTTCAAGCCCAGCTTTTTTTTACTTGCTGCCCGGGAAGCTGACCGCAGGAAGGCAAAAGGATGACCCGTATATAGAGTGTTTATACCGGCCTGGCGGTAGATGCGGGCATTGGCTTTAAAAGGACAGAGCAAAAGGTCATAATTTTTTAATTTTTTTATATTCCAGCTCCCCCAGATAAATACCGGCGGCGGGAAATAATAAACTGTTTTTAGACCCATAGCTGCAGCAGCCTTACCCAGGGGCAGGTTTCGTCCCTGTCCGTCAATGCATAGCAGGAGATCAATTTTCTTCTGCTGCAGATACATTTTGAGTTCTCCAAGTATAGTAAAACCGCTTTTAACCTGTCCCAGCCCCTCTGTAAAACCAACCGTACTGCGGGTGCTGATATCTTTATATATCCGGACACCGGCTTTCTTAAGATGCTCCCCGCCGACTGCATAAAAAGTAAATTTACGCGGATAATATTTTTTCAGATGCCGAACCAGATTAGCCCCGTGCTCATCAGCCGAAACTTCCGTAGCAGAAATAAATATTCTGTAAGTTTTTTTCAATTTTTTTTGATCATTGCCATTAGTACAGCTTCTGATACCGGTTTGTCATCAACGTATATCTTTCCCTGGCAGTTGACACGGCTGCCGGAAAATTTTAAAATATCCACTTTTATCCGGAGAGAATCACCCGGTACAACCGGTTTGCGAAACTTGACTTTGTCTATAGTCATAAAAAATACAGAGGTTTCAGCTGCGGAGTCTATTTTATCCAGAGCCCAGAGCCCTGCTGTCTGGGCCATGGCTTCCACCTGTAAAACTCCGGGCATGATAGGCTGTCCGGGAAAATGTCCCTGAAAAAAAGGCTCGTTAACTGTCACGTTTTTTATAGAAGTAATACTGTTATCTGTTTTAGCAATTACCCGGTCAACCAACAGGAAGGGATAACGATGAGGCAAATAACTTTTTATCTTGTTTATATCCATAACTGTACTCATAGTTTACTCCGTCTTTTTTATCTTTTTAAGAATTGCCGGCAATTGTCTGCTGGCAGCCAATATACGGTGATGCTGTTTTACCGGCATGCCGGGACTGCCGGCAAGTACTGCGCCGGCGGTTACTGTTTTGTTAGACATAATACCGGTCTGGGCTGTTATAACAGCTTTATCTTCAATATAACAGTGATCAGATAAACCAGCCTGGCCGGCCAGGATAACATCTTTACCTATAACAGAACTGCCGCCGATACCAACCTGGGCAATAACAATAGTGCCGTCTCCGATCTCAACATTATGAGCGATCTGTACCAGATTGTCGATCTTTACTTTATCTCCGATAACTGTTTTACCCAGCATCGCCCTGTCCACAGAGACATTGGATCCTATTTCCACATCAGAGCCAATCTCAACCTTGCCCAGCTGCGGAATCTTTATCAGACCGTTATCTGTTTTTTCATAACCAAAACCGTCACTGCCGATAACCGTATTAGCATGTATAATAACATTCCTGCGGATATCAGTATTTTTTTCTATAACCACTCCCGGATGCAGCACAACCTTACTGCCGATAGTAACATCAGGGCCGATATAGTTATTACCCATGAGCAAAGCATCCTCAGCTATATCACTGTATTTATTGATAATTATATTACCGGGAGCGTAGGTAAAATTTTCCTTATTATGTTTATAAGCACTATGCTCTTCTATTAAATGCAGTAATTTTACAAGATCAAGCTTGGGCTGTTTACTGAATAAATAGGTTTTATTATTGTTAATGGTTATCCGGGGCTCAAGTTCAGCAGCGATTAAAAAAACAGCAGCAGCATTTAGTGCTTTTTCCAGATACTTTTCAGCGGCAATGTAAAGAAGACAGTTTTTTTCCGGAAAACGGATATCAGCTACGTTATCAAAAGAGTTGTTTTTATTGCCTTTTAGAGTAAGGCCCAGCTTGTCAGCAACTGATTGTACTGCAAACTTCATTTTAGTTGTCTGTATCCTTTGTTTCACTTTCTTCTATTAACTCAATAACATCTTCCGTGATATCAAGATCATCTATACTGTAAATAACCGCTGTGTTTTTTTCGATAATTATAGAAAAGCCTTCCCGTACAGCAACTTCTTTTACAAAAGCATATATCTCTTCAACTATATCAGGTGTAAGCAGATCTTCACTTTGTTTGATAAAAGTTTCACGCTCCTGCAGATATTTATTCAGCTCCTGCTCTTTTTCCAGTATCTGGCTTTTTATCTCCAGCCGGCGTTCCTTGCTTAAAACCTGTTCCTCCACTTCCAGTACCTGTTTAAGCTGCTGTATCTCTTTGGAGAGTTTTTCAGCTTTGGACAGGAACCGTCCCCGTTTGTCACTTAATTTCTTTTTTAAAATTTTACTGGCTGCTATTTTATTGATAATTGTCTGAATGTCAATGCATCCTACTTTTATAATATTTTTACGCCGCTGACCCCACACTAAAGCACACATTATAAAAACAGCTAAAAATAATTTTTTCATAGTTTTACTCCTGTCTTAAAAGGTGCCGTATACAGAAAAAACAAACTTGGGTTTATTACCTTCATGTTCAAATAATTCAAACTTTCTGCCGTTATAAATAAAATTATAAGCCCAGTAAAAACGCAGGGGGAGCATCTGCAAATGGATACGTACGCCCCAGCCCAGAGAATACATAAACTCTTTGGCCTTATCCCGGCTAAAAGGTATAAGACGGGAAAGATTGTAGGAGGCATCCCTGGTGGTGGACAGATAACCCATATCGCAGAAAATTACACCCCACAGATACTGTTCCAGATAACTGGTAAAAGGGGCCCTGATCTCAAAAGAGTGTTTATACCTGGCCTGTCCCAGATATCTAGCATCACCGTAAGTAAGATTTTGAAATCTGGAGACATTGGTATGCTCCCAGCCGCGCATCTGATCCATGGTAAAGTAATACCAGTTATCTTTTTTGTAGTTAAAATTTTTAAAAAGAGGATCGCCCAGGTGATCAAACTGAAAAGAATAAATAAAAGTAAATTTCCACAGCCAGGAACGGTTAAAATAATGAGCATAATCAAAATGAAATTTGGTAGCGTGCTCTTCCAGGGTCACAAAACTGATACGCGCATTAAGCTCCGAGCCATGCGTAGGATTCATGCCATGATTTCGCGAATCGCGGGAAAGCGACAGAGTAACAGTATCCGTAGTTAACCATTCACTGGCCGGCAGCTGTACACCGCCGAGACGGTCAAGACGCGGTTTTAATACATTGTAAAGATTCTTCTGCGAGATACCCTGGAATTCGTCAAATTTAGCTTTCATAGGATAGGAAGAAAAATATTCCTGTTCCCAGTTAAGAGTATTGCCCAGACGGGCAATATAAAGATTGTGATAAAAACGGTAGCCTCCGGTTAAAGAAAAAGAAAAATTTAAAGATGAATAGGGCAGATGGTCTAAAAAGACATTATCATTATTATTGTAAACATTGGTCCAGTAAAGGCCGTTGGTAACAACCGTATCCTCTGAAGGCAGGAAACCGCGGTTGGTAATAACCCCTTCCAGGGGCATAATAGCATCCTGGTCCAGATAAAAACGGAGGGTAGCACTGGCATAAATGGGTTTACGTAAAAGCCAGGGTTCGGCAAACTGCAGGTTGAGTGTTTTGGAAAGCTGGGCTATTTCCAGTTTGGTATTAAAAGTCTGGCCTTTGCCGAGAAAATTTTTCTGCTGCAGCTGAAAATGAACGGAAAAGCCGGAAGCTGTTCCGTAACCCGCACCGGCAGAGATCATCCCGGTTCTTTTCTCCTCTATATTGAAAACCAGATTCATAAGGCCCTCAACCGAGCCCGGTTTCAGATCCGGTGTCACGTTTTTAAAATAATCAAGGCGCATTAAATTTTCCATGGAACGCTGCAGTTTGGCTGAATTGAACAGTTCCCCTTCCCTTAGCTCAATCTCGCGCTCAATAACATAATCCTTGGTACGCTCATTACCGCGTATGATTATATTTTCCACATGCGCCTTCTTACCCTCTGTTATATGAAAAACATAGGAGATCTTTCTGGTCTCCGGATCAATAGTACGCTCCGGTATAACCTGTACAAAAATATAACCGCGCTGGGAATAAAGACTGGAGATAGCCTGCACCTCCTGCTGATGCGTTTTCTGATTGAAAACCTCACCTTCTTTACGGTTAATAAAAGCCATTAAATTTTCCGTGCTGAATATTTTGTTGCCGGTTATAGTAACATCACCGAAATAATACTCCTTACCCTCAAATACCCACAGTTTAATATAGAGGTCTCTGGCTTTTTTATCTTCAGGATCATGCCAGCGGAAAGTTACCTCGCTATTGGTTACCATGGCGTTTATATAGCCATGTTCCTTATAATAGGAGGCTATGATCTCCTTGTCCTGTTCAAAAATATCTTCGTCAAAAGTTCCCTCGCGATACCATTTATCTTCCCTGGTTTCCATCTGCCGTTTAATATGTTTGACCT
>CAZFAK010000212.1:0-5537 GCA_964517045.1 uncultured Spirochaetia bacterium | reverse complement strand
ACTGGAAAAAAAGATCGGTAAAAAGTTTTCCCAGGTGATGTGGTATGTAGACTGGACCCAGGACTTTCCGCTCCGGCTGTGTGAAAAACTGTGGCAGGCCGGTTACAATTCCCATATAACATGGGAAGCATGGAAAATGGGGGATGAGGATAAACTCAGGATAAGTCATGAGGATATTCTTAAAGGACGTTATGATGATTACCTTGACGGATTTATTGAAGGTGTAAAATCCTTTGGTAAACCTGTGTTTCTGCGCTGGGGCCATGAGTTTAACGGTAACTGGTACCCCTGGTCAGTTCCTGAAAACAATATGGATCAGGATAGTTATATACAGACTTACCGTTATATAGTAGACCGTTTCCGGGATGAGGGCGCTAGCAATATCAGGTGGCTTTGGAGTCCCTATAATGAATCTTTTCCAAATTCTGTGGAAAACAATATTGCCGGTGCTTATCCCGGCGATGATTACGTAGACTGGATTGCTTTGGACGGTTATAACTTCGGGATCATGAAGTTTCAGGACCACTGGAAGGATTTTAATGAGGTATTTGCGGAAAGCTACATCACCTGTGTGAAAAACTTTCCTGAGAAACCGATCATGCTGGGCGAGTTTGCCTGCGGTACTGTGGGCGGATCCAAGGCGGAATGGGTAAGGGAAAGTTTCCGTTTAATACTTGATAAGTATAAATCAATCAAAGCGGCAGTGTGGTTTAATATTAATAAAGAAGCTGATTTCCGGATGGAGGCCAGTGCCCCTGTAGCCAGAGCTTTTCATGACGCTTTTGCCGACGAGCGCTATCTTTCCTCCAGGGACACTATTTTTGATCTTGAAAATATCAAGGGTGTCTTGTCGGCAAAGTTGCTGGAAGATATTAAGAAAATGAATCCTTATTATGTAAAAAAGCCGGCCGCTGTTTATCCCTTCAATGGCAATCCGGATACTCTGACCAATCCCGCTGCCTGGACAGGTAAGCGGATCGCTTTTACGATCAGTCAGCAGGAGAAACCGGCTAAGGAGGAAGATATAATAAAACCGGCTGATTCTTCAGCCCGGGTCGGCTTGATGTATGATCAGGAGGGACTTTACTACGGGTTAAAAGTAAAAGATCAGGTTGCTTTTATAAATGATAAGGAAAAAGGAGATATCTGGCAGGGGGACTGTTTTGAGTTTGTAATCAGCCTTAATCCCGAGGCGGATTTGGAACGTAAGGTTTTTACCAAAACCGATTATCAGATTCTTATTACTCCCGGTAATCAAAAAGAAATAGAACCCCATGCCTGGATCGGTAACAAACAGGAGTACCTGGATGTTGATCTGCATGTAAGTGAAACAGCTGACGGTTATTTTATTTACTTTTATATGCCTTTTGCCAAACTGGGTGAATACCGGCCTCAGGCCGGGGACAAGATCGGATTTGACGCTGCTCTGGATGATGCTGATGAGACCGGCAGCCGGGAGAGTCAGCTGCGCTGGTTTGCCGGCGGTAAATTTTACAATACACCGGCCCAGTGGAACCAGATAGAATTTAAACAGGAATAATTATGAAAAACTATGCTTTAAAAATTATTTTCAGTTTTCTGACCGGCCTTGCCTGCCTTTGGGGTCAGACTGGCACTGCTGCTGAAAAAGATACCAATGATAGCCGGATTAAATCCGGCCGCACCCTGCCGGACTGGTTTGACCGGGCCCGCCTGGATGCTGACCTGTACCGTTATTATAAAACAGTCAACCGTCTTAAATACGGTAATCCTTTCCGGATCTCTGTAATCGGCCGTTTCAGTGCGGTAAATTATCAACTGCAGAAGTTTCCCGCTTCCAATATTAAGGGAGAAAAGAGTTATACCTACTGGGATAACCCTCCTTATGAGCCGAACCTGAAAATCGAGATGGAAACCCCCAAACTTAATAACCTGTCGCTGGCCTTTACCTATGGCATGAATATGGCTTTTGACGATAGTGCTGCCAGCAGATTCAAGGTTATCCATAACTATTGTTTTCATCTCGGCTTAAATCTCGGTTCCACTGCTGTTTATCTGGCAATCGGCGGACCGCGCTTTGAGGGGCAGACTATGTTCAGTTTTTCCTCTCCGGGCGGAGGCTGGGGTAAATATCCTTTTGAGCGTGATGCCTGGGATCTGCTGGACGAATCACCGCAGAAATATAAAGAGCTTACTGCTGTTTCAGATATAGATAAGGATGACCGCGCCGGCGGCCAGGGAATTAAAGGGATATACACCGAGATGTGGAACCTGCCCGGTAAGCTTCATCTTGCCGCTTTCTGGGGTAAGAGCGATAAGGGGGAGATATTCTGGGAGACAGCCTCCTCTTTGATCTACTATATAGTGGACCGAAAGTTTAAGCATTTCAAAGCCGGCCTGGGCGGCAAACATTATCTGATCAATCTCTCCAATACCTGGGAGAATGACCGTAACTATCATAACCTGACTGCTTTTTCCGAATTTAATTTAAAAAATGACAGCCATTTTTTTCTGGAATACGGCCATTCTTTTGCCCAGAGCGCTCAATTTCCCGCTTTTAACGGCAGTGCGCTTTACGGTGAATTTCAGCAGGATATGGAAAAGGTTGCTTTTTTTGATAAACTACGTTTAAGCAGCAGCGGTTTTGTTGTCTCTCCCCGTTTTACCGGTCCGGCTACTGCTGTGCACCATACCTATAATTACAGCAACTATACACCGGTGCAGGCTGTACCAGGCAGCGGTATAGCTGTTAACCTTATGCAGAGTGAGGAATATATAAATACGGCTATGGGCGTAAGAGCAGGTACTCATTTATATAATAACCGCTACGGTTTTAAAGGGGAGATGCAGGCTGATTTTAAAGCGCTGACTATGGGCCTGCGTTATAATTTTTCCCGCACTATTAAGAAAACCGCTGCCAGGGTTACTTTCAGCCATAATCTCAATCATAATATCTGGTATGATTTTTTCGGAGTCTGGGAGCCTAGTCTAAACCTGGAGCACCGCGGTGACGGCAGTGATTTTGATCTTAACCGTTACGGCTGGAAAGATGTGACAGAGACAGTCAGTTTTACCAATACAGATCCGCACCGGCACAGTTTTGATAATCTGCGCCTGCTATTGGGAATTGATCTGGCAGTTTTACTACCGTTCCTGCAGGAAAGTTATTTCTACGGATTTTATATTCAGAAAAATATGTGGCAGCAAAAGAAGATCAGCATGGTATTAGCTGATCAGTATAAATCTTTATTCGCCGGTGATCTTGCCTATCTGTTCTGGGCGCAGAAACTTTTTAAAAATTTTTATCTGCTGCTGTTCGGAGGCGCAGAGAGATGGTTTTCCGATGATACGGTTATCCCCTATACTCTAAAGGATAAAAGTGCGGGAGCCGGTTTTGATTTCCGCTTTACCCCTTACTCGTCCCTGTTTTTACGGGTACGGGGGTACAGTATTAAGCGCAAATATACTGATATTCCGGAGAACAGAGGTATAGTATCCTCACTGGAAATGAAAGTAATTTTTTAAAGCAAAAAAGGATAAGAATATGAAAAAAATAAAATTAAATTTAATTTTGTTGTTGTTAATGCTAAGTCAGGCTTTGCCGGAAACAGGTGCTAGCCGGGAAAAAAAAGTAGAGGAGCTGGAAAAACAGGTGGATTATATCAATTCCCAGAAAAGTTTTTTTATTAAGGGCCGCGGCATGTTTATTGCTGATAACTCCTTTTTAAACGGCAGTGATGTACTTACTAATAAGGCGCAGAAAAAACATGACAATTATATTGCAGTGGATCTGGCTTTGGAAAAAAGTATTTTTCCTTATATTAAAGCTCATGGAGCGCTGCGTTTTTACAGTGATTTTTCCGGATTTTTTGTGCAGGGCGAGACCTTTCAGGTCAGAGATGTCTGGATTGAGGCCACTGCTTTTGATTTTCTGGATATACGGCTGGGTAATTTTTACCAGGAATTGTCCCCCTTAACTATGTATCTGCCTGCTGATCCGCTTGGTTATAAGAGCGGGATATTTAATTTGCTGGAGGAGGTTAAGCGCTATAATGTATATCAGCGGGATAATGCCTGGTATATGCAGGGCGGAAAATTGACCGGCAATTTGAAGATTAAGGAATTTAGACCGCTGGATTACCTTGGTTTTTACGCGAGTGTAACACCCTATGGTTCGCTTGATTTTAAAAAATTCATTACTGCTTTTAATCTTGATACAGGGCGGTCAAACTTTTACGGTTTACAATACTGTTTTCTGGATTATGTTGACCGCAGTGATAAATATCTTAACCAGAATTACAGTAACTATACAGCTGATATTATTATTAACTCGGTAGCTGCTTTTTTTGACACCACAGTATTGTTGGAAAAAATGAATCAGGAAAACAAAAAACCGGCTATGCACGGCCGGGTGGATACTGAACTGGCCTTTAGTAAATATAAAGGAGATACGAACGGGGACTGGAAAGGTAATGCTTTACATCTTAAGGTATATTATGAACTTTTTAAAAACCGGCTGGATTTTGGTTTTAAAAGTATAGATTTTGCCTATTATGCACCCGGAGCTCAAAGTCCCTCTTTTTACGAAGAACTTAACAGCTTAAGTACTTATTTCAAGGGACAGACCAATATCAGCGGCCATTTTGCAGAACGTATTTATGCCGATGATATGGCTTTCAACCGTATCTGGGCCCGGGGGACAGAGCTTATTTTTCCAATGGGTCCTGCTACCCCCAACCGGCAGGGGATAAGTCTGGCTTATGCCAACCGTATGCTTTCCTTTCTGGAAGCGGAAATAAACTATGATATGTATAAGGAAAAAACCGCTGCCGGGAAATATGCTACCAACGGCAACTCTACCGGTCTGAGAAAGTTCAGCGGTCTGCAGGCTGGTTTGGCTTTAAACCTGCATAAAGTGCATGCCATGCTGCCGGATATTGCCTATAGTTTTTCCCGCCAGAAGCAGACCAGAAACGATGCTAACGGTAATAATAATGATAATCTGACTATCAAAATGCACTCCTGCTCTCTTTCCTGGGATCCGGTTGAAAAGCTGAGTCTGCTGGCAGGATTGTCTATATTTAACCGCTCCGGCTTCCGTCATCTGGAATACAATGACGCCCTTGATCCTTTTATGATACAGACGGTTTATTATACCGGTGAGATGGAGGAAACCCAGTTATACGCAGCTGCGGGCGCTGCCTATAATATCAACAAAAACTCCCGCCTTGTTTTTTATTATGATAATAAAAGCGAAAAAGGCAGTTATAAACAGCATGGTATTAACGGTTATCTGTCTGTTTTATTTTAGTAATTTTGAATTATCTTGACAGAGATGTGAAGGTAATTATAAGGAGGCTGTTATGAAAAAATATATTTTAATAATTATAATCTGCTTTCCCGTTTATCTTTATTCCCAGGTGGCGTCAAATATAGACCAGAATACCGCCTATTTTTCCATCAATGACGCAGTGACCGCAGCTAATCCCGGAGAAACAATTGTGGCTTTCAGCGGCAATCAATTCGGGCCGGTTAATATAAGTACTGATAATTTAACA
>CAZFAK010000211.1:0-5568 GCA_964517045.1 uncultured Spirochaetia bacterium | reverse complement strand
TGGCTAATGTAAAAATTTTCTCTTTTTCCTTTTACTGGGAACGGGAACTGTATAAAAGCCGGATGTTTACATTTTCTATTCTGCCCGGTATACAAACATATACACTTTTACCAGTACCTTCTCTGGAGTTTGGTTTTAAATTCCTGCCGCCGCCTGTGCAGCTCTTTATCAAGAGCGGGGTCAACTACGATATTATCTACGGTAATATGGTAAGCCTGACAGCCAGGCTCGGGGTTTTGGTGCGCAGCCGTGTTAATATAGAGGTTATCAGCCTGGTTTGGGGTAATCAGCCTGAGTATATTTATCCCACCCAGCTGCACAATTTATTCCGGCCCGTACAAAAAAACCCCTATGCTGATAAAAAATCTTCAACTACTGATAAAGTTGTTAAAAAATCACGCGGTTTTATCAATTATCCGCTGATCGGCATATCTGTCAGTATTGCTTTTTAAAAAGGGGAAATGATGTTCAGGATGTTAGCTTGTTTACTGACAGGTCAGCTGGTTTTTGCTGCTACTATCTATATTCAGCAGCCGCAGTTAAATAAAGCTATTGATGCGGATTGGGGCAATGTCCTGTTGTCAGCTCTGGAAAACGAACTGCTTGGTTATAAAGATTATACTGTTCTCTCTGACGAAGCGGTACAGAAACTGCTGGCAAACAGAGCGGCCCGGGATGCTCTGGGTGCTGGATCCTTGGATGATCTCAGCCGGGAACTGGCAGCTGCTACGGAAGCTGATTTTCTTTTAACCGCTGCAGTAGAGTTAATGGAGGAACATAAAGTGGTGCGGCTGAAAATAATACGTTATAATCCGCAAGTTAAACGTATATATCTTTTAAACAGCACTATGTTCAGACTGGACAGTAATGAGCTGTCGCTGGTTAACCGGAAAACAGCTGCTGCTCTCAGGAGTTTATTAAACTCTCCCCGCCTTAAAGATGAGAAACTCTATACTGATATCATCTGTCATGGCAAGGGGTTCCCGGAAATGATATTTATTAAAGGGGGCAGTTTTTATATGGGTGATCCCCGGGGAGAGGATGACAATCCCAGACATCAGGTAGAGCTGTCATCTTTTTATATGTCCCGGCATGAGATAACTGTAAACCAGTTTCTATTATTTCTTAATGAGTACGGCAACCGGACTGTTGACGGTATACCTGTGGTAAAACTGGGACGCTACTTTTTTATTGAAAAAAAGGATAATTCTTTTCAGGCCTGTTCCGGTTGCGGTGATCTGCCTGTTACCTGTGTGTCATGGTATGCAGCCTATTTTTACTGTAAATGGCTTACGGAAAAAACCGGCAGGCAGTATTCGCTGCCGACTGAAGCGCAGTGGGAATATGCAGCCGGCGGTAAAAATCATACTCCCTATCAGGACAGCCGACGTATTAAAAGAAGCACCTGTAATATAAGCGGTTTTAAGGGTTATGAACGGCGTTATTGTTCTTATGAAATGCGGGTAGGCGGGTATCAGGACAATTCACCAATGCTCCCTGCCAAACTACCGCCTAACAGTTTCGGTCTTTATAATATGGCTGGTAATGTATCGGAATGGGTTTATGACTGGTATGATCCTGATTTTTATTACAGCCGCCGGCAAAAAGATCCAGTAAACAGCAGACGGGCCAGTGTACGCTGTTTCCGGGGCGGTAATTTTGACAAGGGTGCTGCGTTTACTGATGTAAGAAAACGTAATTTTCTTAAACCTTCGGCCCGACCGATCTGGATGGGGATAAGGGTGGTACTGACAACAGAATAATTGCAGCAGGATTTGTCAGCGCCGCGAGGGATTTTATTCTATGATATAATTCACTTAATACTGCTCAGGATATAGAAATGGCTTTTACTTTAAAAGATATAACTGCTTTGGCAAAAAACCGCGGTTTTATTTATCCCGGTTCAGATATATACGGGGGTCTGGCCAATACCTGGGATTACGGCCCTTACGGTGTAGAGCTTAAAAATAATATTAAAAAAGCCTGGTGGTATAAATTTGTAACCTCGCGGCCGGATAATGTCGGTGTTGACTGTGCTATTCTTATGAATCCCCGCACCTGGGAAGCATCCGGACATTTGGCTGGTTTCAGTGATCCTCTTGTTGACTGCCGCAGCTGCCAGGAACGTTTCCGGGCGGATAAACTTATAGAGACCCATCTTAAAGAGCAGGGAAGCGAACTGGAAAAGCCGGTTGATGCCTGGGAGGAGGACAGAATAGAGAATTATTTAAAGGAGCATACTATAGCCTGTCCCGCCTGCGGCAAAAGTGATTTTACCGGCATAAAAAAATTTAATCTGATGTTTAAAACTTTTCAGGGTGTAACTGAAGACAGTAAAAACACTGTTTATCTGCGTCCGGAAACTGCCCAGGGTATATTTGTTAATTTTAAAAATGTACAGCGGACATCCCGCCAAAAGATACCTTTCGGCATTGCCCAGATAGGCAAGGCTTTCCGTAACGAGATTACGCCGGGCAATTTCACCTTCCGTACCCGGGAGTTTGAACAGATGGAACTGGAGTTTTTTTGCAAGCCGGGTGAGGATCTTGAATGGTTTAGCTATTGGAAAGATTTTTGTGTAAAGTGGCTGGAACAGCTGGGACTTAAGCAGGAAAACGTTAAAGTACGGGATCATTCCCGGTCCGAGCTTTCCCATTACAGTAAAGCAACTACTGATATTGAATACCGTTTTCCTTTTGGCTGGGGTGAATTGTGGGGAATAGCTGACAGAACTGATTTTGATCTGAAACAGCACCAGCAATTTTCCGGTGAAGATATGCAGTATCATGATACAGTGACCAATAGCAAATATATACCTTTCTGTATTGAACCCTCTCTGGGGGTTGACCGCGTGGCGCTGGCGTTTCTTTGTGATGCTTATGACGAGGAACAGCTTGCAGCAGAAAAAAGAAAAGTGCTTCGTTTTCATCCGGCATTGGCCCCGGTAAAGTGTGCAGTATTGCCTCTGTCTAAAAAACTGACTGACGGCGCTTTGCAGGTATTTAACCAGGTGGTGCGCCGTTTTAATGCTGAATATGACGATTCCGGTTCAATCGGTAAACGTTACCGGCGCCAGGACGAGATCGGTACTCCTTTTTGTATTACCTATGATTTTGATTCACAGAGTGATCACTGTGTAACTGTCCGCGACCGGGATACGATGCAGCAACAGCGGTTAAAGATTGAGCAGCTGGCATCTTTTCTTACAGATAAATTTGATTTCTAATTATTAGCCGGCTTTTAAAAATGATTTTTCAAAGCGGGGCAGTATCTCTTTTACTGTTATGCGTACGATCGGTTTGGGCCAGTTAAAACGTTGACTTTCTTTGGTTATGATCTCTATGGTTTTAGCTGGTGAAAAAGGTTTTTTATAACATCTCTGTGAGCGGCAGGCATCATGAATATCGATAATGTTGCACAGGACTGCGAGCGAGGATTGTCTGCTTCCCGGAGAAGTAAGATAAGCAGCATGGTGATTGCCGACAATGTCCAGAATTTTGCTGTTATTTATGTTTATTTTTTTCAGGTGTTCTACGCCCAGGCGGGGATGCTGTTTCATAGCTGTAAACTCCTGCCGGTTCAGGGGTCCGGGTTTCAGAAGTATTTTTTTATTAATAGCTGTTTTGCCAAAATCATGCAGTATGCCACCCAGAGCATAGGTTTTAATACTCTCTTCGGCAAAACTGATGCTTTCATATTTATTTTTGAAAATATCAAAAAACCAGTTTTCATTGTTATACTTTTTAAAATGACGCAAGGCGCTGCCCAGGCGCAGTCCTACAGCCAGGGAGTGGTGCATGGTGTAGGTATCAGCCTGGCGGATGTTTTGTATACAGCCGGAGAGTGAGATAACCTCCTCCTGCGGGGTATCATTCATAATATCTTTAATAGTATTCAGGTCATCAGGCTGCAGATCCCGGGAAAGTATTTTTTCTACTTTTTCTATAGAAGTTTTATAACGTTCAACTGTCTTAAGGCCGAAGGCTTTACTCAGCCTGTCAACAGCAGCTTCATTAATAGTTGTCTTTTCCGGGCTGGCGGTGTCTTTAATGTTGATACTGTCGCGCGTTATTTTTTTATAAATATACAGGGGCGGTAAATTGCTGATTTTTTTAAGTTTTTTTCCCCTGGGTAAAACCAGCATTCCCTGGTGGTTGTAAAGATTGCTTTTTACGGTCTGCTTTTTATCCAGATATTGTTTAATATTATCAATAGGTACAAGTTTTTGGTCGTAACGGTCAGTAGTCATATAATCAGCCTTAATTTTATATTATAAATATTGTAATATTTTTTCGGCCGGTTTTTTCCGGCAGTACAGTTTAGCGCAGCAACAAACACCTGTTGTTTATTGGTCTACTCTGACTATAGTTATTATAGTCAATTTTTTCCGGAAAAGCAATTTTTTTCAACCAATCGTTTGTAGAGAGCAATAAATTTTTATAAATTAACAAAAAAATTCTATTTGAAAATATGTTAAAGTGGGGTTAAAATTATAAAACCTGAAAGCCAAGATAAAAAATTATGCGCTATGACACCGGTTTGACTTTGTATTTTTCACTTCCCTTTTATCCGGTTGATAAAAAGAACTGTTTTTTTCACGGCCACACTGCCCTGCAGCTGGAAAATACTGTTTACCAGGTTTATAATCCGCTGATGCTGAAAAGCAATTTTCTTATCAGTGTTATGCCGGCCAATGTCTGGTTAAACGAGGCCGGCGTGTACTGGGTTAACAATGACCCCTCTGCTGCAGCTTATAAATGGGTCAACCTTTACGGTAAAGCAGAGCTTCAGCGTACTGTTGTTTACAGTTTGACCCTAAATGATGTACCGCAGGTCCGTCTGAATAAATATTTTTCTTTTTTTGCGCAAACCGAAGAAAGATACAAACTGGGAGAGATGAAATTTTCTCTGTTATCAGATAACTGTACCGGTTATCTGTTTCCGGTATTTAAAAATGAAGGTCTGATGAATAAAGGTTTACTTAATTTTCTACCCGCTGTTTTTTTTAAAAAAGCTCTATACGGCGCTGTAAAAAAAAAACGTTCTTTTAAAGTACGTAAACTAACCGCTTCCAGAGAGCGGAGGTTCCGTTTGCATAATTTTTGCTGGGGCATAAAATCATTTTCCCCGGAAAAAGCTATGGACCGTCTGCTGGCACGCCATGGGAATAACGGGCGCTGAATAGAAGGACCGCGCCGCAGATCTGCCATTTTACACCCGGGAAAACAGTTTGCAAACCGCTGAGGATTGTTTTTTTACTATCACTCTTGTTATTAAAGCTGCCCAATAGTTGGTAAAACTTATTCATTAACAGCGCCGGCAGACTCTGTTCTTTCCCCTTACCCAGTATAGTACTGCCGAATAAAACACCGTCCGGAGCGAGACAGCGGCGCAGATGCTGCAGCACGGTTACGGTTTTGGAAAAACCATTGCCCGGCAGACAGTGCAGTACATAGTTAATGCCGATAGAAGAAAATTTTTCCGCACAGGGCACATGAGTAAACAGATTATGCTGTATGGTTTCAATCTGCTTCTCGTTGAGAGGTCTCGACGCTATGGTCGAAGAGT
>CAZFAK010000210.1:508-5579 GCA_964517045.1 uncultured Spirochaetia bacterium | reverse complement strand
AAATGAGCTGCATTTTCTTTAAGATTGATAAAATCTATCACGCGGGGCCGGACCAGAAAAGCCTGCAGCAGACCCGTAACAATACCGGCGCCGATAAGCGGGTTCAAACTGGTAAGCGGTGCAGCGAGAAAACCGGCAATCACAACCAGAGGATGAGCCAGGGCCAGTATACAGCCTGCTGCTGTCAGAGTGCCGTTTACCATAATCCAGGTTTTTACAGCAGCAACAGTCATCTCTCTGTCACTGCTTAAAAAATTCCAGATAAACGCGCTGATAATTATCAGGGGAATAATCCATAAAAAAGTTTTAAACCAGGGAAATCGTTTCGGAATAGTATCATAATCCCGCATGTCCTCTGCGGCCACAGGCTGTTTAAAGGCTTCAAGCATACCTGGAACATGGCCCGCTCCTACTATAGCTACCGTTGTCTTCCCCAGTTGCTGCTGTATTTTACCGGTAAGATATTTATCGCGTTCATCAATTAAAACTTTTTTTACAGAAGGCAGCTGCGTGCCCAGTTCCTCAATCAGCACAGTCAAGGCATCCTCTTTTTTCAGTTCTTCCAGTTTTTTTTCATCTATGCCCTCTTTTTCCCCCCACAAAAGCGCAGTGAACATTTTTAACTGACTCCATATACCGGTCATACGCCAGGCTCTTTTCAGGGTGATGCCTATATTACGGTCAGCCAGAACCAGTTTTTTATTTTTACTCTCTGCCAGTTCCAAGGCTTTGGTAAACTCCTCACCCGGGTTGGCGCCTGTTTTATCTGAAATTTTTTTCTGAAAAGAGGAGAGTATAAGTTTTCCGGCAAAGAAAAATATCTGTTTCTTTTTTATAATACTTATTATATCCAGTTTTTCATAACTCGCAGCATTTTTGATATTTTCATAGCGCTGGCTGTCCAGCTCAACACATATCGTATCCGGATCAACTTCCTTAATAATATTTTCCACCAAACGGGCTGAATTGCGGGATACATGCGCTGTGCCGATCAGATATAATTGCTGTTTATCACTGAATTCCAGCAGATGTACATTATCAGTATGTTTTTTTACCGCGGGTGCAGCATAGGAGTTCATTAATATTTCCTTTTTCAGAGGGCGTATTATAGTACACCTGTCTAAATTAAGCAAGTACTGCACAGCTGGAAAAATACAGCTTTCAAAAAACTATAATCAAAAAAAACAAACAGCAGCTCTCAATCCGGATTTATTTCAGGCCGGGGCGCAACACACCGCTGCCGGCTGCTTATCTTTTTTTTTTATTAACTTATATGCTACAATTAATTATTCTTTACAGGAACATTTATGCCCATCTGGAATAAACAAAAGGAATGTATGCCCCGGGCCGACTTAAAAAGATTCCAGCTGTCCGGATTGCAGCATTTACTGCAATATATTTACAAAAAAGTACCTTTTTATAAAAAACTTATGAGCCGAAACGGGAGCAAACCAGAAGCAGTAGAAAAACTTGCTGACCTGCAGCACCTGCCTTTTACCCGTAAAGATGACCTGCGTCAAAATTATCCTTTTAATATGCTGGCTGTACCGGCGGATAAACTAAACCGTATCCATGCTTCCAGCGGGACAACCGGCAAACCTACCATTGTCGGTTATACAGCAACTGATTTAAACAACTGGCGCGAACTGACTGCCCGTATAGCAGCCGCAGCCGGTGTTACCGGCTCTGATACAGCACAGGTAGCTTTTGGTTACGGTTTATTTACCGGAGGACTTGGTATGCATGCCGGCCTGGAAGCTCTCGGTGCTGCTGTTATTCCTGCCTCAGGCGGCAACAGCGTAAGACAGCTTACCCTTATGCAGGACTTACAAACAACAGCTCTGGTGTGCACCCCCTCCTACGCACTGCACCTTATTGATCTTATTAAAGAAAACAACCTGGATCCGGCAGCAGACCTGAAGCTTAAATACGGACTTTTCGGAGCAGAACCCTGGACTGACCAAATGCGCCGCTATATCGAAACTGAATTAAATATCTCCGCCACTGATAATTACGGACTCTCGGAAGTAATCGGTCCCGGTGTGTGCGGTGAATGTTATGTAAAAAAAGGCATGCATATAAACGAAGACAACTTTATTGTAGAGATCATTGATCCTGCTACCGGTAAACCCCTGCCTTCCGGCCGGCAGGGTGAGGTGGTTATTACCACCCTTGCCAAACAAGCTCTGCCCCTGCTGCGCTACCGCACCGGAGACATCTCTGCCCTGGATGAAACCACCTGCTCCTGCGGCAGAACAACAGCCAGGCTGCAGAAAATATTATACCGCTGCGACGATATGCTGATTATAAAAGGAGTAAATATTTACCCTTCGCAGATCGAAGAGATACTGCTATCCATGCCTGGTCTGCTTCCCCACTACCTGATCGAAGCCAGCCGCAGAGAGCATACAGACAGACTGACAATTACGGTTGAACTTAAGCCGAAAAAAAGTTCTGCTTTAAACAACAGCAGCCTTGCTGCTCTCAAAAAGCAGCTCTCTGCGCAAATACTGAGTATAACCGGTATTAAAGCAGAATTAAAAATAGCAGACACCGGCACCCTGCAGCGCAGCGCAGGCAAGGCCCGTCATATTATTGACCACCGCAATCTCAACCAGATATGAAATACTTTACCCGGATTCTACTGCTTTGCTTAAGCATCACTGCCTGCAGCAAACCTGCCTCTGACCGGCATACAGACGGCAGGTTTAAAGCTGTTTCTCTGGGACCGGCCCTGACCGAACAGATTTTTTTACTGAATGCCGGGAGCAATCTGGCTGCTGATACCAGTTACTGTGTCCGGCCGCAAGCCGCTGTCCGCATCACCAATATCGGAGACCTGCTTCGCATAAATATTGAACTTATTTACAAACTTAAGCCGGACATTGTACTGGCAACCGGTTTAACCAGACCGGAAAACATTACCCGGTTAAAACAGCTGGGACTTAAAGTAAAAGTTTTCCCAATGCCCTCCTCTTTTAAAGAGATCTGCAGCCAGTTCAGGGAACTGGGCACCATCTTTGATAAGAAAAAAAAAGCGCATGCTGTTATTACGGAGTGCCGTGACGAATTAAAGCGTATTACCAACCAAACCGGCAAACTGCCTTTAAAAACAGTTTTTTTTCAAATCGGGGATAAACCGCTTTACGGAGCGGCTGCCAACTCCTATTTACACCAGTATATATTATTCAGCGGCTGTTGTAATGTGCTGCGTCATAAAAAAAGCGGTGCTTACAGTTACGAAAAATTACTGCAGACTGATCCGGATATTATAATCACCACTTTGATGGGCATGCAGAAAGAAGACGTTCTTGCTAAATGGTATCAGTTTAAATCCTTACAGGCAGTTAAAAAAAATAATATTCTGATAGTTGATCAATATGAAGCATGCAGTTCCAATCCGGTAACTTTTATCAAAACTTTAAAAAAAATCGCTTCTTTCAGCCACAAACAGGAATTAAATTTATAATTATGAAAAAAAAAAATTTTTTACTCCTTGCTGTTCTGTTAACCGCGGTTATTTTATCCGTTATAGTTGCCCTGCTAAGCGGTGAATATCCTCTTGCTGCTGCTGATATATGGGCTGTCTTAAGCGGCAGCAGTACACTCGCTTCCCACAGCGAAGTATTATATAAACTGCGTCTACCCCGGATTATACTCGGCTTAACCATCGGCGGAGCGCTGAGCCTGTGCGGTACTATTCTGCAGGGCATTTTCCGCAATCCCCTGGTTGAGCCCTATACGCTGGGCATATCCGGCGGCGCTTCCCTGGCCATCTGTCTGGTAATAGTTCTGAAAATCACGCTGCTGCCCGCAGTAGTTATGCTGCCCCTGGCCGGTTTCAGCGGCGCCCTTGTAACTGTATTACTGGTCTACGTACTGACTATGCGTAAAGCATTTTTCAACATTAACAACCTGCTGCTTACCGGTGTGATGATCAGTTTTATTGCCTCTTCACTGGTTATGTTCCTGATGTCGGTTGCCGGCAAGGACAATCTGCACAGTATTATATTCTGGATAATGGGCTGGCTTGATACCTCGCAGCCGCTGTTAATCTACATTGTAGCGGCTGCCTCTGTAACCGGACTGGCGCTTGGTTATTTTTATATGCTGGACCTTAATGCGCTTTCCCTTGGTGAGGAGGAAGCTTTTCATCTCGGTATAAATATTGAACGCACCAAAAAGATTCTTTTCCTCACCGCCTCCCTGCTTACCGGTTTATGTGTTGCTGTAGCCGGCATTATCGGTTTTGTCGGCCTGGTCATACCCCACTTTGTCCGTCTTTTTACCGGTAATGACCACCGCATTCTCCTTATTGCCTCCTATCTCGGCGGAGCTGTTTTTTTACTAAACTGTGATACACTGGCGCGCACTATAATTGCCCCGCGGCAACTGCCGGTAGGTGTTATCACCGGTATAATAGGCGGCCTTATATTTATTTATGCTGTTTCCGGTAAAAAAATTGAATTATGATACCTCTGCTAAGCTTAAACCATATTAAAAGCGGTTATAACAATCTGCCGGTCATTGAGGATATCTCCCTGCATATAGACGGAGGAGAGATGTGGGGAATAATCGGGCCCAACGGTGCGGGCAAAACCACCCTTATCAAAACAATTTCCGGATTGCTGAAACCGCTGCAGGGAAGTGTCAAAATCAATAACCGGGAATTAAAAAAAATAAACCACCGCCAGCGGGCGCAAAAAATAGCTGTAGTTAAACAGTCTATGACACCAGCCTTTATAACCGTCTATGACTACCTGATGCTGGGCCGCCACCCCTACTTTAAAAACTTTCAGTTCCGGGAAAGCAAACAGGACAGGGACACAGTAAAACAGTACCTTAAATTAACAAATATTGAAAAATACGCCGGCCATTATATTAACCAGTTAAGCGGCGGCGAACTGCAGCTGGCCCAGATAGCCCGTGCTTTTATTCAGCAGCCGGAATTACTGCTCCTGGATGAACCTACAGCTCATCTTGATATAACCCACCAGATAAAAATACTGGACCTGCTGCTGAAGCAAAACCGGGAAAACGGCCTGACTGTAATTATGATACAGCATGATCT
>CAZFAK010000210.1:0-498 GCA_964517045.1 uncultured Spirochaetia bacterium | reverse complement strand
TGGCTAGTGAATACTGCAGCAAACTTTTATTACTGAACCAGGGAGCGGTTTTTGCCAGCGGCAGTCCGGCTGATGTATTAACCTATCAGAACATTGAAGCTGTATACCGTACTCCGGTAATAGTAAAACAAAATCCGCTTTCAGCAAGGCCTTTTGTTTTACCTGTAACCGGGGAGGAATTGAAGCAAAATAGATAAGCTGTTATACAGGCTTTAAACCGGCAGCGGCTTGTTTAACCTCTGCATCCCGGTCCGGAGAGCAGATAACAACAGCCGCAGGCTCTGTATCAGTATCTGCCGGCCCTATTTTCTGCAGCCTTACCTTACCGCCGCCGTCATCAATATACCATAACTCACGGTTATCTATAAAATAACCCTTGGCCCGTAAAACCATATCTTTTATGCTGCTAAAAAAATTTTTTACAGCTTCCGCTTCCATGCCTGCCAGACTAACCGTATGCTTTACCGGTTTATTAGCCGGGGTATTGCAGCTGACAGC
>CAZFAK010000209.1:0-5630 GCA_964517045.1 uncultured Spirochaetia bacterium | reverse complement strand
TCGAAACGGGGATAAGAAAAAAGAAAAACAATGTTAACAATATAAATGTAATTTTTAGTGGTAATATTATTTTAAAAAGTCTGAAAATGGATTTTACTTTTTTAACTCTTTCTTTATCTACCGGTTTTTCACCGGATAATAATATATCTTCAGCATTGTTTCCATCGCTAAGAAATTTAAATTCATTGTTTTTATAATTACATAAAGCTATCCAGATAGGTTTATAAAAAAGAATTATATCAGTAATTTCATGTTGAAAAGTGCATTGAAGATTTTTAATATGATCACCGGGTACTTGTTGCCGCACTTCAGACCTGATATGAAGCTCTAAAACATCTTCACCGGAAATGTCAAATATCTCTTTTTCGCTGTAGGAACATTTTTCTACAAAAGCATCATTTAATTCTTTATTATCTGAGGATTTTTTTATATCAATATCAAAGTCATCAATAAAATTAATTATATTTTCATCTTTAAATATGCTGGAGGCAATACAGCTAAAGGATGTACTACCACTAATGTTACCATTAGAAGGTCTCCAGTCAGTAACCGTTCTGGTTTGTTGGACCGGAACCGGACGGGATCTTCCATTTTCATATTTAGTCTTATAAGCTGTATACTCTTCCAGACGATCATAGCCGCTTGAAGCACTCCAGTCACCTGTATAATTGATCTCATAATGGTAATGAGGTATAAATATTTTTATATATTGTTTGATTTTTGTTTCTTCAATAATATCATCCGGTGTATAGATACCGGTTATAAGTTCTTTCTGCAGGGATTTTAAAAACTCATTTTTATTAACAAAGTTTCCGGTAAGCAGCCCTTTATAATCAATTGCTTTTTCTGTTATATCTAAATGCTGACTGCTGCATGCAGGACAAGTATGTATTTTTCCTGTTTCCGTACGTAAAACAGTATTGCAATTTGAACAAATAAAGGTTTTCACTTCTAAATTAAATTTATATTTTTTTTGTATTTGTTATTTTTTCTAATAAAACTGTCACACCTTCAGCTTAATTTGGAGCAATCCAACCCTTTGTTTTTAAATAATTTGATGAAAAATCATCTGCAGGTTGAAATCCTTTTGTCAGGAGATTTTTTATGTAGATTCCATTGTAAATAAAAGGAAATACGAACCAAAAAAGCCCGCCGGTAAACATGGAGAGAAGAAAAGAAACAAGTAACCAAAGAACATCGCCTCTAAAAAGAGGTACAAAACAACCAAAAAACAAGGTTGTCCATGAAAATCCGGTTGGTACTTTTTTATAATGATTGGTCGAAGAGTGTTTTAAATTAATCATAGCTTACTCCGTTTGTATTTTATGAGAACATTTGCATTTTCTGTTAAGAATTTTTTAGTAAAGCAAATTTAGCATAATAAAAGTAATATGTCAATAATGAATTAAATTTTTTTTAAAATACCAGTTTGGCATATTTATTAAAATTGCACTGCATATTATAGTTTACAAATTCATTATGCCTAAACTGAATTCTGTTAAAAATATTAAGCAAAACCAGGAAAAAGAGATAAAGAAATCTATTGGTTTATATCTAAATCAACAGCGGATAAAACAAGGACTTACTATTAAAAAATTGGCTGAACGCTCCAGTATCAATAATGCCAATACCCTTTGGCGTATACTGAAAGGCGGGCGCGGCTGCAGTTTTGTTACCTTATTTAAAATTATACGGGCGTTAAACCTGGATATCAGCAGTGTTTTTAGAATTTTTGACACTGATACCAAACAGCCTCAGCTGCGGGATAATGAAAAAAAGTATGAAAGCGGAAAAAGAGATGAGGAACTGGAACGGATATTTTATAAACTGGTCAGCCGCAGAAGTCTGCAGGCAAAGAAAAGACAGCTTATTGATTTACTGCGCCGCCTGGACAAATTACTGACGTGACTCTAACGGACGGTCTTTATCATTTTATTTGATTTATTTAATAAAAAATACAGCAGGCCGCTATTTTACTCAGCTTTTTTGTGCTGCCAGCGTTCCCGCAGCATGTGGGCTGCCATTTTAGGATGGCGGTCCCTGGTAAATACACCTTTTTTGTTACCGATTATCCGTACCGGCCCCTGTTTGGTGGCAAAGTCTGCGAAATTCCAGACCTGTTCCCCGATAAAACAGGAAAACCGGTCAAACACTTTGTGGAACTCGGACAGCATTTTACATTGGTATTCTTCGGAAAAAAGGCGCGGGGGGGAACTGTGCAGGCCGGCGACCGTATCACCCCCGTATTCAGTGAACATAACCGGTTTTTTAAATTTTTTCCAGGCAGAATTGATCAGCCGGCTAAGCTGGCGGTTTATTACTTCCGGATACCCCACGTCTGTATACCAGCCGTAATATTTATTGTAGCACAGTACATCTGCCATCTGTGATACCCGGCAGTATTGCGGGCTGGTATGGTTTACCAGGGTTACAGGCCGGGTCGGATCCAGTTTGCGGGTCAGGTCAAAAACCCGGCGGAAATGGGGGACAGCCCCTTTTTCATGGGTAGCAGCTTCATTAGCCACACTCCACATAACTACCGAAGGATGATTTTTATCGCGTTCTATGAGCGCGCGCATAATACGCAGATGATTGGCAGTGGCTTTTTTATTCAGCCGCTGCGGGCAAAAAGCAGTGCGGTTATCCTCACCAAAACCCAGATAAAGACCAACAGCCGGAGCTTCGTCAATAATAACTATGCCGTACTCATCAGCCAGATTCATGATCTCTTCTGCATAAGGGTAATGGGAGGTGCGGAAGGAGTTGGCGTTTATCCATTTAAGCAGGTTAAAATCCTTGACATGATGGGCCGGATCCAGCCCCCGTCCTCTGATATCTATATCTTCATGTTTGCCGAATCCTTTAAAATAAAAGGGCCGGCCGTTTATCAGAAATTTATTATTTTTAACTGCTGCAGTTCTTATACCCACAGGCAGGGTATAGGTGTCACAGATCTCGCCCTGTTCGTCAAGCAGATCAGCCTGCAGTTTGTAAAGATAGGCTTTGCCCGGCTGCCATAAAACAGCATTTTTAATTTCCGCCTTTCCCTTAAGGCTGCCATCACTGTATTTCAGGCGGTCACGGGCATCTTTAACAGTTACTTGCAGGCGTGAGTGTCTGGTATTGGTCTGAATGCCGTAAGTGATCAGGCCGGTTTTTCCCCGGATATCAGTTTGGACTGTAATATCAGTAATATGGCGCCGGGGCCGTACATAGAGCATAACCGGCCGGTGCAATCCGGCGTAATTAAAAAAATCAAAGTGATAATCCAGGGTCTTGTAGCCGGGCGGATAACCGGGACCGTTTCGGGTTACGGTTTCGCCCGGCTGCAGCGTCTGCCAGGTAAGGATATTATTGACCCGGATAGTTATACGGTTGGACTGTCCCCATTTAATATATTTATTGATCTTGAATTCAAACGGAAGAAAACCTCCTTTATGAGTGCCTGCGCTGGAGCCGTTAATATAAACCTCGGCCCAGTGAGTGGCGCTGCCGCAGCGGATACTCACATTTTCCCCGGACCATGCAGCCGGGATAAAGGTGCTGGTCTCATACCAGACATCGCCGCAGAAATCACGCAGGGAAGCATCCTGGGTAATGTCGTTAAAACTGGAGGGTACGGGCATTTTGATGCTTTTTTTTAAGGGGCGCTGATGCCACTTTTGTTTAAGCCCAGTACCTTTTTTATCAGCTTTAAAATTCCAGATGCCGTCCAGCTTTCTTATCTCCCGGGTAAAACTTTCTCTGGGATACAACATAATAAACTCCTATACTTTTACCGGATAATCGTCAAGATAGCGCGCCGGTTTTCCCTGCCAGCGGCTTTTTAAGATATAGGCTATCTTTTTCGGCTGCCGCTGTCTGGTAAAGACTCCTTTGCGGTTACCTATAGGCCGGAAAATATTTTCTTTGGTGTAAAAATCAGCAAAAGCCCATACATGTTCACCTATGAGGCCGGATTTAGCCACCAGTTTTTGTATCAGCTCGGTCATGGCGCACTGGTATTCCTCGCTGAACATAACCGGCGGCGACTGGCTGAATCCGGACAGGGCGTCTGCGCCGAATTCAGTAAGCATTACCGGTTTATTAAATTTTTTCCATCCTTTAACCGCCTCTTTAAACTGCGGCGGTATAACCTCCAGGCGGCCGCAGTCCCAGTACCAGGAGGAATAAAAATTAAAACAGATCACATCCAGGTAGCGGGCTGCCTGACACTTCTCCGGCGCGGAAGCGTTAACCATGGTCACGGGCCGGGTCGGATCGAGTTTACGGGTCAGGTCTGCCAAAGCTTTGAAGTAGGGGCCGGCATTTTTTTCATAAGAGGCGGGTTCATTGGCAATGCTCCACATCACCACACATGGGTGGTTTTTGTCCCGGGCTACCATCTCCCGCAGTACATCCTTGTGATGCGCCAGGGTTTTTTTATTTACCCTTTTGCTGCAGAAGATCGGTTTTTTATCATCAGTGTTCATACCTACGGCCGGGGTTTCATCAATGACCAGGAAACCCATCTCATCTGCCAGGTTCATGATCTCTTCGGAATAGGGATAGTGGGAGGTACGGAATGAATTGGCGCCCAGCCATTTTAATAAATTAAAATCCTTGACATTGAGTGCATGGTCCATGCCCCGTCCCTTGATATCCATGTCTTCATGTTTGCCGAAACCTTTAAAATAGAAAGGCTGGTTATTAAGGTAAAAACGTCTGCCTTTAAGCTTGATTGAACGGATCCCGACCGGTTGGTAGTAAACATCCTTAACCTGTCCCCGGTTATCAACAAGTGTTACTTTTAAAGAGTACAGGTAGGGATCATCCGGGGACCAGAAATGCGCCCGGTTTAAGGAAATCTTTCCCTTATTGCCCCGGCAGCGGGCGCAGGTTTTATTATTTTTATCAAGCAGTACACATTCAATACGGTAACCTGCGCCGGCGGTTACTGTTTCTGTGTTATACCGGACTATGCCCTGCCCGCCCTTGATATCTGTAGTAATAGTAATATCCCGGATATAGTTACGGGGGACAGTATAAATTCGTACCGGACGGTGCAGACCCGCATAATTAAGAAAGTCAAATTCATAGTCTATATATTTAAATCCGGGCGGATGATCAGCATCGTTATATTTACGTACCTCTCCCGGCGGCAGACAGGTCCAGTCCAGACGGTTATCCAGGGCAACTGTAATACGGATACGGCGCGTTTTCAGCCAGGAAGTGATATCTGCTTCGAAAGGAAGAAAGCCGCCTTTGTGGGAGATGATTTTGCGGCCGTTAATATAAACCACAGCGTGATGGGTGGCGCTACCGAAACGCAGCCGCAGCTGTTCATTCTCCCAGAAACGGGAAAGATAAACCTCTTTTTCATACCAGACATAACCTGTATGGTTACGCAGGCTGACATCCTGGGTAATATCATTGTAGCTGGCCGGAACCGGCATGGGAATTGTATTGGCAAGCGGTTTTAAAAACCATTTTTCTTTAAGGCCTTTATTGTGTCTGTCAATTTTAAAACGCCAGATCCCGGAAAGGTCTTTGACATCTCTGGTCTCGCTTTTGCGCGGATAAAGCATAATATCTCCTTACTGAAAAGGGTTTCATTTTAATATATAATATTTTTTAATTCAATGGCAGGG
>CAZFAK010000208.1:0-5642 GCA_964517045.1 uncultured Spirochaetia bacterium | reverse complement strand
CTGGATCAACAGTGATGTGCTGTACGGTACTTTTCACTTCCTCTGGCCCCCTGACCTATGGAATGGTAGATCCTCCATCCATAGATTCTCACTGGCTCTGGATATTGATGACAGTGACAATATTTACCTGGCTTATTCTGATGTCAATAATGAAGGCAATGTTATAAAATATAACGGTACAAGCTGGAGCTATGTAGGCCAGCCCGCCTTCACCCCTTATAAAACACCCCAGCTGGATATACAAATTGACAGCAGCGGTATTCCCTGGGTAGCAATGGATGAAAATCTGACTGATCCGCTGGGAGTATCAGATCATACCTGGGCCGGAGTAATGAAATATGACGGCTCCTGGCAAAGGGTTGGAGCAGAGAGCAATTCTGCCGGCTCTGCCTACTTTATTACCATTGCCTTTGATAATACTGATACGCCCTATATCGGCTACTGCGACCACCGCACTCCCCCCTCGGCTGCGCCCCACTATTACCAGTACCCGGCTGTAAAAAAGTTTACCGGCAGCTGGAGCGGTGTTGGCATGGCCGGCGGTTATATTGTGGATACAGCCTCAGCCTCCTCCTTTAACATGGCTGTAAACAGCAGCGGCACTCCCTATATATCCTTTTACTCCAATGCTTTTGCCAACCAGCTGGAACCTGTAGTAATGGTGTTCAACGGCAGTGACTGGGAATATACAGGCGCCAATGAACTTTCGCAGGAAATGGTTGATGCTACAGCTCTCGCTATTGATAATAATGATACTTTATATCTGGCGGTTCTGGACCGTAACAGCGGCTCCAGGGTAACTGTATTCCGCTATAACGGCAGTTCATGGGAACTCTCCGGCAGCCGCGCTTTCAGCGCAGACCAGGCCGCCAATCTGGTGCTGGCTATTGATAATAATAATACACCCTATGTTGCTTATCAGGATTATCAGTTCGACGGCATAAACGGTAAAAAAGCAACTGTTAAAAAGTTTAACGGCAGTGACTGGGAAACAGTTGGTCCACCCGGCTGTACTCCTAATATGGCTTCTTATATAGATCTGGCCTTTGATTCGCAGAACAGGCCATATCTGGCCTTTAAGGACTGGGGCAATGCAGGTGAGGCTAATGTGCTGCAATATAACGGCAGTGACTGGGTCCAGGTGAAATAGCTTAACGGGAAACTGCCTGATTAATCCGGGTAAAGGCCGAGTCCGGCTTTACCGGTTAAGTTTTAATTATCTCCGTCCAGCATCCTTCCCAAACCGCCGAGTATCGAGCCCTCTCCTTTGGACCGGCCTCCGGCACTTGGAGCTGAGGCAATAATGCGGTCTGCCATACGGCTGAAAGGAAGACTCTGCAGCCAGACTGTGCCGTGGCCTTTAAGAGTGGTTAAAAACAGGCCTTCGCCGCCGAAAAGCATATTTTTAAGACCGCCGGCCCGGCTGATATCATAATCAATACCGGTCGTAAAAGCTACCAGACAGCCGGTATCCACTTTCAGCATTTCACCCTGCAGTTTTTTTTCGATCAGTGTACCGCCGGCATGCAGAAAAACCAGCCCGTCTCCGCTCAGTTTTTCCAGAATAAAACCCTCACCGCCGAACAATCCGGCTCCCAGCCGTTTATGCAAAGCCAGATCCAGTCTGGTGCCCAGTGCCGCGCATAAAAAACTGTCCTTCTGACATAAAAGAGTATTGCCGTGAGCAGACATATCCGCAGCTATGATTTTACCCGGATAGGGTGCAGCAAAAGATACACTTTTTTTAACATTGCTGCTGTTGGAAAAATGGGTTAGAAACAGGGATTCTCCGGAAATAACCCTTTTCCCGGCACTGAATAGTTTGGCAACCATACCCTGTCCGGGCTGCGAACCGTCACCCATTTTAGTTGTAAAAGTAATGCCCTCTTCCATATAGGTCATGGCACCGGCTTCCGCGAGCACAGTCTCGCCCGGATCCAGTTCCACCCGTACCAGCTGCATATCACTGCCTTTTATTTCATAATCAATTTCCTGACACTGCATAAATTCTCCTTTTTCTATATTACCAGCCTGACAAAAAATAATTATAATTTTACAACCAGGTTGAAATTTATAAATATTTTTTCATTCAAATCTGCAAACCATCTCCTTTGTTAAAAAAACCGGGAAGCGAAACCGGCATTTTGCCGGTAATAGGCGTTTCCCCCAGCCATGCCCGGACCGCAGCTTGCTGTGCTGCCCTGCTCTCATCAAAGGTACAGAGAAAAACCGGCGCTGCCGGACAGTAGTAAAAACTGTAAGGATCACCAAAAGCAGTAATAATAACCGGTGTTTTGATCGATAAAAGGCCGAACATGAACATACGGACAGCATTTTTGTTGGGAATAAGCGTGCCGATACCCCAATTGGGGACTGTAAACAGATTAAAAAAAACATAGTCATAATCATTTCCCTGCTGCGGAATATGACGTATATCATCCAGGGGAGCCTGGGGAGTAAGTTCCACTGTTTTTACCCGGGCACCCCTTTGCTTAAGCTGAGCGGAAATAACCTCTTCCATAGGCGGCTGACCCTGTTTGCGGGAGGTATCCCGGTCCGGGTTAAAAGCATTTAAAACCAATATTCTTTTTCCTTTTACTGTGTCCAGAGGAATTACATCTTCCCGGTTTCTGATCAAGGTTAAAGCAGAATTAACAATCCTGTTGCAGAGCTCTGCATGCCGGTGTACGGGGAAAAAACGCTCCCGCTCCTGCGGAGAAAAAGGCATGCCTCTGTCAATATGGAGGTTAAGCCTTTCCTTGGCTGCCAGCACATGCCGGACCGCATCATCCAGCCTTTCCCTGGTAATTGTGCCGTTTTTCACTGCCGCCATTAAAGCCTTGTAAAAAATCTCAATATGTTCCGGCTGAAAAACAAGCAGACAATCAATTCCAGCCTGAACCGCCTTTACCGGTATCTCCTCCTCGCTGTACTGGGTGGTTACCCCGCCCATATTAAGCGCATCAGAGATAATAAGTCCCTTAAAACCTGTTTTTCTCCGAAGCAGACCGGTGAGAATCTCATACGACATAGAAGCCGGTACGACCCGGCCGGTACGGGGATTTATCTCCCGGCAGAGAGAAGGGACTTCCAGGTGGGCAGCCATAACCGCACCAGCGTCAGCCTTATCAATAATATAACGATAGGGTTGCAGAAATTTCTTTTCCATCTCTTCCCGGTTTGCCGGAATAACCGCAGTATGGATATGCTGATCCATATCCGTTCCCCCGTTACCGGGAAAATGCTTGGCTGTGGCCAGCAGACCATGGTCCTGCATACCCCGGATAAAAGCAGCTGCCATCTCAGAGACCAGTTTCGGATCATCGCCATAGGCGCGTACATTAACATCCGGACAAAGATGGTTGGTATTAAGGTCCACAACCGGCGAAAAATTAAAATTTACGCCCATAGAACGGGCCTGCTGGGCTGTAATTTTGCCGATATTATATTCCAGATCCAGATCTGCCTGCGGCGCTCTGCTCATAGGCCGGGGAAAATTGGTACCCTCCTCTACCTGCTGTCCGGATCCGTTTTCATAATCAGCACTGACCAGTAAAGGCAGCCGGGAACCTCTCTGAATATCCTGCAGACATGCAGCCAGCACCTCACGCGGCGCAAATGTATGATGCAGGCCGCCCAAATGATATTTATTTACTGTGTCTATTATTTCCGGCACATGCTCCCGGTCCATTTCAAAAAAAGCGCAAAGCAAAAGCTGGCCTGCTTTTTCTTCTGTTGATAATTTGTTTAAAGTCTCTTCAGTCCAGCCTGCCATTTCAGTCCCCCATTTCCACAATTATATTATGTTCGCTTCCGGCGGCAAACACGGGCACCTGTGCCCTCTTTTTACCATCTACAATTATCTGCTTAACTCCCTTACTCACATGCCTGTCATTTTTCACCTCAATATTATAAACTGCTCCCCGGAATACACGGCGTATTTTAAAACCGGGCCATGTCCGCGGAATACAGGGGTCAATCTGCAAACAGTTATAATCAGGTCTGACCCCCAGAATATACCGGGCGGCAGCCACCATATTCCAGGAAGCTGTACCGCTTAACCAGGAATTGCGGCCGATCCCGGTCTGAGGATGTTCCCTGCCCAGAATATTCTGGGGATAGACATAGGGTTCCACTTCCAGTAGATCAGCCCGGTCATTGCGCGCTGCCGGCAGAATCTGTTTATAGTAACGGAAAGCATCCTCGCCCCTGCCCAGCATAGCGGCAGCGATCATTACCCAGGGATTGGTGTGACAGAATATGCCCCCGTTTTCCTTGGCTCCGGGCGGATAGGTAGTCAGTCCGCCAATGTTCGCATCAAATTTTTGATAAGCCGGCTCCAGAATTACAATTCCGTAAGGGGTGTTTAACTTCTTATCCACAGCATCCAAAATCATGTTGCCCTGTTTTATGTCCGCAGCACCTGAAAATACTGCCCAGGACTGGGGATTAACAAATATCTGTCCTCTTTTACAGGCCGCAGAACCGAGTTTGTTACCCTGGTCATCATAAGCACGCAAAAACCATTTACCGTCCCATCCGGCATTATTTACCGCTTTTTTCATCTTGTCATACATAGCAGTGTATTGAGCAGCAGTTGTATCATCCTTGAGATAAGTGTAAAGCTCTATTAATTCCCGCAAAGCTCGCATATACAGCAAAGAGGTAAATATACTCTCCGCAATACCCCGGCCTGTATCCAGATTCAAGCCGTCATTCCAGTCTGCTCTGCCGGCCAGAGCCAATTGGTGCGGACCCAGATGCGCAGCAGTAAAAGAGACTGCTTTATGCAGATGGACGGCAACACTATCATCACTGCTGTCATTAAAAGGTATTTTTTCCTTTAAAAAATCCATATCACCGCTTTCTTTAAGATAGCTGTTAGTCGCCAGCACAAGCCAGAGATGATCATCCGAATACCAGTCATATTTTTTTACAGGAGCATCTCCTTCGCCCCCTTTGCCGCTAAGCGGAAAATAGAGATGATAACTTTTTCCTTCAGGGTACTGACACTGCAGAAGCCGGCTGATCTTTTGCCGCGCCTTCTTTGGAATAGTATGCATTACTCCGAGAATGTCCTGGGAACTGTCCCGGACTCCCATGCCGCGCGCAAAACCCAGCTGATACAGGGAAACAAAACGGGACCAGTTATAGGTAGTTTTACATTGATATTGATTCCAGGTATTAACAAACAGATTCATATCAGCATCCGGTGTTTTAACCTGCAGTTTGGACGTATAATTTTGCCAGTATTGCCGCAGGCGCTTATAAGCATCCCGGCTCTGCTCAGACTGCAAATAGGGTTTTACCATACCCGCTATTTTATCCGGCTCACTACTGAAACCAAGAATGAAGATCAATTCACTGCTGCTGTTACCTTCCAGGGTTAACTCATGGCAAAAAGCACCGGTGCCGTTGGTCCGTCTGCTGATCGAATTAAAACAGGTACCGGCTGTAACTGCGGCCGGTGCACTGTAATCCCGGTAGGGACCGATAAAACTTTCCAGATTGGTATCAAAACTGTGCGGCTTTTGACTGCAGGTGAAAAAGGTTACTTTTTGCGGATCCATATGCGTATACCAGGTGATAAGGTTATCCCGGCAGCGTCCCTGATTAATCTGCTGCACCCAGTCTACATTCTG